>NYSW01000060.1 GCA_002683195.1 Phycisphaerae bacterium
CGTGTTCCAGCCGTGTTCCACAATGATAGATCTGAGCCGACTGGAATCCAGTAGGAATTCCAGAATGATCCACTCCCGGACACGAAAAAGCAGCCGAAGAAGATTCGGCCCCCCGATACGTTTTTCGACTCCGTTATTTCTGGAAAATCAGCCCGGCGGTCTTTGAATGATCACCCTGGGACGACCACCCCTCCGGAGGCGTCCGAACCAACGGGTCCAGAATCAAAAACTCCCGAGTCCGGGTTCCGGGGAATCTGACGGATCTCCGGCCGATCAACGAATGTGCGGAACCAGCGATCCGTCCGAGTCGCCCGAGTCGACCGGATGAATTCGATCAGTCGGAGGCCCGCTGCAGACGCCCGTCGTTCCAAGTGAGATCGAGGTTCGCCTCGCCCTTGAGGAACGACTCGAGCCACATCCCCATCGAGTCGTGACGCCACGTTCCCTCGGCGAACATCGGAGCGTCCGTCCGGCCGGCCTCCCGATCCAGATACCAGGCGGCAAGATCGGATCGACTGGTGAGAAGGGAGGGCGCCATTCGATCTGCGAGGCATCGCAGGCTCAGCACCGACCAGAGAGCGTCGACTCGCATTCGATCGAGCGCCGTCTCCTCCTTGGACTTCCCGGTCGGCAAGGGACGCGACGGGCCTTCGAGCGCCTCCTTGATGGCAGCCACGATCTTCGGCCCCTGTTCCGCCGCATTTCGCCGCCCGATGTTCCGACACTTCGAGAGTTCCTCCTCGTTCGCCGGCAACGCGCGAGCCATCTCACTCAAGGCCTCGTCGCTGATCGCGACTCGGTGCGGGAGATCCAGTTCTCGTGCGATCTCGTGGCGAAGTTCGACCAAGGCCATCAGCACCGTCGCGGTCTTCGCCTTGACCCGAGAGCCACGGGTGATCTTGCGAACTTGTTTCTCCGCGTCGAACTGACCCACGTGACGACGCCGGGATTCATCACACTCCCGCATCGCCCATTCCAGTCGCCCCTCCTGCTCGAGCATCTCCTTCATCCGACTCCAGGCCAGCGGCAGGAATCGCACGTCATCCGCGGCGTAGCGGACCTGCCGATCGGTCAGGGGCCGGGCGTCCCAATCGGTGAACGTGTGCCCCTTGTTGAGCTGATGCCCGGTGAACCGCTCCACCAGCTTCGCCAGCGAACTGGGCCAGGGCATGTCCAGGAAAGCCGCGCAGACCTGGGTGTCGACGATTCCCTGCGGCTCGACCCCGAGCATGCGACGCACGGGTTCGAGATCCTGGGCGCCGTCATGGACCAGCGTCTCCACTTCCGGATCCGCGACCACCTCGAAGATCGGTGCGAGATCGGGAAGCTCGACCGGATCGATGAGCGCGAGCCGCTCCGCCGTGGCGACCTGAACCAGGCAGATCCTCGGAAGGAAGGTCTCCTCGCCGATGAATTCGGTGTCGTAGGCGAACGTCCCGACCGAGCGAAGATGCTCGACCAGTCCCTTCAGGGTCTCCTCGTCCGTCACCAGTTCCGGCCGGCCGGCGACCAGCATCGGATGCTCGTCGATGGCCGCCAGATCCACCGCCTCGGCTTCAGCCTCGGCGTGCATCTGAGATCGCTTGCGACGGCGAAAGTTCACTCTTCCGTCCTGGTTCTGCTTCGTCATCGAAAGTCCCGAATGCGCGGCAGGATCGACCCCGTGCCCTGGAGCTGAAATCCCTGAGGTTCCCTTCCGCACCGAGACGACCTCGGCGAGGCGAGCCCCCCAGTCTAACGACCGTAGGATGTCACCAGATTCGATCACCCTTTCGGAGCCGCGGAATGACCTGCCGCCTCGTTCTCATCGTCCTCCTCTCGTTCGTTCCCTCCGCCATTGCGGAGGAATCAGTGCGATTGCTGCAGATTCCCGTGATCGGAACCGTCGGTGCCGACGTGACCGCCGAGGGGGTTCAACAAGCCCTGATGCTTGCCAAGGCCGAGGCCTGGAACGGCGTGATGGTTGAAATCGATGCCATCGGAGGCGACCCGGATGACGGCGCGAACATCGCCTCATTGATCCGGGATACGAACCTCGAAACCATCGCGATCATCCGAAGCGTGGGTGGTGCCGCCCTGCCGATCCTGTTCGCCTGCGATCGCTGGGTCGTCCTGGAGGAGACATCGATCGAAGTCCCCGACCAGCGAGGCGGCATGCTGACCGAGATGCTCGACCGCGATCGTCCGGCCATCCAGACGCTGCCTGCCATCACCAGTGACCTCGCCCGGCTGGAAAGCGAACTCCGACGACTCGGAAAAATGACGATGGAGGCCTTTCCGTCCTCCCTCGATCCGAAACGGAGACAGGCCCGGATGGCCCTCGCTCGAACCATGGCCGATCCTTCAATGGACCTTGGGACCGAACCAACACCGGCGGCCATCCCAGCCCTCGACCGCGGGGGAGATCCAGACCCGAAAGCCAACCGAATTCGAACCAGCCGCCAGGGTCCGGGCATCACCGCTCGCCAACTGTCGGACGCCGGCTTCGCTCCGATGATCCCGGAAGGAATCGATCCCCTCGCTTCCGCCCTCGGATACGCGGAAATCGAAGCCATGGGCGACAGCGGCCTGCTGCTGGTGGTGGATGCGGCGAACCTGGACTTCAAGGCCCGGGGACGGTTGAACTCCATCGTGGATTCCATGATCGGATCCCTCGACAGTGCTTCGTCCCTGGTCAGCGCCATGCCGTGGTCCTTGACGCGGGCGAGACTTTCCATGCCCGATGCCACTCGGTTGCGTCAACGGTTTCCGATGGTGCTTTCGGATGGCGGCTGGAGAATCTCCCCCGGTGAACCTGCACGTCGGTGGCAGGTGACCTGCGAAGATTCGATTCGCCGCTGGTCCGCGGTGCTCGAGATCGATGCGAGCGTTCGAACATTGCTGGCTCGATCTCAAAGCCTGAGGAATGAGATCGAGGGCCTCCAGATCGGTCCTGCCGACCGCGATCGAGTGACCGCCGCAGTCGCGTGTTGGGCCGAAAACCTGGAGTCCCTTCGCCTGGGAACCGAAGGCTGGAAGTCATTGACCTCCGAAGCCTCCGAGGCGGTCTCATCCCTCCGCATCTGGGTCGACACGCCTCCTGTACTCATCGTGCGACCCTGACCGGAGAACTTCATGCTGCGGCGAGCAGTCGTCGGCAGAAGCCGGCCTCGGACTGCGTGAGCCAGTAGTCGTGCTTGAGGGAGAGCACGTATTCGGCCACCATTCGACACTTCTCAGGCGGCCAACCATCATCTCCGGCACCTCCTTGAAGGCGCTTGATCAAACCTGAAACGCCGGCGGTGCCGAACGGAAGATCCTCGTCCGGATTCACGTCCTCGTCCGATGGATCACCTTGGTCGAGGAAGCCTTCTTCGTCGCGCTCCGGCTCGTTTTCGTATTCGAATTCCTGGTCGTCTTTCATGTCGAGTCTCCTTTGTTCTGGACCGACATATCTACGAAGACACCCCCACCGAGTTCGCGGGTTTCACGCCGAAAAACACGTCCAGACGCTCCATCGCGGTTTAAACGACGGGAGCCCGGAAGATTTTCAATCAATCTCCGAAACGGCGACCGACGCGGCGGAATTCCTCGATGTTCTGCAACAGGATCTGGACGAGTTCCGGGTCGAAGTGCTTCCCTGATTCACCGCGAATGATGTCCAGAACCTGCTCCTCGGGCCACGGTTCCTTGTAGGACCGTCGGGAGGAGAGAGCGTCGTACACGTCCGCGATCCCCACGATCCGGGCGAAAAGCGGAATGTCCTCTCCCACCAGCCCGCGATGCACCGGAACCTTCGGCTCTCCAAGTTCCGCCTCGATCTCGATCGGCCCCGGATACCCGGCGCCGTCCCAGCGTTCATGATGATGCAATGCCACCTGCCGAGCCACTTGGTCGAAGTCGGTGCGCATGCCCTTGAACAACCTGGCACCGATCACGGTGTGCCGCTGCATCAACGCGTACTCTTGCTCGTCCAACTTTCCGGGCTTCTTCAGAATCGCGTCGGGAATTCCGACCTTGCCCACGTCGTGCAGCATGGCCGCCGTGCGAAGCCGGTCGAGGTTTCGCTCACGCTCCTCGTCCTCGATGCCATGCTGATCGGCCCAGCCCTGATAGAGGATGATCGAGTACCCGGCGACCCGCTGGACATGGGCGCCGGTCTCGGTGGGATCACGGACCTCCGCCATCGCGATCATCCGCAGCACCAGGGCTTCGGTCATCGCGGTTCGTTCGATCGCCACCGCCGCCAGAGTGGCGAAATGCTCCACCACCTTCTCATCCTCGGGCGTGAAGCCACGAGGTTCCGACTCTCCTCCGGGATTCGCGATCTGCAGGACGCCACGAATCTCCGAGTCGCTCGTCCGCAGTGGAATGCTGAGCAACGCCCGCGTGCGATAGCCGGTCGCGATGTCCCGCCCCTGGTCGTAGACGCAGTCGAAACGAGGGGGGATCCGGTACGCATCCTCCACTCGAATGGGCTGGCCGGAAAGGGCCACCGTTCCGGCGACCGTGTCCATGGTCAGAGGCCGATCGATCGCCTGCGCAAAATGACGATCCCCTCGGGCTTCAAGCTGATCGTTCTGGATGTGGCGGCACTTCAGACGCTCGCCATCGATGGTGAAGATCACCCCCGATTCGGCATCACACGCCCGACGGGCCCGAACGAGGATCCGGTCCAGCAGCAGATCGAAGTTCTGAAAAGCATTCAATTCCGCGTCGAGCTCGGTGATCGATTCGAGCCACGCTCGATCCCTCCCGATGGTTTCCGCCGACACCTGAGTGACGTCCTCCAACCGAGCCTTGAGACGTGAGATGTCACGGTTGGCATCCTCGAGGCTGGACCGGACCCGTCGGGTTTCGCCGGCGGCCCGGCGACGCTCCGCCTGCATGCGGATCCGAGCGACCAGTTCAACCTCTTCGGGCACGGATTCGAGAAAATCATCCGCCCCCCGCTCAAAGGCTTGCGTCCTCATGCCCGCCCCGAAGGTGCCGGCCAGCAGGATGACCGGGACCTCGGAAATGACCGACGTCCGGCGATAGGCCGCGAGAAGTTCGAAGCCGTCCTCTTCCCGAAGATCGAGCGCCTGCAGAATCACGTCCGGCCTCAGGGCCCGCGCGACATCGACCGCCACGGCGGCGTTCGCCACCGAGTCAAGATCGATTTCCTCGTGCGCGGAAAGCAAACGCCGGATCTGCGACGCCACCGTTCTCTGGTCATCGACCAGAAGCACTCTGATTCGGTTGAGTTCCATGCAGTCTTCGTCCTCCGGCATCATACCCGGACCGAAGTTCCACCAGAAGGATGTTCGGTCCTCGACAGGACTTCGTCTCGAATCAGACCGCGAAGTAGGAGGCTGCCGGATGATGGACCACCAAGGCGCTGGTCGACTGTTCCGGATCGATCTGCCAGTTCTCCGTGAGGCGGCAACCGATCCGTTCCGGATCGAGCAGGCGGAAGAGCTTCTCCTGATCCGACATCTCCGGGCAGGCGGGATACCCGAACGAGTATCGACTCCCCTGATAGTTCTGACTGAAGAGCCGAGCCACCATCGGATCGTCCTGATGGCCGATCCCGATCTCCGCCCGCATCCTCTTGTGCCAGAGTTCCGCCAGCGCTTCGGCGCACTCCACCCCGAATCCGTGAAGGTAGAGATAGTCCGCGTACCGATCGTCTTCAAAGAGCGATCTCGCGCGTTGAGAGACCTGATCACCCACCGTGACGCAGTGGAATCCGATCAGGTCCCGTTCGCCGGAATCGACGGGGCGGAAATAGTCGGAGATGCACCGACGCTGCCGCGCCGCCTGCCGGGGGAACGAGAACCTCTCGATCTCACGTTCCTGGTCCTTCGGATCGAACACCACGAGGTCGTCACCGTCTGCGTTCGCCGGCCACCAGCCGTAGACCACCTTGGGGGTCAGGACCGTTCCAGCCCGACATTCCTCCTTCAGGCGTTCAAAGACCGGCTCCGCGTGCTCCTTCAGATGAGCGGCGTAGTCCTCCGGTGACCTCGACCCCTTCTTGAGTCCCCATTGGCCTCGAAAGAGGGCCGTCCGGTTCACGAAGGCGAAGACCTCGTCCAGGGGCACCGATTCGACCAGCCTCGAGCCCAGGAACGGTGCGACGGGAATCTCCTTCACCTCCTGCAGCGGTACGGGCTCCGCGGCCACCGCGGTCGCCCCGTCGCCTCGCGTGCGAGCCGCGGACCGGCCGGCTTCCACCGTCGCCTCCGCCGCCGCCCGCTTGTCGAGCCGCGCTTCGATCTCGACGTCGATGTCACCCAACGTTCCGGACGCGAGGTGGTCGCAGATCCTCAGTCCCTCAAACGCATCCTTGCCGTAGAAGAGACGCCCCTCGTAGATCCCCCGCAGCCGCTTCTCCGCATGAAAGCGAGTCAGGGCCGCTCCTCCCAGAATCACCGGAACCGAGATGTCGAGGTCGTTGAGGATCCTGAGGTTCTCCTCCATGACCGTCACCGACTTGACCAGCAGTCCGCTCATGCCGATCGCCGAAGCGCCGGTCTCCCTCCAGGCGTCGACGATCTGCTGCGCCGACTGCTTGATCCCGATGTTGTGAACCGTATAGCCGTTGTTGGTCAGGATGATGTCCACCAGATTCTTGCCGATGTCGTGCACATCGCCCGCGACGGTCGCCAACAGGATCGACCCGCGGGAATTGTCCCCTTCGACCTTTTCCATGTGCGGCTCGAGATGGGCCACCGCCTTCTTCATGACCTCCGCGGACTGGAGCACGAAAGGCAGTTGCATCCGGCCGTCCGCGAAGTACTCGCCCACGGTCTTCATCCCGGCGAGGAGGTGATCGTTCACGATGACCAGCGGGGGAAGGTCTTCAAGCGCTCCGTCCAACGTCTCCACCAGCCCGGCATCCTCACCGTCGATGATGTGACGACGAAGCCGTTCCTCCAGTGGGAGTTCGGCCAGGGCCGGTCCGGCATCGATCACTTCGCCGTCGGGGAAAAGCCCGATGAAGTGAAGGAGCGGATCGAAGTCCGATGCCATGCCTTCGGGCCGGCTCGTTCCCCGACGATCGAAGATCAACCATTCGGCGGCGAGCCACTTCTCCTCGTCGATCCGGGTCCGCGGCAGGATCTTGGACGCATGCACGATGGCGGCGGTGAGGCCGCGCTCCCGCGCGTGCTCGAGGAAGACCGAATTGAGCACCGCACGCGCGGCCGGCTTGAGGCCGAAGGAGATGTTGGAGAGTCCCAGCAGGATGCCGCAGGCCGGAAAACGCTCGGCGATCAACTTGATCCCTTCCAACGTCTCCAGCCCGAGTCGACGATCGGCTTCGGTCCCGGTCGCGATGGTGAAGGTCAGAGGGTCGAAGAGCAGATCTCGTTCGTCGAGCCCCCACTTCCGGGTGAAGAGCTCGTGAATTCGGCTCGCGATCTCCAGTTTCCTACCCGCGGTCTTCGCCATGCCGGCCTGGGGATCTTCATCGATCGTGAGTGCGACACAGGCCGCTCCGTGGGCCTTGAGCAACGGACAGATTTCGTCGAGCCGGCGTTCCCCGTCCTCGAGATTGATCGAGTTCACCACGCACTTTCCGCCCAGGCGCTTCAGGCCCGCTTCGATCGTGGCCGCCTCGGTGGAGTCGATCATGATCGGAGCGTTGAGACCGGTCGCGAATCGTCTCGCCACCTCACTCATGTCCCGCGCCCCGTCTCGTCCCACGAAATCGACGCAGAGATCGACCAGATGGGAGCCGCCTCGAAGTTCCTCCCGGCCCATCGACAACAAGCCGTCCCAATCCTCCGAATCAAGCAGCCGCTTGAACTTGCGGCTCCCGTTCGCGTTGGTCCGTTCCGCCACGATCAGAAACGAATTGTCCTGCCGGAAGTCCGTGAACCCGTAAAGACTCGAGCAACCGGCGGGCAACGGCGAGATCTCCCGCATCGGCCGGGCCCGGCCTCCCACCAGCTCCGCGAGTCGCTTGATGTGCTCGGGGGTCGTGCCACAGCAGCCGCCGACCAGGCTCACCCCGTGCTCCTCGATGAAACGCCTCATCGAATCCGCGAAGGGACGCGGACCGAGCGGATAGGAGGCCTGTCCGTCGACCAGAACCGGGAGCCCCGCGTTCGGCACCACCGAGACATGCCGATCCCAGTGCCGGCACAGGTAGGCGACATGCGGGGTCATCTCCACCGGTCCGGTGGCGCAATTCAACCCCAGGCTGGCGATGGGAAGCATTCGTAGCGCGTCGACCGCGGCGGCGATGTCGGTGCCGAGGAGCATCGTCCCGGTGGTTTCGATCGTGATCGAGACCATGATCGGAACCTCGTCCACCGTCCTCCCGGCTTCGGCGAGGGCGGCCAGGCAGGCGTTCACGGCGCATCGAACCTGAAGCAGGTCCTGGCAGGTCTCGATCATGAAGGCATCGACCCGGCCGTCAAGCAGGCCGCGGGCCTGCTCGGTGTAACTGGCCAGCATGAGGTCCCAGTCGGTGTGGCCAAGGCTCACCAGCTTGGTGCCGGGACCCATCGATCCCAGGACGAATCGCGGCTTTTCCGGCGTTTCGTATTTCGCGCAGGCCGCTCGCGCCAGCGCAGCCCCTTCCCGGTTCAGTCGCCGGGTGAGGGCCACCACCTCATCGTCGAATTCCGCCCCGACCAGAAGATTGGCCCCGAAGGTGTTGGTCTCGATGCAGTCGGCACCAGCTTCGAGAAACGTCTCGTGGATCCGCTGAATCATGTCCGGGCGACTGCGGGTCAGGATCTCCGAGTGGTTCTCGCGGCCCAACCAGTCCTCGTGCCGGCAATCCGAGCACGATTGGAGGCTGGTTCCCATCGCACCATCAATCACGAGAACTCGGCGGTCCAATTCGGCCAGAAACGCACTCGGTGCCATGATCGGAATCCTTTCCGGCTGGGCGTCCAATTCGGAAGAGCTCCCCCGAATCGCGGGAAAGAAGAGCTGGTCTGATCTCAAAACGCCCTTAAACCGTTTATCCGGATGAACGGATGAAGATACTGAGAAGATTACCGGGCGAAGCGGCGAAACGCCAATCACCACCGATGACCAACCACTCATCCAGCCCAATGAGCACCGGTGAAAAAAGAGCTCCGAGGATCCGAAGTAGAATCGCGGCCTCGTCTCTGGAACGCGACAAGGCCGATCCTTGTAGATCCAGGAATCACTTGAGCCTTCCGGGGGAATCTCACCAATGAAGCGTTCCATTCTCAGATCCATGAGGGCTGGCGGCATCCTGCCCGCGAGCCTGCTGGCAAGCGGCTGCACCAGCCCCACCCTCGAATCCGATCCATCCTCCGAGGTGACCGGAGACCGCCCCGGGGCGCCGACCTCGACTGCCTATGCCACGTTTGACGAGGTGTGGTCGACCGTGGACACGATGCACTTCGACCCTGATCACAACGGGGTCGACTGGGACGCGATGCGGCTTGAATACCGACCAAGGATCGAGGACACCAGGAACGATGAAGATGTCCGCGTGGTGCTTCGGGAAATGCTGGCGGAACTCGGTCAGACCCACTTCATGATCATGCCGGGCGAGACGAGCGGATCGACGGACGACTCGAAGGATTCATCATCCGGGGGATCGGGGACCGCGGGCCTCCACTTCGGCTGGCTCGGCGAAGAAGCCATCGTGACCGCGGTCCGACCGGGATCGCCGGCGGGCGAGGCCGGGATTCGGTCGGGTTGGATTCTCGACAAGATCAATGAAGATCCGATTGGCGACCGACTCGCCGCGCTGCGCCGGTTCTCTCTGGAATCCAAGTCTCCGATGGCGGATTACGAATCGCTCGCCCGACTCAACGCCCGCCTGACGGCTCCGATCGGCGAAACCGTCGACTTCGAGTTCCGAGACGGAGACGACACCCTCGTCCGCAAGCAGATCACCTTCGTGAAACCCGAGGGCATCCCGGTCCGATTCGGCCTGCTTCCGGAGACGAACACCCTGACCGAAAGCCGGGTTCTGACTCCGGAAGAATTGGAGAATTGGGGCGTCCGACCCGGGCCGGACGGCTGGCCCGAGATCGTCCAGCTCTCCTTCAACATCTGGATGTTTCCAATCCTCGTTCCGATCGCGGAAACGGTCGACGCCCATCGAGATGCCGATGGTTTCGTGATCGACCTCCGTGGAAATCCGGGCGGACTGGGAGGCCTCGCCATGGGAGTGGCGGGCCATTTCCTCGCCGAGCCCGAGAGTCTCGGACGACTCGAGCAACGCGACGTCTCGATGGAATTCAAGGTGAATCCCCAGCGTGCGACCTCCGACGGCCGACTGGTCGATCCCTTTGCCGGCCCGGTCGTGATCGTGACCGATCGCATGAGCGCCAGCACCTCGGAAGTCTTCGCCGCCGGACTCCAACAACTGAACCGGGCCACCGTGGTCGGCCGCCCGTCCGCCGGCGCCGCCCTCCCCGCCCACCTGACCCTGCTCCCCAACGGGGACACGTTCATGTTCGCGGTGGCCGACTTCATCGGCCCCGCGGGACACAGCATCGAAGGGATCGGCGTCCAACCCGATCGAGTCGTGGCCATCGATCGACGCCGATTGCTGGCCGAAGGCGACCCGGATCTCGCCGAAGCGGTCCGGTCGATCCTCGAGTCACCCGAATGAATCACTTCTTTTGTCTTGAAAGGCCCCTGCCCATGCGTCATCGACTGACCATCACGATCCTCACCGGACTCATCCTCGGCGGCGTCTCTTCGACCGCCCTGGCCCAGGACGGCGTCAACGACGGAACTTCGGAGAAGGCAACCGCTCCCCTTCCGGAACCGAAGGTCATCGTCGATCGAATGATCGACTTCTACGGCGGCAAGAAGGCATTCAAGGACATCCCTCCTTTCACCGCCATCGGCCAGATCGCGATCCCCGCGATGAACATCAGTGGGAAGATGACCACCTGGACGGCACCGCCGAACCTGATGAAGGTTGAAATGGACATGCCCGGCATCGGCAAGACCCTCACCGGATTCGACGGCAAGGTCGGCTGGTCCATCGACCCGAACCGTGGCCCGTCCCTGATGGAGGGCCCGATGCTCGACGAAATCCGTCGCGAAGCGACCCGAACGTCGGAAATCGACATTCTCACCTACTACGACTCTGCCAAGGTCACCGGGCGCGAGACGTTCAATGATGTCGCATGCGTGGTTCTCGAACTTCGCAAGGGTGACGTCCTGACCACTCGCCTGCTGGAGGAGACCACCGGCCGGCCGATCGCCACTCGCACCAAGATGCCCACCCCCATGGGTGAAATCCCGGCCACCACGATCTTCGATACCTGGATCAAGGCTGGAAACGTTCAAACTCCGGGCAAGACCATCATTCAGGTGATGAACATCGAACAGGTGCTCACCATCGACAAGGTGACCCCCGGCGAGATCGCTCCGGCGATCTTCGAGCTTCCGCCCGCCATTGCAGCGCTCGAGAAGGCGCGGCAGGCCGAGAAGAAGACGGAGGCCGAGAACGCCGCCAAGGCTTCCGACACCAAGGAAGCATTGCCTTCGGCGAGCGAAGGCAAGTGACCAGCTGCATCGATCTTTCGGGTGTCGCGAAACGCTTCGGTCGCACCGAAGCGGTTCGCGACCTCGATCTGCAGGTGCCCTCGGGATCGTTGTGCGGCTTTCTCGGTCCCAACGGAGCCGGGAAGAGCACGACGATCCGGATGATCATGTCGATCATCCGGCCGGACGCCGGCAGGCTTCGGGTCCTCGACGGCGACGCCCTCGATCACAAGGACCGGATCGGATACCTGCCCGAAGAACGAGGCGTCTACCGCAAGATGCGGGTCGGCGACTACCTTCGGTACATCGGCCGATTGAAGGGGGTCGAGTCCGCCCGCCTTCCGAAGATCATCGCGGATGCGCTGGAACGGATCGAACTGCCCGGCGTCGCTCGCAAACGATGCGAGGAACTCAGCAAGGGAATGCAGCAAAAAGTGCAGTTCCTCGCCGCGATCATCCACGACCCCGAGCTGATCATTCTCGACGAACCGTTCTCGGGGCTTGATCCCGTCAACGCCATGCTGCTCAACGATCTGATCCGGGAACTGCACGACCAGGGACGGACCATCCTGTTCTCGACCCATGTACTGCACCAGGCCGAACGGATGTGCGATCGAATCGTCATGATCGATCGAGGCCGGAAGGTCCTGGACGACCGGCTCGACCGAATTCGGGAACGATTCGATCCCCGAACCATCGTGGTCGAGACGCTTGGCGATTCGAAGACCATCGAATCGGTCCTGCGAACGGCACCGGAAGTCGAATCCGTGACGATCGACGCCGAAGGTCGTGTTCACGCCCGACTCCGCAACCTCGCCGATGCGGATCGGATCATGGAGCTCGCGGTCCAGAACGGACCCCTTCGCAGCGTCGGCCGGGCGAAGACCACCCTTGACGAAGTCTTCATCGATCTCGTCGGCCGCCCCGATCAGACCGACACCACCGGCGCGGAGACGGAGTCCATTCATGTTTGATGGCAACCTCGGAAAGATCGCGACCATCGCGTGGCGTGAGTTCCGGCACACCGCACTGACCAAGTCCTTCATCTTCGGGGCGGTCGCCCTCCCTTTCCTGATGGGCGGCGCTCTCCTGCTTCTGCCGCTGCTCCTGGCCAGTCAGTCCGAGCCGCTGGCCGGAACGGTGGCGGTGGTCGACCCGACCGGGCGATTCGCGCCGACCTTCGACGCCCTCGTGATCGAGCGGCTGGAGCGAGACGGCTCCGCGGAAGCCGCTGACGTCATGCGACGACTGGGGATCGACGACAAGACGGGCATCATCGGCCAGAGTCTCGCCCAGGCCGGCCAGGACGACTACGGCGAGGTGACGGCGACCGGATTCACTTCGAACGATGCCGAAACGATCGAACGACTGAAGACCGAGGCCCGGGAGGGTGAATGGCTCGCCGTCGCGATCGTGCCTTCCCCACAGATCAACCCCGCGTCGAGCTCCGACGAGGATCTCCCCGACATCGAGCTCTTCCTCCCCCGCTCCACCTCTCCCGGACATACCAACGAACTCGAAGGCCTCGTCCGTTCCGCGACGGTCCGTACCCGTTTCATCGCCGCCGGCAAAGACTTCGAACAGGTTCAGACGATGCTCGATCGGCCTTCGATCGACGTCCGGCGTTTCGGCGAAGACGGCACCGCCGACGCCGAGGAATCGAAGTTGCGGATGGTCGTGCCGTTCGGCTTCATGATGCTGCTCTGGATCGCGACCTTCACCACCGGAAACTTCCTGCTCACCTCGACGATCGAGGAGAAGTCGAACAAGGTGATCGAAGTCGTGCTCAGCGCCGTTGGACCGCTGCAACTGCTCTGGGGCAAGATCCTCGGCCTCGCCCTCGTGTCGCTGGTGATCCTGGTCACCTACGGCGGGCTCGCGATCGCTTCGCTCACCGCTCTGGCCCTGACCGATCTGCTCGCATGGAGCACCCTCGCGTGGGCGGTGATCTTCTTCCTGATCGCCTACTTCACCGTCGCGGCCCTGATGGCGGCGATCGGCAGCGCCGTCAACGAACTCAGCGAAGCCCAGACCTTCATGGCCCCGGTGATGATCATCATGATCCTGCCGATGCTTCTATCGGCCCCGATCGCGGAGAATCCCGACGGCACCCTCGCGACGGTCAGCAGCATGCTGCCGCCGATCCTCCCCTTCGCGATGGTCATGCGAATGGGGGCCGCGACGGAACCGATCCCGATCTGGCAGATGCTGCTCTCGACCGGACTCGGCGTCATGTCCGTCGCCGCCCTGGTCTGGGCGGCCTCGCGGATCTTCCGAGTGGGCATTCTGATGCAGGGCAAGCCGCCCTCCCCGCTCGAGCTTCTCCGCTGGATCCGACAGTCGTGAGGTCCATCGAGTGATGGACTGGGCCGCCTGGCAACCCTGGGTGATCGGAGGCCTCGCAGCCGGCCTCATCGTCTGGTTCGTCAGCCGGGCACTCTTCGCGGACACCGCCAGGAACGGACCCCGGTGTCTCAAATGCGGCCATCCTTTTCTTCCCGATCAGGGACTGGTCTGCACCGAGTGCGGCTGGACCGCCGGCACGCCGGAAGATCTGCTTCGGACTCGAAGACACTGGGGCAAAGCGGCCGCAGGCCTGACCATCATGCTCGGAGCCGCCACCGTGGTCCGGGTCGCGGCGACCGGTGGCAATCCACTGATCCTCGCTCCGAATCAACTGCTCACGGTGATTCTTCGATTCGATCCCATCGGCGTCGGTGGTCCCGGTCCGATCTCCACCGAACTGGAACGCCGGCTCCTTGAAGCGGAAGACGACGACCCCCTGATCCGATCGCTGGTCGAGGCCGTGGTGGCCGGTGACTTCGGCTCAACGCCGGGCAGCGATGCATGGTTCCAACGCTACGGCCCACTCGCCAACCGCCTTCGTGACGGCTTCGTGCCCCTTGATTCCGAGGCGGGCCGCCTCCTGGCGACGCTGCCACCCGGCGTGGCGATCGGCACGCCCGCGATCTGGCCGTCGGATCAATCGACACCTGCCACCCTCGAACTACGGGACCGCTGGCCGATCGGGGTCGAGGCCATCGTCGAGTTGCGGTGGTCTGACGCCGAGGACTCCGAGCCGATCGAACGGATCGGCTACCGGAATCTCTCATCCAATCGTCGTCGGCACGAGTTCCTCCTGCCCCCCGCTGCGGACTGGCCAGCCCATGACCAGATCGAAGTGTCGATCTCCACCCGCCCGATGCCCGACCGGGTGACCGAAGGGGTGAGGAGCGGCGTGGCCGTGGAGACCGATGACCAGCGATCGAATCTCGCCCCGAACGCAACGACCCGATTCCGTAAGAACGTCACCCGCCCCACGTCGCCTCCCGATTCAAGGCTGCTGGCCTGGAATGGAGATGAAGCGTCCGACGCGTCGATCACCGCCGTCTTCGACCAGGGCCTTCGACGCTNGCCCGAATCCCGACGGCCTTTCGCCATTCGATTCGACCCCCGCCGACTTCAACGGGAAGAATTCAGCGGCGTGCTCTTCGGATTCGAGGTCGACATCATCGAACGCCCTCGGGCGGGCGAGGAAATCGTTCGCCGCCGGACCCGACTCTGGCTCCCCGGCGGTGTCGACACCTCGGCCAACGAGGATCGGAGCTGGGGCTGGACGATCTCGGAAGAAGACACCGAAGGATTGAGCGGGGCATTCGACGTCACCAACCGCTCGGACTGGGTGATGCGAATCCGCGGCGTCGAGGACCTGGCCCGTCGCGCTCTCACGAAGGTGCCCCGGGATCCGACNGCGACACCCCACGACCGCTGGTGGTCCGGCGTGATCGAACGTGATCTCCCTCGTTCGACGGAGCGACGACGCCCGTTCATCCGGATGTGGTTTCACCCCGAGGGCGTACGGCTTCCAAACCCGTCGTCCCAACCTTCGGCATCGACCGCGATTCCGACGCCCTGATCTCATCGCCGCCCCGCCCTTCGAGCCTGAAGGGAAATGCCGATGCCGCGAGAGATCCACCCTGACCGGCTCGANCGGCTCGATCAGAATCGTCCCGATCGCCAATCCCGTCGCCAATCCGTCTCCTGATGAACGGCCCGGGAAGTCGACCCCACCGCCCCTCACATCCCATCACCTCACCCACATCCTGCCGGTCGCCGGCGTGCGACTTTCGTCTGCCCACAGGGTTGCCACGAGTCGCCGGCTGAATGTCGCGCCGGTATCCACCACCCCCGAGGCCATGTGGCAGCAACCTAAAAAACCCGATCACGCATCGATCTCCCGCTAAATACGGTCCATAAAAGGCGAAAGAGGCGGCATCGTCCCTAATGCCGAACCAAGTGGCTTGGAGGTTGCAAACGCCGTTCAGCCGCCTGAGCCCCCGAAACAGGTCTCGCCATGGTGCCGAGCACATTCACATCCGCCCCAGTTGCCATATTCCCATATTGACGATATGGTTTGCCATATCAGATGAAGACGACCTTGAACATCGATGACACGGTTTTCACCCGGCTCAAGACGGAGGCGGCGAGTTCTGGTCGAACCATGAGCGAGCTTGTCGAGTCGGCGCTGCGTCTTCTTCTGTCGGGGGGTACCGGGGCAAAGGAATTGCCCTCCCTCCCCTCGTTCGACGGTGGTGGCACCAACGTCGATATCGCCGACCGCGAACATCTCTGGCGAGCCAGGGAAGGCCGCTAGAGATGTTCGTCGTCGACGCCAACGTGCTCGCCATCGCGGCGGATCGCACCGATCCCGGTCACGAGGCGTGTCGCCTCCAACTTGATGCGTGGCGAACCCAGGCCGGCCCCTGGTATCTCACCTGGCCGATCGTCTTCGAGTTCCTGACCTTGACCACCCACCCGTCGATCTACCGGCAGCCGTGGACCGTCGAGGCCGCGTGGACCTACGTCGAGGCGATTCTCGCCGCGCCCTCCCTCTCGATGATCGCCGCGGGCGAACGCCACCAGGAGATCCTCGATCGACTGCTCATCGATCTCCCCGACCTGCGCGGCAGCCAGATGCACGAGGCCCAGATCGTCGCCACGATGCTGGAACATGGCATCCGCCGCATCGTCACCCGCGACACGGCGTTCCATCGATTCCCGATGCTCGACGTCGTGGATCCGCTCCGGGCTGCGTAGTGCGCCTTCAGGGTCTGAAACCAGGCTCTTGCTCGAATATTCAACCGATGAACGCTTGATTGCGGCTGCCGTCCCGGCGGGTGGTGCGTTACCGCCCACTCATGTGCCGGCGATCGCGATCTTCGGATTCACCTCCACCTCGCTCGCAGGCATCGTCCCCACGTTCGACTCAGCGGTCTCGGGTCTCTCCCTCTCCAAGAACCACTGGCGAGGGTCCGCCGCTGGTGGGAGGTGACCAAACCCTCAGCGAAGCTTTCAAAGCCGACGCGAACTTCGAAGGACGCACGTCTGGAAACTTTTTCAACGGCGATGGTTACGACAATGACATCCTGTCCTCCTCCGGCTCGGCGACCACGTTGGCGATCACCGGTGCTGCTGGATCAAGCGGGCGAGGCTTGCCCCTGGCACAGACCGCCGGATCTCAGGCCGTGCCCGGTATCGATGGTCTCGCGGCCAGGTCGCGACGCCCGTGTGCATTTTCTGTCGGCTGACCCCTGCCCCCGTGACGGTGTGGCAAAACGAAAGCGTGTTGATCTACGCGGGCATCGACGAAGCCGGTTACGGCCCCATGCTGGGGCCGCTGTGCGTGGGTTGCTCGGTCTTCGCGATTCAGGATGCGGATCCCGCCGACGGCCCTCCCGACCTCTGGAGTCGTCTCGACGAGGTGGTGACCCGCGGCTCGCGGGACGCTCGACGCCGCATCGCGGTGGATGACAGCAAGAAGCTCAAGGGTTCGAACCAGGCCAAGGCCCACCCGCTGCGCCATCTCGAGCGGGGTGTTCTCGCCTTCCTCTCGACCCGGATTCGGGACCCCGAGAATGAAAGCGGTCACGCGCCGCCCCCGACCGACGAGGCGCTGTTCGCACTCACGGGGACGGATCTACCCACCACGGTCGCGACCCCGTGGTACCAGTCGAGCACGCCCCTCCCGGTGGCCCACGATGCCGATGCCCTCGCGATCGATGCGGCCCGGCTCGATCGCGGCCTTTCGACCGCGGGCGTGAGGATGATCGACCTCCAGTGCGAGGCGATCGATGCCGGCGAATTCAACCGCAGGCTCGCGAGTGGATCGAACAAGGCCGGCATCAATCTCGACGCGGTCGCCCGTCACGTCGCAAGGGTTCGACTCGCGAGTCGCGGCGTCGACGCCGATGCCGTGCCGCGGATCGTCTGTGATCGGCAGGGCGGTCGGTCCCGTTACCGCGAATGGCTCCAGGACTGCTTCCCGAGCGCTTCGATCCGGATCCTCGGGGAGACCGACTCGATCAGCCGGTACCGGCTGGACGATCCGGAAGGCGGCTTCGTGATCGGTTTCGAAACCGGTTCCGAGGATCGGCATCTCCCGATCGCCCTGGCGTCGATGACCGCGAAGTACCTCCGGGAACTCGCGATGCTTCGAATGAATCGGTTCTTCAAGGAACACGTCCCGGGCCTCAAACCCACCGCCGGCTACGTCCAGGACGGCCGAAGATTCGTCGGCGACGTGGCTCCCGTGATCGAAACCGCGGGAATCGACCGATCCGAGTTCATACGGACCTCCTGAGCCGAAAAACGTGATATCGGTCCCAGGGCTTCGCCGGGCCGGTCAGGACCCGGGTCGTGGCCGGAACTCCTCGGAATCCGAGCCGGTATTCAACCCGACGGCTTGATTCGACCGACCGTTCCCCTAAGATGACGGATTCTTCACTTCCCGACGTTCACCGCCCCGCGGGNGATGNCGGACCCGGAGTGCCTCCGATGCCAGGTGATCACGACAACGANGAAGACGGCGGCTGCTGACCAAGCAGTCNCCGATCNCCNTCTGGCNGCGGANTTCAGTCTTACAACCCAGNNCGGTCATCCGGAACGTTTCCGGAGTCCNTTCACCCCGATCGAGGCCTGCGATCGGAAGTGATCCNCCCAAGAGCACCANGGCTCGCCCAGGCCGAGCGACAGTTCCAGGAACCAACGATGTCCATCGACCTCTCACGCGTCCGCAACATCGGCATCTGCGCCCACATCGACGCGGGCAAGACCACCGTGACCGAACGAATCCTGTACTACACCGGCCAGAACCACAAGCTGGGTGAAGTGCACGAAGGCACCGCGACCATGGACTTCCTGGTGGAAGAACAGGAACGCGGCATCACGATCCAGTCGGCGGCCACGACCTGCCCCTGGACCTTCCGTGACGAGGAATACAAGATCAACCTGATCGACACCCCCGGGCACGTCGACTTCACCATCGAGGTGGAGCGTTCGCTCCGCGTCCTCGACGGTGCGGTGGCGGTGTTCGACGGCAAGGAGGGCGTCGAAGCCCAGTCCGAAACCGTCTGGCGACAGGCTGACCGCTACGACGTCCCCCGCATGTGCTTCGTGAACAAGATGGACAAGCTGGGTGCGGACTTCGACTTCAGTTTCAAGACGATCAAGGAACGACTCGGCGCCAACCCGATCGCCCTCCAGATCCCCATCGGTTCGGGTGACGACCTGAACGGCATCATCGACCTCCTCGAGATGCGGGCGTACTTCTTCGAAGGCGACCGCGGCGAGACGGTCGAGGAACGAGACATTCCCGCCGACCTGATGGACGACGCCGAACTCTGGCGAAACGACCTGGTCGAAAAGGCCGCGGAACTCGATGACGTCCTGATGGAGAAGTACCTCGATCACCCCGATGACATCACCATCGAGGAGATCAAGGCCGCGGTCCGCAAGGGAACCATCGCCCTCGAGTGCAACCCGGTCCTGTGCGGTTCGGCCCTGAAGAACATCGGGGTGCAGCGCCTCATCAACGCGATCATCGAATTCCTGCCGAACCCGACCGAGGTCCCGGCGATCGAAGGTGTGGATCCCCGCGATCCGGAGACCAAGCTTCTCCGACCCCACACCCCCGAAACGCCGTTCTCCGCCCTGGTGTTCAAGGTCGTCAACGACACCCACGGCGACCTGACCTACTGCCGCGTCTACTCCGGCGTTCTCCCCAAGGGAAGCCGGGTCATGAACCCCGGTAACAACAAGAAGGAGAACGTCTCCCGAATCTTCGAGATGCACGCCAAGGACCGCACGGCGCTCGAGGAAGTGGGAGCGGGCCAGATCGTGGCCCTGATCGGCCTGAAGAACTCCTTCACCGGCGACACCATCTGCGACCCGGACCACCCGGTCATCCTCGAACGGATGACCTTCCCCGAGCCGGTGATCTCGATGTCGATCGAGCCCAACACCGCCGACGACAAGAAGAAGCTCGGCGACGCGCTTCAGACGATTCGTCGTGAAGACCCCTCGTTCCGTTCGCAGTACAACGACGAGACCGGCGAGACGATCATCGCCGGCATGGGCGAACTTCACCTCGAAATCATCAAGAACAAGCTCGTCCGCGACATGAAGGTCGGCGTCACCGTCGGCAAGCCCCGCGTCTCGTACCGCGAAACGATCCTCAGCGAAGCCAAGGACGTCCGCGGCCTGTTCAAGAAGCAGACCGGTGGTCGTGGTCAGTTCGGCGATGCGGTTCTCACCGTGAGCCCCATCACCGAAGAGGAAGCCGCGGAACAGGAACTCAAGTACAAGAACGGCGTGGTCTTCGTCGACAAGATCGCCGGCGGCGTGATTCCCCGCGAGTTCATCCCGTCGGTCGAGACCGGTGCCCGGAACGCCGCGGTGAGCGGTGTCCTCGGCGGCTACCCGCTGATCAACATCAAGGTGGAGCTGGTGTTCGGCTCCTATCACGATGTCGACTCCAGCCAGGTGGCATTCGAGCAGGCTGGTTCGCTGGCCTTCCGCGAAGCGGTCATGAAGGCCAAGCCCGCCCTCCTCGAACCGATCATGAAGCTCTCGGTCACCACCCCGGACGAGTACTTCGGCACCGTCTCCGGCGACATCTCCAGCCGCCGTGGACACATCGTCGACTCCGAACTTCGGGGCGTGGTCCGGATCATCACCGCGGAAGTCCCGCTTTCCGAGATGTTCGGCTACACCACCACCCTGCGGTCGATGACCCAGGGACGCGCGACCAGCTCGATGGAGCCGGCCGAGTACCGCGTGATGCCCGACAGCTTGAAGGAAGCCGTCCTCGCAGAGGGCTGATTCTCTTCGCTTCCAATTGATTCCCGATCTCCAACGGGGCCGCGACCATCGGGTCGCGGCCCCGTTTCTTTTCGACGAATTCGACGTGTCCCGCCTCGCGGGCCAAGAGTGCTAGGCTGGGGAACATGGCCAACGATTCCGCCATCGAGACGACCGAGGAATTCCGGGGCGAGTACGAACTCGCGCTCGAAAACTGGCTGCATCGTCGATTCGCCGGACTCTGGGGAACCCTCTTCGCGATCGAACTCGCGCTCACCGCGCTCTGGTCGTTCCCGCTCATCAGCCGGATCAACGAGCAGGGATTCGAAGCCGCGGCCGCCATCTCCCCGGTCCGACTCGTCCCCCCCCTCTCGCTTCTGGTCCTCGCCTTCTTCCGCTTCCGGGTCATGCCACGACTCCAGGAACGGGAGGCGATCATCCGAGCGGCAACGAGGATGATCATCTGCCTGGGATTTCTGGACCTGATCGCCACGCTCCTCCCGGATGTCGCCGCGACCGGCATCCTCGGCATCTACTTTCTCCATCTGGTCTCAAGCCTCTTCCTTCCCTGGCGCCCGCTCGACTCGCTCCGCCCGATGGTGCCCTTGATGGTCGCGTGGCTCGGTCTGAGAATCTTCTTCGGGGAATCGGGGAATCCAACCGGACTGCTTCTCGCGCTCAGCCTTGCCCCCCTCGGCCTGTTACCCGGGCTCGGGGTCTGCGCCTTTCGGATGTGGACCTGGAATCGAAGATTCCGAACCGCGGCCCTGGCGCGAGGCTTCGGCGTCCTTCGCCGGGAGGTCAAGCAGGCTCGACGGATCCATGAATCACTGTTTCCGTCGCCGATCAAAGAGCCCGACTTCACCTTTGACTTTCGGTTCCGGCCGATGCGCGACCTCGGCGGCGACTTCATCCACGCTTCTCGAAATCCCAGTGGTCGCCTTCGAGTGGTTCTGGTGGACGTCACCGGCCATGGACTGACCGCGGCGATGACCGTCACCCGGCTCTCCGGTGAGATCGAACGCGTGGTCGCGGAAGATCCCGACCTCGGGCCCGCCGCGATCCTTGTGGCGTTGAACCGCTACGCCAATCTGGTCCTCAGCCAGCATTCGATCTTCGCCACGGCGATCGCCGCCGAGCTTGATCCGTCCGATGGGACGCTTCGCATCGCCAATGCCGGTCACCCACCGGCGTTTCTTCGACCCCGCGAAGGCATGGTCGAATCCATCGAATCTTCCGGCATCATCCTCGGCGCTCTTGAATCCGACGAATACGAGTGCGAAGAGACGCGGCGAACGCTCGACCCTGGCGACCTGCTCCTCCTGTACACCGACGGCTTGATCGAAACTCGAGATCGATCCGGAAGTCAGCTGGGAATCAATCGGGTCTTCGAAGCGATGAAGCGCATCCCGGCACCACCATCGTGGACCGATCACATCACCTCGCTCGCCGATGCCCATCGTTTCGGGCCGCCGGAAGACGACCTTCTGATCGCGACCATCGCCCTCCATCCCGAAGCCATCCAATCCGAAAGACCATCCACCTCCGATTCGGATGATCGAGAAGCATGATGGACGACCGTGACCTTCTTTCGCGTGCCGCCAGACTCGCACTTCGCGGACACGGGCACGCCGAGCCGAATCCATCCGTGGGCTGCATCATCGCCGACCGGAATGGCCGCATCGCCGGACGTGGACGAACCCAGCGACCTGGTGGTCCCCACGCAGAGGTCATGGCCCTTCGTCAAGCCGGCGATGACGCTCGTGGGGGCACCGCCTGGGTCACACTTGAACCCTGCAATCATCACGGTCGAACTCCACCCTGCGTGGAAGCCCTCCTCGCCGCAGGCATCGCTCGAATCGTCGTCGGCACCGTCGATCCCAATCCCCTCGCCGCCGGTGGCATCGCCCGCCTCCGGGCCGCGGGTGTCGAAGTCGTGGTGATCGACGACGTCCCCGCCGTCCGCCGATTACACGCATCCTTTCTTCACCGGATCAACGCCAGCCGACCCTGGATCATCGCGAAATGGGCGGAGACCGCGGATGGAGACCTCATCGCCCCGCCTGGACTTCCCCCCACCATCTCCAGCCCGGCATCCCATCGCATGGTGCACCGGGAACGAGGCCGGGTGGATGCGATCCTCACTGGAATCGGAACCGTGCTCGCCGATGATCCCCGCCTCGACGCTCGCGTGAGTCGAGCACGCAGAAATCCTCGGAGGGTGGTGTTGGATCCGGATCTCGAACTTCCGCCGACGGCCAGAATGCTTCAAGCCTCCGATGGCGGCCCGGTGATGGCGATCACGGACGAAAAGGCGATCTCGCGTCATCCCGAACGAGCGGATGCGCTGCGAGGTCTCGGGGTCGAAATCCTGACCATCCCCTGGGCTGCACCTGCTTCCAGCGATGCTCCCTCGAGATTCGCCCGACGCCTGACCGCGGAAGGCTGCCGGCATCTGTTCGAAGCACTCGCCCGCGATCATGAGGTGGCGACGATCCTCACCGAGGCCGGGCCCGGCGTCCTCCACGGACTTTTTGATCATCAGTTGATCGACGCCGCCCTGGTATTCACATCGACGGAACGATTCGAACCCTCGACCGGAGCCCCGCCACATCCACGAGATCGACTGGACCACCGCCGATTCGAAATCGTGTGGCAGGGTGTTCGCGGCGGAGACGCCGTGGCCTGGTGGCAACGTCGCGATTGAGAGCCCGGTCCCGGAACGCCGAGCCCCCGCGAGCCGATTCAACGAGAAGCATCGATCCACCCCGACGGCGTGAGCGGCATGATCGTGCTTGCCGGCAGAAGACGAAGGACCCCGTCTCCGTTCTCGGTCGCCCACCGACCATCCGCCGATTCCCGGGCGATTCGGATCGCATCGAGTGGACGACCATCGAAGGCGTGCAACACGATGGTGCCGACCTGGAGGCGAGCAGGAAAAGCCTGAATCTGGAGCTCGGTCGCAGCAGTCGAAGAAAGAATCGCCAACAGCGCTTCAACCCGAGCCCCACTGGTGGGAGTCGCCGGCCCATCGTCGATGGAAAGCGTCCATCGATCGAGGTCACGGTCAAGCCGGACCCGTCCCTGTTCGGTGTCGATGACCAGATAGCGAACGTCTGCGACGTCGACCCCGGTTCCGGTGGAATCTATGAAGGACGCCACCGCGGGCAAAAGCCCTCGAAGCGTCGACTCATCGATTCGGAAGACCGTGGGCACGCCGTCGATCATCGCGAAACGCCCCCGCCCGACCAGCCCCGCCGGCCCGCCGATCAGCAGCCGCTCCACCTCGCCGTCATCTCGTACCACGTCGATGATCGCCGCCGGATCTTCCAGTCCGTACCTGGACAGTTCCTTCGGGGCGTCCGTGACGAAGCCGTCATGTTCGATTCGTCCGACGATCGCGACCAGCCGATCGATCGCCGCGGCATCGGCCCGGGTCCTGGCCGGCGAGGTCATCGACCATCGGCGTCCGTCACGAAGAAGCCTGGTGACCGAATCACCATTGGCCGAACGGAACTCGGTGATTTCGGCATCGCCCGGGAAAAGCCGACGAGACCGCCAGTTTCGAGGGTCATCCTCCACTGCCTGCTCGTGCAACGCATCGTTGACCACCAGCACTTCGTCCCGATCATCGATCCGGATCCAGGCCCGACCGGCGACGGTGCGAGCCCCGAGATCGATCGAAGTCCGCCCTCCGGGCCAGGTCAGGGTGACGTTTGAATCGGGCGTCGCCAGTTCTACCCGTTCAAGTCCACCGCCATCGGCAAGTTCCTCGACTTGATTCCGACGGGTCGCGGAGAGGTCCGCGGCGGCCAGTACCACCCGCCGAACCGCGAAACCGTCTGCAGCGACCTCGAAGGGTTCCACCTGCCGCCAGCCCTCATCATTTCGCTCGAAGACGACCTCGATCGAAGCCGACTCCTGCGAAGGCCCGGGACGTCGGATCTCGACCCGATCGACGTCATCGACGGGGATCGGCGTCGCGTGCACCAGCGCACTTGAAGCGGCAGTCGGTGCTTCCGAAGAGGCTTGCCAGGCGACCCTTGCGGACAGGATCAATCCAATCGCGACCACCCAGATCAAGAGAACGACTCGTCCGTTCATCGGCCAGACCTCCGCCAACTCCAAAGTCCGGCCCCAAGGACCAGAGGTCCGATGCCGAGAACCACGGGGAGCAGGAATCCGAAGATCGTCCGAATGCTTCCGCTCACACCCTGAAAACGTGATATCTCGCGGCCGGTCGCCGCGGTCGCCACGAGTTCATCCAATCCGGCCAGCCACGCCACGGCGCTCAAGGCGAGTTCGCGGTTCCCGGGGTTCGCCAGCACCAGGCGTTGGTCACCGAGACTCCCGGATTCGTTCACGATCGCCGACAACGGCCAACCGCCGGATCCGACCACCACCAGACGCTGCGGATCACCGAGAAACCCCTCGGTCTCGACCGCCACGGCGACCGGAACCGGAGATTCGAAGTAGGTCGCTCCATCGGCATCGACCCCGGATTCCGGCGGCCCGGAGATCCGAGCCCCGTCGCCCCGCCAATCGGACTCGATCCAGCGAAGCGGACGCGGGGGAATGGCGGACAGAACCACCGAATCGGCCACGGCGTCATCGGCGACGGTCACGGGCGTCGGATGCGAGAGAAAGAGCCGCTTTCCTCGCAATGCGGTCGCGACCGGAGCGGCCGAACCGTCGGCGGAAGGTGTCACCGGTGAGACGTCGACTTCTTGATAGGTGACCACCGAGCCACCGGCCCGAAGCTCGTCCGCGAGTTCCGGAGCCCATTCGAACACCACTCGGCCGGTGTCCACGGTGACGCCGAGACCGGCGGCCACGTTCGACCACGGATCAGGCTGACCCACCATCGGCAGGAGACTCCGGGACACGGTCAGAAGGACCGGCTCCCCCGCCGCGATCAACTCGGTGGCTGCGGCAAGCACCGCCTTTTCCGTCTCGTCGTACTCGAGCCCCGTTCGCTGCAACGTCGGCATCACCATCCAGACCGTCACTCGATCAAGATCATCGACCGGGCGTTCGGTCCGCCCGGGAATCCACTCGAGGACCTCGTACCGCGCGGTGCGAAGAGCTTCGGTGATCGCGGCGTATTCCATGCCTTCGTCGGTGGGACGCAACATGGTGCGATCCTCGGAATGGACGATGACCACGCGGGGCATCACACCGATCTGAAGCGCCCGGATCGCGGAGGCCAGCATCTCCTCGCCTTGGAATCGGCGATCGAAGCCAACCACCGCACCGGCATCAGACTCCCGGATCGCACTGGAGGGAAAAAGCTTCCAGGCGGGAATGACCAGCGAGCCCGGCGGGCCGTCCACCACCGCGAGATCACCCTCCGCGATGGAATCGGCGAGCACCGCGATCGAAAGCGGATGACGACGCTCGAGGGTCTCCAACCTGGTGGCGGTCGAACGCAAGCCTCCCGCGACCTTTTCCAACGACGGCAACGTCCGCACGGCCCAGTCACGAATCAACGGTGAGAGGGCCGGGTCCACGGTCCAGCCCCGGAGCGCGTCCACGAGAACTTCCAGCTCCGTGGCTTGACTGGCGTTGTTGCCCGCCACACTGGCCCGGGCCAGTCGCCAGTTCGGCAGGGGCCGCCGCACCGTGCTTCGAAGATTCTCCTCCACGAAGTCCGTGAACACCCCGCCCTCCTCGGCAAGGGTGCCCAGACCGAGGCCCACTCGTTCCAGAACCTCCACCGCCGGATCGCCGGGATTCAAGCCGTCGATCACCGTCACGATTTTCGGACCGGTCGTCCGCCCGTAGGCTCGGAGTTCTTCGAATGCCTCCAGACCGGCACCGATCTCCTGCTCCCAGATCGCGATCGCGACCGCATCCCGCTCAAGGAAGGACTCGAGCACCGTTTCATATCGCCCGACGGAACGGGGATCGACCGGATCGATTCGCTCCGCGGTCAACGACGGCGTCGTGGAATCCATTCGGGCGACGACCTCGTCGACCAGCCGCATGGTGACCGGATCGGCATCGTCCTCGGCGACGAACATCCGAATCGACCATCCGGGTTC
The DNA here is from genome assembly GCA_002683195.1 of Phycisphaerae bacterium. The sequence continues at coordinate 26,649 of NYSW01000060.1, forward strand.
AAGCGATTCCAGAAGTTCGACCGTGGACGGCCGGAGCGAATAGGCACGGGTCTTGGTCAGATCCGCCTCCACTCGCAGCATCGGCGCGGAAAGCAGACTGGCCCCCGCGCCGACCGCGACCGCCAGACCGAGAAGACCCGTGAACGCGAAACCGCCGGCCAGAAGACGCCTGAAACCGGTCCGCGGCTTCGGACGCTGCGGGCCGGCCAGCGAGAAGGCGGAGGCCAGTGAAAAGAAGATCACCAGCCCCGCGAAGAACGCCACGTTCCCCGAGTCGAAGAGACCGATGGCGAAATCATCCAGTCGTTCGATGGGGTCGAGACCGCGAACCAGATCCATCCAGGCAAGCGTTCGCCCGCTGGAGATGAAGGTCGCAGGCAGGAGCTCGGGCAGGATCGCCGGAAGCCCCTTGGCGAGAAGAATCAGGATGAACCACACGAAGAACGTGACCAGATAGGCCACCACCTGGCTGGAAGTCCGGGTCGAGACCAGGATCCCCATCGAAACCAGCGTCGTTCCCAGCAGGAGCAGACCAAGCAGACCGGTCGCGAGCTCCCCCGGGTCGGGATCGCCGTAGGCCTCGGCGACTCCAGCCAGCACCAGCACGGGGATGGCCAGCACCCCGAGCACCGCGATCGCGGCGAGCAGTTTGCCGAAGACGAGTTCGATCGCGGAAAGCGGCGAGGTCAGGAGAACCTCGAGGGTCCCCAACCTGGCCTCCTCCGCGAAACTTCTCATCGAGACTGCCGGCGCAATGATCATCATCGCCCATCCTGCGATCGACACCACGACTCGCAGCGTCGCCGGCTGCCCTTCTCTGAACGTCGCGAACACGAAGACCAGAGCCGCGAGCAGCCCCCAGCCGGCAAGCACGATCCAGCCGGTCGGTACGAGAAAGGTCGAGGCAAGATCCCGCCTCGCAATGGCCAGGACGCCCTTCATTGGTTCGCTCCCTCGAATCGGCCGCCTCGATCGGGCGAGTTCCGCTCCAGCAGATCGAGGAACACGGATTCCACATCCGGCCGTTCATATCGGAGTTCGAGAACCACCAACGGCGTCGGCGCGAGAAGTCGCCCCACCGCCTCCGTCCGATCGCCTCCCGGCACCACCAGTTCGATCCGGTTCTCGGAGATCGTGGGCTCGGAGTGAACGCCGGAGTGAACGCCGGAGTGAACGTCGGAGTGAACGCCCTCGGAGCCGAGTAACGGCCGGAGCGTCGCCATCAGAAGATCTCCCGCATCGGGCCGTTCATCGCGAGCGACCCGAATCACCGTCCGGCCGCCGTTCTCCCCGCCGAGCCGAAAGGCCTCGACCGTGTCGTCGGCGAGTTTTCGCCCCTGATGCATCAACACCACCCGATCGGCGACCGCTTCGATCTCCTGCATGATGTGGCTTGAAAGCAGCACCGTTCGCCGATCCGCGAGCCGACGGACCAGTGAACGAAAGTCGCGGAGCTGCCGCGGATCGAGTCCCACCGTCGGTTCATCCAGCACCAGCAGTTTCGGATCCCCCAGGAGGGCGGCCGCGAGGCCGACTCGCTGCCGGAATCCCTTGCTCAGTTGGCCGACCAGACGTCGCTCCACGCCCAACAGGTCACAGGCCGCCAGGCTCTCCGCCACCGAGGACTCTCGCGCTCGGCGAGAAAGCCCCAGCAGCCGGGCCCGGAATCGGAGGTACTCGACCACCCGCATTTCGGGATTCGAGGGGGCTGATTCCGGGAGGTAGCCGATTCTCGCCAGGGCCTCTCGGCGTTCCGCCGGCATCGATCTCCCGATGACGCGAAGTTGACCGGCGTCCGGAGGAAGCATGCCGGTGATCATCCGGATGGTCGTCGTCTTCCCGGCGCCGTTGGGGCCGAGCAAGCCACAGACCACACCGGAAGGAACCTCGAGATCGAGATCCCGCACCGCGGTGAATCGTCCGTACCTTCGGGTGATGCCCGTCGCTTCGATCATCGTCTGATGCGTGGCTCGCGAGTCGTTTCGTCGAAGTTCGCGAAGGAAGAGTGGTCCGCCCCGGGAAGCTCGCATTCTATCGCGAGTGGGTCTTTCGCGACGCGACTCTCCCTCGAAGGGGGCGAGCCCGGTAGGATTGAACACGACAACTGCGGAGATCCCCGCGATGCCTGAACCCAGACCGCACCCCAGAGCCAGATTACTACTCCCACCCGCCATGCCGGCCGAGGACTTCCTCGCAGGCATCCCGGACGTGGTTTCAGCCCTCCTGCGCGATACCTGCGAGATGGTGGAGTCGGGCTCCGAAACCGGTTCCGGGCCGGGGATCCCCGCCGACCCGCGAGTGGCCGCGGCCCTCGACGGCTTCGGCGAAGGGGTCGCGGTGGTGGTCCGCAACGGCGAAATCGTCTGGATGAACGACCGACTGGCCGCTCACTCTCCTGAAATGCTCCGACTCTTCGGCGATGCCTGCCGCGAAGCGATCGAAGAATTCACCCAACATCCCGAGATCGAAGCCGGCGAGAGCATGCGGATCGATTTCCGACACGGCGAGCGGGCTTTCGAAGTCCTCTGCTCACCGATGCCCGATGACCCGGCCCACAACACGGTGGCGGCTCTCGTTTCCGACGTCACCGAGTTGAAGCGCACCGAATCGATGATCGAGGAGATCGATCGAGCCGGTGGTGATCTCCTCGATCTGGATCCAGACACCGTCAACCCTCTCGACGTCGCCTCTCGACTTCGATTGGTGGAAGACAAGATCGTGCGGACCGTCCGCTCGGTGATCGGTTTCGAGCACTTCGAAGTCCGACTGGTCGACCGACGCACCGGGCAGCTCGAGCTGGTCATGGGCTCCGGGATGGACCCGCTTTCGATCGGCGAGCGGATCTTCGCCCGAGCCGACGGCAATGGCATCTCCGGCTGGGTCGCCGCGACCGGAAAAGCCTATCTCTGCCGGGACATCTGCAAGGACCCCCGCTACCAGACCGGAATTCCGGACGCCGCCAGCAGCCTCACCGTTCCGCTCCGGTTGCGAGACCGGGTGGTGGGCGTCCTCAACATCGAGTCCAACCGGGTCGATGCCTTCGACGAACGCGACCAACTCCTGGTCGAGCTCTACGGCCGCTACATCGCGATGTCGGTGAACATTCTCGACATGCTGGTGGTCGAGCGCTACACGACCAACCACACATTCTCCACCACGGTTCTGGGCGAGCTGGGGGAGCCCCTCGACACCATCAGCCGGAATGCGGCGGAGATCCGGGCCACCTACATCGGCGACGCAAGCCTCGCCGCCAAGCTCGACGCCATCCTTGCGGGAGTGGAAACCGCTCGCGAACGCGTGCTCGCCTGCTCAAGCGGACCGCGGACGATCCTCGGCGCCGGGGAAAGCGACGGGGAGCCCGTGGACGACCCCCTGGTTCGCGGCCGAAGAGTGCTGGTCGCCGACGACGAGCCGACCATTCGGAATGCGATCCAACGATTGCTTGAAGAACGCGGGGCGTTGGTGGAAGCGTTTGCCGACGGCTCGGGAGCGATCGAGGTCATCGAACGCGACCGCGATGCCATCGATCTGGTGATCAGCGATGTGCAGATGCCCGACCGGAACGGCTACGAGGTGTTTCGAACCACCCGCGAGCACGCGCCCGACGCCGCCATCGTCCTGATGACCGGATTCGGCTATGACCCCAACCACTCGATCGTGCGGTCGAGCCAGGAAGGCCTTGAGGCCTGCCTTTTCAAGCCGTTTCGAGTCGATCAACTGTTCGAAGAGATCCACAAGGCGTTGCGAGGCCGCGCTGCGGCCGGCGATGAAGCCTGACTCGAGATCGACTTCATCAGTGTTCGGGGGGGGACTCGGCGAACTCAGCCCTCGAAGAGTCCGGACAGGACCCGTTCGTGATCATCGGAATCCCGATGGATGGCACAGTCCGCGAAACCGGCGGATTCCATGAGCCTCGCCACTTCCGACGCCTGGTCGAACTGAATTTCGATGGCCAGGAATCCTCCACTTCGAAGCCAGCGCGGAGCTTCCGCGATCAGCGGTCGAACCAGATCGAGCCCATCCGCCCCACCCCGCAGGGCGGATGCCGGTTCGTGAAGCCGGACGTTGGGCGGACATCGCTGGTATTCAGCATCGCTGACATACGGAGGATTCGTGAGAATGAGATCGAAGATCCCTGCTTCGGACGGCTTCAAAGGCTCGTAAAGCGAACCTATCCGCGTCTCGAAACGATCCGCAAGTCCGAGAGCGGCGGCATTCCGCTGGGCCAGGGCGATGGCTGCCGGCACCAGATCCGAGGCCACCACCCGAGCGGACTCGCCGGGAAGGGTCCCCAGAATCGGCTCCGCTCCGGCCCCCGGAGGATCATCCGAATCCACCTTCTCACCCACCGCCGCCGCGAGGCGGGCGACATCGGCGAGAATCGCCTGATCGGCCTCTCTCATTCGGGCCGCGGCTCGATGTGGACGATCGAGCAGCCGAAGCAACGAGAGTCCGGCACATCCGGTTCCGGTGCAGGGTTCGAAGATCACCGGCGAATGGCCGCAACCGTGAAGTCGTTCCAGGGAGACCTCCACCAGCGTCTCGGTCGAGGGCCGCGGGATCAAGGTGCTTGAATTCACTTCAAATCGATGGCCATGGAACCAGGCTTCACCCACCAGGTACTGCACCGGCTCGTCACCACAGGCTCGGCGGACCCATTCCCGGAGCGTGGCCCGCTCTTCCTCGGTCGCGACGCGATCCGGCTCCATGTAGAGACGGAGGCGTTCCGAGCCGATCGCCGCCGAAACCAGCATCTCGGCGCAGATCTTCGGGGAATCGATTTCCTGCGCTTCCAGATGCGTCCGAATCCACCGGAGAAGCCTGCGGGTTGTCCATGATGAGTCTTCAGTCACATCCGCATCCTACGCTCGCGCGGGCCATCATTGCGCTTCCTTGCGTTTCTTCCGTCAGGTTTGATGCCGACCGGATCCGCGGCGAACTCGATCGGTCGTGGAAGCGTTATGATTCCGAGTTGCAACTCGTCGCGACACCAGTCCCGACGCCTTTCGAATTTGCCGGGAGTCCTGCGTGACCACTGTCATCCAATCCGCCAGCCTCGCCGAGCGCCTTCGCGCGAGCGGGCGCTTTGCATCGGTCGAATCCACCGAGGATCAGATTCGCTGCCGGGCCCTCGACGTCGAGAGCGAAGCGTTCTACTTTCTCGCCTCGACCGAACGAGGGTTGCTGGTCGGTTTCGAAACCCCGGACCGATGGCTCAGTGAATCGGTGGAAGCCGATCTCTACCACTCCAGCGACTCCCTCGACGAACTTCTCGAAGAATCGCTCGACGAGCTCGAGTGGCCGGTCGACGAGGTCCCGGTGACCAACTTTCGCCACTACCGGAGCGAGGACCTTCGGTACGTCTTCGAGCATCCGCTACCCACCCACGGTGATCCGGAAGACACGGCGGCGATCTGGATGCTGGCCTACGAAGCAACCTTCCATGAACTCGGCGACGTCGCCGGCGGCGACGACGAAGACTGATCACCAAGCCCGTCCCGTCGATCGGGACACGATGATTCGGACGAAGACCGATGGCCTTAAGAGTGCTCATGCTGGGTTGGGAGTTTCCACCGTTCATCACCGGCGGACTTGGTACCGCGTGCTACGGCCTGGTGAAGGCCATGGACCGCGCCGGGATGCAGACCACGTTCGTGCTCCCGAAATCCGTGCCCGGCGGCGAGGTCGATGAAGCGCCCAGGGTTTCGCTGGTGAGCCCTTCGACCGAACTCCCCGAAACGCGACCCGAGTTCCTTCCCCAGCCAGTCACCACCGCCTCCACCGCGTCCCCCCACCCTCCGATTTCGGAGCCTGCGGTGACCCGGGTGATCAAGACCGTGCGCGAGCTTCGCAGCCGGTTCGAGAACGTGAACTTCGTCGACCTTCCGCTCGACGTGCAGTCCGTCTACCAGGAGCAGGCCTCGATCTGGTCGCGGGTGGTCGAGCACACGGACGTCGACGAACGTCGAATCGAAACCCTGGTCCGAGCCGGCGCTTTCGGAGATGCGGCCCACATCGATGATGCCGCGGCCCTCCATGCGGCGATGCCGGAACGCGATCCCGCGGCGGCGAGCATGGCGGCTCGCACCGCGGCCGAGAGCGACTACGGCGGCGACATGGTCGGCCAGGCCCACGCCTACGCCGGATTCTGCCTCGAAGTGGCCAAGCGAACTGATTTCGACATCATCCATGCCCACGACTGGCTGACCTACCCGGCCGGGCTCGCGGTCTCCCAGCTCACCGGCAAGCCGCTCGTGGTCCACGTCCACTCGACCGAGTTCGATCGCTCCGGCGAACACGTCAACCAACAGCAGTACAACATCGAACGCCGAGGCATGCACGGGGCCATGAAGGTCGTCGCGGTGAGCCAACTCACCAAGAACCTCTGCGTCGCCCGCTACGGCATCCCGGATTCCAAGGTCGAGGTCGTCTACAACGGCGTCGAGTTCGACCCGGTCGAACGGGGCGTCCCGGTCATCGAAAACCGTGACAAGATCGTCTTGTACTTCGGCCGGATCACCATGCAGAAGGGTCCTGAATTCTTCGTGCAGGCGGCCAAGCGGGTACTCGACGTGATGGAGGACGTGAAATTCGTGGTCGCCGGAAGCGGAGACCTGGCCTCCCAGATGATCGAGATGGCGGCGGACATGGGCATCGGTCACAAGGTCCTGTTCACCGGCTTCCTTCGTGGCAACGACATCAAGCGGGTCTTCAGCCTCGCGGATCTCTACGTCATGCCCAGTGTGAGCGAACCCTTCGGCATCGCCCCCCTCGAAGCCATGAGCCAGGACGTGCCGGCCCTGATCTCCAAGTCCAGCGGCGTGAGCGAAGTCCTCACCCACGCCTTGAAGGTCGACTTCTGGGATGTGGAGGAGATGGCCAATAAGATCGTCGCGGTCTTGCGTCACCCTCCACTGCGGACCGCTCTCCAGGACAACGGCCTCTTCGAAGTCCGAGCCCTCACCTGGGACGGCGCCGCGACCCGGTGCCGACAGGTCTACGAGAGCGTGCTTCAAGATGCCGTTCCAACCCCCTGAAAAAGGGGCGTTCACTGGCTTTTCGAGCTAGAATCCGGGTCTCATCGGGCACGACCGCCCGCCCGGAGCAGCTTCCATGCCACTCTTCTTCAAGCCGAAGGCCTCCCGTGAGGCCTCGAAGAACATTCCCAGCGTCAAGCCAGCCGCCGACGAGTCGCGACCGGCCGATCCCGGTTCACCGATCACCCCCACCGATCCCGCCCTCGAAAGTCGGATCGTGGAGATCGGCACCGACTTTCTGGATCGCGCTCGCGGCGGAAAAGCCGGTGTCCTGAGCAAGGTGTTCTGGTCGGACAAGCTCATGGACTGGTCGATGAAGGATGAGGACTTCAAGGTCCAGTTGTTCCGGTTCGTCGACGCGTTCCCGATGCTGCGGACGCCGACCCAGATCCATGAACACCTCGTGGACTATCTCTCCCAGCCCGGTGTGACGCCCCCTCCGGGCATGGACCTCGCGATCAAGGCCGGCGGTGTGGCCAAGACGATGTTCGCCCGGACCATGGCCGGCCAGATCACCGGCATGGCGGAGAAGTTCATCGCCGGCACCGATGCCGCCGATGCCCTGCCGACCCTCGAGAAGCTCTGGAAGCGAGGCCTGGCCTTCAGCGTCGACCTGCTCGGCGAAGCATGCGTCTCGGATGCCGAGGCCGAGGCCTACTGCGCGAAATACCTCGATCTGATCGAGAATCTTCCCGACGCGGTCGACGGCTGGGCCCCGAATGAACGGCTGGAGCGCGATCACCTCGGCCAGGTGCCCCGCACCAATGTCTCGATCAAGATCTCCTCGCTCTACGCCAAGACCGACCCGATCGACACCGCGGGATCGATTGAAGGACTCGTCGACGCCCTTCGCCCACTTCTCGAGCGGGCCCGGGATCGCGGCGTGCTCGTCAACTTCGACATGGAGCAGTTCGAACTCAAGGATCTCACCCTCGAACTCTTCATGCGGTGCTGCGAGGAAGTCGACTTCACGGCGGGTATCGCCATGCAGGCCTATCTCCGCTCTGGAGACGACGACGCACGACGAATCATCGAATGGTCGAAACGAACCGGACGCCAGGTCACCGTGAGACTGGTCAAGGGCGCCTACTGGGACTACGAGACGATCCACGCGGAGGAAATGGGCTGGCCGGTCCCCGTCTGGAGCCGCAAGTGCGATTCCGACGCGTGCTTCGAACGCATGGCCGCGGCGTTCATTCATTCGACCCCCCGCACCATGAACCAAGGAGGCGTGAAGCTCGCCCTCGGTTCCCACAACGCCCGTTCGATCGGCGCCGCGATCGCGGAGCTCGAAAAGGCCGGCCTTCCGAGCGAGGCCCTCGAACTCCAGATGCTCTACGGCATGGCACCCGAACTCAAGCAGGCCGCGAGCGACATGGGCTTCCGGGTCCGCGAGTACGTTCCGGTCGGCGAGATGATTCCCGGCATGGCGTATCTGGTGCGAAGACTGCTGGAGAACACTTCGAACGAATCCTGGCTGAAGGCCGGGTTCATGGACGGCGTCGACGCTGCCACCCTGCTGTCTTCGCCTCATCGTCGATTCGAACGCGATCCCGGCGAAGAACGAATCAACGGAGCACCGGAACGACACACGCTGTCCAACCACGATCCCGACGTGGGCGATGGCCGTCCCTTCTTCTCGGAATCCTTCCGCGACTTCGCCCAGCGCGAGGTGCGGGAGTCGTTTGCCCGAGCAGTTGATTCCGCCACCGTGCCGTCGGTCTCCAACCAGGCGACCGAAGCGGACGCCGATCGGGCGATGGACATCGCCCACGCGGCGTTCCCCGCCTGGCGCGACACCCCCGTCCGCGAGCGGGCCGCGATGCTGGTGAGGGCCGCGGGAATCATGCGACGCCGACGAGACGAACTCTCCGGCATCGTGATCCGGGAGAGCGGGAAGCCCTGGCGGGAAGCCGACGGAGACGTCTGCGAGGCGATCGACTTCCTCGAGTTCTACGCTCGAGAAGCGGTACCGCTTTTCGAGCCCCGAAGGCTCGGCCGATTCATCGGGGAGATCAACGAGGTGCTGCACCAGCCGCGGGGCGTGACCGTGGTGATCAGCCCGTGGAACTTCCCGCTCGCGATCTGTGCCGGAATGACCGCGGCGGCGCTGGTGTGTGGCAACACCTGCGTGGTCAAGCCCGCGGAACAGACTCCGGGCATCGCGAAGGTGATGCACGAGATTCTGATCGAAGCCGGCTGCCCCCGCGACGCATGCGTGTTCCTACCCGGCCCCGGAGAGGTCGTGGGCGCCCGACTGGTCCGCGACGTCCGCACCTCGATCATCGCGTTCACGGGCAGCAAGGCGGTCGGCCTGGACATTCTCCGAGCCGCCGGCGACACCGCCGAAGATCAGCTCCACGTGAAGAAGGTCGTCTGCGAGATGGGTGGCAAGAATGCTTTGATCGTCGATGCAAGCGCAGACCTCGACGAAGCCGTGCTCGGCGTCCGCCATTCGGCTTTCGGCTTCAGCGGACAGAAGTGTTCCGCCTGCAGCCGAGCCATCGTGGTCGAAACCGCATACGACACCTTCCTCGAACGCATCGTGGAATCGACGCGAACCCTGGTGGTCGGTGACCCGAAGCTTCCAGGTACCGACGTCGGTCCGGTCATCGACCTCGACGCCCAGCGAAAATGCCGGGAGTACATCGAAATCGGACGATCCGAAGGTCGAGTGGAGATCGAACTCCCGGTTCCAGAAGGCCTTGAAGCCTCGGTGGGGCTGCCCTACGTCGGTCCCACGGTGATCAGTGGAATCGAAGCCCATCACCGACTCGCGGGTGAAGAGATCTTTGGTCCCGTGCTGGCGGTCATGAAGGTCGCGGACTTCGACGAGGCACTCGCGGTGGCCAATGCCACCGCCTACAAACTGACCGGAGGGGTGTTCAGTCGGAAGCCGAGCCATCTGGATCAGGCCAGGCGGGACTACCGAGTCGGGAACCTCTACCTCAACCGTGGAATCACCGGGGCGCTCGTCGGCCGACAGCCCTTCGGTGGCTTCGGCATGTCGGGGGTCGGAACCAAGGCCGGCGGCCATGATTACCTGCTGCAGTTCGTCGAACCGCGGGCGATCACCGAAAACGCGATGCGTCGCGGTTTCGCTCCCGGACTCTCCGAGTAGCGGGGTCACGCCACCCGTCTCCCTCAGGCCGGTCGATCACTCGGCCCGGCGACGGGTTCTATCCAGTCGACGAGCCCATCGGTCAGCCCATCGGCCTGATCCGGCCCCATGGTTCCTGGCTCGTAGTCGATCACCGCGGACGGATCCTTCACCACCGCCGCCAAGGCGGTCCAGGTGCCTTCGATGATCCCCTGGGTCGCAAAGCGAGTCATGTTGCCGTCGAGGGCATCGCCAAGCAACTGCTCGTAGGGAAGTCGCTCCCGTCCGAGCGCATGCTCGAAATCGACGTCGAGCAGCACTTCGGTGGAAGCCATCGAACCGGTCGACGAAGGATCAAGAGCCTGAACGCTGGCCTGGACACCGTCGTGATGTCCGAGTCGGAATCGAATTCGGTTGGGAGTCGGCGGGGTGCCTCCATGCAGATCCGCACCGAAGAGATCCAGCGGAGGCGACTTCAAGACCACGACCGCTTCGGTTGCCGTGGCCCCCAATGACTTCCCGGCCCGGATCAGGAACGGCACCCCCGACCATCGCCAGGAATCGATGTACACCCGCAGCGCGACGAAAGTTTCAGTGGTGGAATCACCGGCAACACCTTCGACTTCCAGATATCCGCGATACCGGCCCCTGACCACGTCTTCGGATCGAATCGGTCGCATCGCCTCGAACACGGCTTCCTGTGCCACATGAAGGTCGGCAGGCTTCGCGGACACCGGGGGATCCATCGCCAGCAACCCGACGATCTGCATGATGTGATTCTGGACGACGTCCTTGAGCGCCCCCACCTTGTCGTAGAACGAACCGCGATCCGCGACGTCGAAAGACTCCGCCATCGTGATCTGAACGCACTCGACGTGATCCCGATTCCAGAGCGGTTCGAACAGCCGGTTGGCGAACCTCCAGACCATGATGTTCTGGACCTGATTCTTCCCCAGATAGTGGTCGATGCGATAGAGCTGTTCGTCGCGGAGCATCTCCGAGAGCGACTCGTACAACGCGCGGGCGGATTCCAGATCATGGCCGAAGGGCTTCTCCACCACGACCCGGATGCCATCCGCGGAGACCATGTCCGCCTCATGAAGTCCTCGAACGACGGTCTCGAAGAGCGACGGTGGAATCTCCAGGTAGAAAAGCGGCCGAGCGGCCGAGCCGAGCGCGGTCTTCACCGCCTCATAGGTCACGGACTTCGAGTAATCACCCTGCACGAACCGCATCCGGTCCGACATCCCTTTCCAGATCTTCTCGTCGATCTCGGCCCCGGCCGCCTCCACCGCCGCCCGCGCATGCGACCGGAGATCATCATCGGACCAGGATGTGAACGCCACGCCGATGATCGGCAGGTCGAGCAACCCCCGCTCGGCGAGCCGATAGAGGGATACGAAGGTCATCTTCTTCGCGAGATCACCGGAGGCTCCGAAGAGCACGATGGCGTCCGATCTTCCTGCACTCATGACGTTTGCTCCAGTCGAGGAGCAAGGAAGGTACCAACCTCAAGGTCACTTCGATCGGCCCGGGACGCGGAAAGCGATCACGGACCATCGAGCGAAACCGGGTCCGGACGCCGCTGGGCGAACATCCACTCGACGACGCCGCCGGGACCATACGCCCAGCTCCAGGAGTCGTGCCCCACGCCGGGGAGTTCGGTGTGACCGACCCGGCCACCTTCACCACGAATCCCATCGACCATCGCCCGTGACTGCCCGACCAGAATGACCCGGTCCGCATCTCCGTGGACGTTCCAGATCGGAGTCCCTCCCTCGGCGATGATCTTCGCCGCGGACGGATCTCCGCCGCCACAGATCGGAACCGCGGCGGCGAAGGTCTCGGGATGATCCTCGAGCAGCGCCCAGGAACCGAATCCTCCCATCGAAAGTCCCGTGAGATAAAGCCGGGTGGGGTCGACCGACGGGTCCTTGGAAAGTTCCGTCACCTTCTTCATCACCGCTCGCAGTTCGGGGGTCGACTGCGCCGAGGTGTCCTGTCGCCAGGTACCGTCCTCGCCCTTCATCATCCCCGACCAGGATCGATCCCGAGGGCACTGGACCGCCAGCACGTGGGCCGGATGTCGCCGCCCGAGATGCGATTCACGAATCCAGCGATCCGGGAAATGACGGAGCTGGCTCTGATTGTCGTCTCCGCGTTCACCGGCTCCGTGGAGAAAGATCACCAGCGGCCGCGGCTCATCGGAAGAGGCATCCTCCGGTCGATGCAGCCGATACGGAATGGTTCGAGTTCCTTCCGCCACCGGGACCTCGATCTCGCCTTTCTCGTAGGCGGCCTCGACCTCGGGCGGCGCCCCGGCTGAAGTCGAGGTTCCAAGCAGGACTCCGGCGATCAGTGATCGAATCGACATCAGGTGCTCCAGACGGAATTCAGCCCTTGGTGCCCGCGGTCGAGATGCCCTCGACGAAGGTCCGCTGCATCAGGACGAACAGGATGAGTACCGGCCCCACCATCACGGTGGTGGCTGCCATCAAGAGGTTCCACGGGGTCTGACCCAGCTTCGAGAGGTACAACTGCAGTCCGAGCGCGAGGGTGAACTGATCTCGGTGGGTCAGGAACACCAGCGGTCCGAGGAAATCGTTCCACACGAACATGAAGTGGAACAACGCCACCACCAGAAGTGCGGGAATCGAGAGTGGAAGGATGACGTGGATGAAATTTCGGACGTGGCCGCAGCCGTCGATTCGACTCGCGTCGTCGAGTTCGCGGGGAATCGTGAGGAAGAACTGCCGGAGCAGGAAGATGCTGAAGGCGTTTCCAAACCACGCCGGCACCCACAGGGGCGCGAAGGTGCCGATCCATCCGATCTCTCGGAACATCGTGAACAACGGAACCATCACCACCGGGAACGGAATCATCATCGTGGCCAGCATCACCATGAAGGCAACGCCCCGGCCTCGCCAGCGCACGCGGGCGAAACCGTATGCCACCACCGCGCTGGAGACCGTGGTGCCGACCACTCCGAGCAACGCGATCCAGAGGGTGTTCCGCAGGTAGAGCGGGATGTCGGTGTTCTCGTCGGTCATCACATGCTGATAGTTGGCTCCGGTGCGGCCCGCGGTCTCCGCCAGCCCCCCGTCGAGGAATGGCGCCGAGGGTTCGGAACCGCCGGTCGAGATGGTCAGCATGTAGATGATGGGCAGGAGTGCCGTCGCCGCGACCAGCCCGAGCAGGGCGTAGACGACGGCACGGCTGGCGGCCAGCCGGAATTCCTGCGGTGATTTCATGTTCGAATCGTGCACGGGTTCTTCTCAGGCTCCTCGGTAGTAGACGAGCCGGCGTCCGGCGAGAAGGATGAGCCCGGTGAGGGCCAGGATGATCACGAATTGGAGCACACCGAGGGCGGAGGCGTATCCCATGTCACCAAAGGTGAACGCCTGGTCGTAGACGTACATCGAATGGAAGTAGGTCGAACGCTGGGGTCCGCCTCCGGTGAGGAGGAGCGGGACCGCGAAGACCTGGGCCGCGTTGATGACTCCGATGATCACGTTGAAGAGGATCACCGGCGAGATCATCGGCAGCACGACGTGAATGAATCGGCCCCAACGCCCGACGCCGTCGATCGATGCCGCCTCATGGAGTTGCTTCGGAACGTCCCGCAGACCGGCCAGATAGATGACCACCGCAGGACCGACACCCCAGAGGCTCATGAGGAGCAACGCCGCCATCGCCCAGAATCCACTTCCAAACCAGTTGGGGCCCCGCACTCCCGTCCAACCGAGCAGTCCTTCGATGATCCGGTTGAAGATTCCGAACTCGGGGTCGTACCCGAGCTTGAAGATGACCGCGAGAGCCACGAGAGGAAGCACCGAGGGTGCGAAGACCGCCGCTCGCCAGAAAGACTGGAACCGCGACGGCTTGGAAAGCAGCACCGCGAGCGAGATCGAAAGCGCGGTACCGACCACGATGGTCAACACTCCGAACACCGCCGTGTTCCAGAGCACGGTGCCGAGAATCGGATCGTCCAGCATCCGGGTGTAGTTCTCGACTCCGACCGGAATGGGAGGTTCGAGCAAGGTGTAGTCGGTGAATCCGTACCACAGAGCCAGAGCCACCGGGAGTACGGTGAAGATCGAGAACCCCAGAACCCAGGGTCCGATCCAGAACAGTCCGGTGAACGTGGAATCGTGCCGCATCAGGCGCCCCCCAACAGATCAAGCCAGGGATCCCGCTGGCCTCGACGCTCACGTCGCTTCGTGGCCCGGGAGAGAATCGCCTCGACTTCCGCCTGCACCGCTTCGAGCGGGGCTCTGGCCGAATCACTTCGCAGATTCCAGATCGCATCGAGACCGACCCCGAGGGCCATCCCGAATTCGTCCCAGCTGCTGATCCAGGGGGTGGTGTACGCATTGGGACTGTGAAGCAGTTGTTCGTGCACTTCGACCGCCCGGTTGGGGTGGTCGCGACGAAATGCCTCGCTGCTCTTCGCGAGGGGCGACGGCTTCGCATGGCCGGAACAGAGGGTCTCCATGTTCTCCGGCTGCTGGGTGAAGGCGATGAATTCCATCGAAGCCTCTGGATTTCTGGCCCCCTTGGGAATCACCAGGATGTCGGTCTCGATCGGACCGAAGGGCGGCTCGTCTTCAAGACCCTCGGCCACCGGAAAGAAGCAGGCGCCGTAATCGAAGTTGTCCTTGCCCAGTTCCTGATCCATGAACATCGGGATCCACGGGCCCTGCACCGTGCTGGCGAGGCGACCGGAGAAGAAATTCCGGTACGGAGAAGGATTGTCCACCGGCGCTCCCTGGAACGCGCGAAGACGGTCGAGTCCCCATCGTCGGGGGAACGACTGGTACCAGTCGTAGGCCGAGACGACCTGTGGTGAGTCCACCGTGGCCAGTCCGGTCTTCTCGTCGTAGAGGCCCCCGCCGAAGAATCCACCCCAGCACCAGCTCCACCAACCCGGATCGGTCGGCAGGAATCCGGCGCGTTCGACGTCCCCGTCGGCCTCGAGTTTCGTGGTGGCGGCGATCATCCGGTCGAATTCGGGGATCGTTCGCGGCGGCGCGTCCGGATCCCAGCCGCATTCCCGAAGGATGCTGCGGTTGTAATAGAGGACGATCGAACTCGGCGTGCTGGGGGCCGCAAGCTGTTCTCCCCGACGGAAGACCAGCGGCTGAATGGCCTTCGCATACGAAGAGGCCTCGATTCCAAAGGACTTGAGACCGTCGAGCGGCATGATCGCGCCGCACTGATCGAAGAACGGAAGATTGCGATTCCAGAGCCCGAGGATGTCGGGAGGATCACCGGCCGCGATCGCCAACTTGGCCTTGCGATCGATCCCACCCATGGTGAGATAGTTGACGAAGATCCGATCCTGGCTTTCGTTGAATCGGTTGACCACCACTTCCATGGCGTCGGCTTCGTGACCGGTCCATTTCTCCCAGTAGTCGAGCGTGATCCGATTGGTCGGCCCGGCGCGTCTCGCGCTGGGACCGAAAAGGGCGTACCCGACCGCCGTGGCGCCGATGCCACCGATCGCGATTCGCCGGCTGATCGCCCCCACTCCGGGGCCTCCGCTCTGTTCTGGAAAATCGTTCATTGCGTCCTCCCATGGTAATCGACAACGGCTCGACGCCGTGGACTACACTGCACGAATGGCGCGAGTGATACTCAATGCGGTGGACAAAACCTATCCCGGCGGCACCCGAGCGGTCCGTTCCTGTTCGCTGGAAATCGCGGACGGCGAATTCCTCGTTCTCGTCGGCCCTTCCGGCTGCGGGAAGAGCACCCTGCTTCGCATGGTCGCGGGACTCGAGGACATCACGGACGGCACGATCAGCATCGGCGACCGCATCGTCAACAAGGTCCCCCCCAAGGACCGGGACATCGCGATGGTCTTCCAGAACTACGCCCTGTATCCCCACAAGTCGGCCCGCGCGAACATGGAGTTCGCACTGAAACTTCGCCGGGTCCCCAGGACGGAACGAGACCGCCGCGTGGAAGACGCGGCGAAGGTCCTCGGCATCGAGGATCTTCTCGATCGAAAACCCGGCCGCATGTCCGGTGGCCAGCAACAACGTGTCGCCTTGGGACGAGCGTTGGTCCGCGAACCGGCGGTGTTCCTCTTCGACGAACCGCTCTCCAATCTCGATGCGAAACTTCGGCACCAGACCCGCGGAGAACTCAAGGAACTCCACCGCCGAGTCGCGACCACCAGCATCTACGTGACCCACGACCAGGAAGAGGCGATGACCCTCGGTGACCGCGTGGTCGTGATGAAGGACGGTCTCATCCAGCAGGTCGGCCCTCCGCTGGAGGTGTATCACCGACCCGCCAACCGTTTCGTCGCCACCTTCATCGGAGCTCCGGCGATGAACATGCTGGAAGGTCGCGTCGCCGACGATGGCCGGTCGGTCGAACTCAAGAGCGGCGGTTCGATCAACATCGATGGCGAGGCCGACCCCGGCCTGGAAGTCGATTTGGGCATCCGGCCGCAGCACCTGGTCGAATCCCCGGATGGCTTCGACTGCCGGGTCCGAGTCTGCGAACCCCTGGGTGACGAGACGGACGTGATGCTCGACGGTCCCGGCGACCTCCCGGTGACCGCTCGACTCCGCGTCGACCACGTCCCCCCCACCGACTCGATCCTGAAGCTCGGCCCCCGTCCCGGCACCACTCACCTCTTCCGCACCGGAAGTGGCGAACGCATCGAGACGGCGTCCGCCGCGGTGTAGACCGTCCGACCCGGGCGTTCCAGTCCCGCCGAAGAGCGAGTCAGTTTTCGAACACGACGTCGCAGATCCGTTCGCCGATGGCGAGCGAAGCCGTGGCCGCGGGACTCGGTGCATTCACCACGTGCACCACCGATCCCCGCCGTTCGATCACGAAATCGTCAATCAGTGATCCATCGCGATGCACCGCCTGGGCCCGATTCCCCGCAGGGGCGGGGAGAAGGTCCTCCTCCCGAATCGCCGGCACCAGTCGTTGGAGTGAACGGGTGAAGAGCCGTCGGCTCCACGAACGACGCAGCTCCGCCCAGCCCTCTCGCCAGTGCCGAACGGCCAGACGCCGGAAACCGGGCCAGCCCAGCGCCTCGATCGCGTCCTGGAAATCAAACGAGGCTCGACCGTAACCCTCACGGGCGAGCGCGAGGACCGCGTTCGGTCCGCACTCGACCCCTCCGCCGATCATTCGGGTCAGATGAACTCCGAGAAACGGAAAGTCGGGATTCGGCACCGGATAGATCAGGCCGCGACAGAGATGCGCCGCCTCCGGCCGGAGCTCGTGATAGTCACCCCGAAAGGGAATGATCCGCACCTCCGGGTCCACTCCACCGGCTCGTGCGAGACGATCCGACTGCAGGCCCCCGCAGTTGATCACCCGCGAAGCCTCCAGTCGTCCGCTCGTGGTCTTCACCACCACCGTTCCGTCATCACCTGCGACGCCCACCACCTGAACACCGCATCGAAGTTCACCTCCGAGATCAGCGAGCTGGGAGGCCAGGGCTTGCGCCATCGCGAGATAGTCGATGATGCCGGTCTCCGGAACGTGGATCGCCTCGACCACTCGGACGTGAGGCTCGATCTCCCGGGCCGCATCGGACCCGATCAACCGGCAGTCGACGCCGTTGGCGATCGCCCGTTCATGCAGGCGATGAAGAGCCGGACGCTCATCGTCATCGGTGGCCACCACCAGTTTGCCGCATGGCTCGTGAGGCACGCCCAGATCCCGGGCGCAGTCCTCGAGCATCTTCTTCCCCCGACGGCACAGCGTGGCCTTGAGTGAGCCCGGCTCGTAGTAGAGCCCCGAATGGATCACGCCTGAATTGCGTCCGGTCTGGTGCCGAGCGGGACCCGATTCCTTCTCGAGCACCACAACCCGGGTCCCGGGCCTCCGAAGCATGATCATCCGCGCGGTGGCAAGACCGACGATCCCTCCCCCGACGATGATCACGTCGGCATCGATCAATCCAGCGACTCACCGTTGCACTCGATCACCCCCGAATACCAGCGGGCGCTGTCCTTCACGGTGCGTTCAAGGGTGCCGTAGTTGACGTGCACCATCCCGAACCGACGGTTGTAACCCTCGGCCCACTCGAAATTGTCGAGGATCGACCAATGGAAATAGCCGCGGACGTCCGCTCCATCCGCCACCGCCATCCCGAGCTGCTCGAGGTAGCGGGCCGTGAAGTCGATGCGATTGGCGTCGTGGACCCGACCGTCGCGGGCGACCCAGTCCATGCTGGCGAGTCCGTTTTCGGTGATGTAGATCGGAAGCCCGTATCGCTCATGGACGAAGAACGGCGCCCACCGAAGAGATTCCGGAACCACCGGCCAGTCGAAATGCGTGACCGGATGACCGGGTGCTCGCTCGACTTCCACCGGCTCGCCGTCGGGCCCAGCCTTCACATGTCCTGCCTGATAGGTGTTGAGCCCGAGGAAATCGATGGGCTGATTCATCTCCGCGAGGTCATCGGGATCGTCGAGGCCATCCGCCGCGGCCCCGAAGACTTTCATTCCCTGCTCCGGGTACCGCCCGAGACACACCGGGTCCATCCACCAGGTGTTGTTGAAATGATGGCTGGGATCGATCGTGGTTGAAGCGATTCGCGCCGCTGCGATCGTGGCGGGATCATCATCGACCGGACAACCGGCGCATCCCACCGCGGTGTAACCCACGAGACAGGGACCGGGACTCGCCGCCCGAATCGCCTTCACCGCGTGGCCATGTGCCCGCATCGCGTTGTGTCCAGCGACCAACTGCTCCCGCAGCGTCAACTTCAATCCCGGGGCGTGACCTCCGTCGGAATGGCCGTGCTGGATGAAGACCTGGGGTTCGTTCAACGTGATCCAGTTGGTCACGCGATCACCAAGTCTTCGAGTGACCAGATCCGCGTAGACCCCCATCCAGTCGGCGCTGTCGCGACACAACCAGCCACCCTTCTCGAAGAGGGCGGAGGGCATGTCCCAGTGAAACAGGGTGACCCAGGGGGTGATGCCCGCGGCCAGCAATCCGTCGACCAGCCGATCGTAGAAATCGAGGCCCGTCTCGTTCGCGGCACCGATGCCCTCGGGCAACACTCGAGGCCACGAAATCGAGAGGCGGTACGCGTGCAGTCCAAGCTCCTTCATGATCTCGATGTCACCACCGAAGCGGTGATAGTGATCACAGGCAACCGCACCCGTGTCTCCATTCTTGACCGCACCCTTGCGATCACAGAAGTCGTCCCAGACGCTTCGTCCTCGGCCTCCTTCGAAGGCCGCCCCCTCGATCTGATAGGCGGCGGCGGCGGCTCCCCAAAGGAACGTTTCTGGAAATCTCGGCATTCCTGATTCTCCAAGCATTGATGGCCGGACAGGATATCAAGGAGATTCCGACCCGCCACGTCGACTAGCATTGTTGTCTCTTTCCATGGAGCTCTGCATTGACACCCCGCTCGACTCTCGCCTCGCTCGTCATCGCCATCACCACCTCGATGGCCTCCGGCGAAACCCCTGCCAACGATCGATGGGAACTCGTCTTCGAGGACGATTTTTCGACCGCGTCATCTCCCACCGAAGACTGGACGGTGTTCGGCGACACATCGGTCCAGCCCAAGGGACGAACGGGGCCGGGCCTGCTGCTGACCGCCCCGGCGGGGCAGACCCCACCGGCCTACGCCGGCGCGGTGACCACGCTCGGCGGTGGTGCCGTGGCCGACGAGACCATGTCCGCCACGCTTCGATGGAAACCGATCGGCGGCAACCCGGGTGATGCCTCCCTGGTACTCAAGTTCGAGTTCAAGGATCATGAGAAACAGACTCTCGGTGAAATCGAAGTCGCCCATCCCCTCGGCGAGCCGACCGACCCGGACGATTCCGGCTGGCATCTCGGAACCGTCTCCGGGCGGGTTCCCGCGGGCACCGCGACCGCGAACATGGTCGCCGTCCTGGTGGCGGGGACCGGCGAAGGCGTGCGGCAGGTCATGATCGACGACCTTGCGGCGACTCGAACTCCTCCGGCGCCCGACCTCCTCGGGCAGGGTGGTTTCGAAGCCAACGATGGTGGCGCGCCCGGTTGGGAGGCCTTCAACAGTGCGATTGCGATTGAAGATCCCGAGCATGGCCGGGTCCTCAAGACCTGGGGCCCCTTCAACGAGCCATACGGTGGCTCGGGGATGAAGCAGGTCTTCGAACTTCCCGGAGTGCAGCAAGGCTCGAGGATCACGGCCGAGGTCGAGGCCCTGACCACGAAGCGTGATTCGATCCGGGAGACCGACAACTTCCCGGTCTTGCGGCTGGAGTGCCTGGCGGCCAACGGACGTCCCCTCGCCCACCTCGAGGCCCGCCCGTTCGATCCGGAGAAAGCGGAGGTTCCCGTCGACCAGTGGGTGCGATCGGAAGTGACCCTCGATGCACCCGAAGGCACCACCTCCGCCCGCTTGATCCTGGTGTTCGTGCAACCCACGACCAAACTCGGCGCCGTCCTCTTCCGAAATCCGATCGTGACCGTGAATGGCACGCCGGCTCCATTGCAGAATCCCGGGTTCGCCCCCGGCGACTCGACGGTTCCGGGATGGCGAACCGAGGGTCGGGTCGTGGTGGCCAGCCGAGACCAGCGCAGCGGCGCCGGCTCCGCCCGCCTGATCGCACAGACCGGGGAACCCGCATCGATCAGCCGATCCCTCTCCGAGTTCAAGCCCGGCACGAAGGTTCGAATCGACGCGTGGCTTTCCGCCAACGACGGCGAGGCAGCGACGGTCGAACTCCGCCAGAAGACCGCGAAGGGCGAAGATCTTCCCACGGTCTCACGACGGATCGAAATCGACTCCTCCGCCGGTTGGATCGATGTCGCGGCGGCCGGCGGTCCCTTCGATGCCGAAATCTCACCCGACGCCGCCAGCGTCGAACTGGCGATCATCAACCGTGATGGTGGTGCCATCCTCGTCGATGACCTCGGGGTCCGGGANATCGAGAATCTCGGGCTCGCCTCAAGGTCGGTCCCGGTCAGGAACCCCGGCTTCGACGGTGATCGCCCGGATGCGTCCAAGTGGAAGGTGTCCGACGGCGCGTGGAGCCACAACGGNGAGCTCCAGTACTACAGCCCCGACGCGATTCGTNTTGATGACGGTCGAATGCTGATCACCGCCGATACCCGCGAGATCGGCGACCGAAAGATCGCCAGCGGTCACGTCAGCACGGAAAAGCTTCAGGAACAGACCTACGGCAAGTGGGAGATTCGCGCCAAGCTGCCCGGCAGCCAGGGCATGTGGCCCGCGATCTGGCTGCTTCCCTCCGACGGCTCCTGGCCTCCGGAGATCGACATCATCGAACTGGTCGGCAAGGAACCCGACACCGTCCACCACTCGTTCCACTGGGGCCCGCTCAAGGACGGAAAGCTTCCCTGGGATCTCGGCCAGACCTCGACCGACGAACACCGCGAGAAGGACTACGCCGACACCTGGCATGACTTCGGCCTGGAGTGGACGCCCAAGGGCATCACCTGGACCGTCGACGGAAAGATCACCCACCGATTCGGAAAGATCTCGAAGCAGCGAAACCTGATTCCGGACAAACCGATGTATCTCATCATGAATCTCGCCATCGGCGGCTTCTGGCCGGGCCCTCCCGGCCAGGACACGGAATGGCCATCGGTGATGGAGATCGACTCGGTCCGGATCTATCGGCTGGTCGACGAAGACGGCTGAGATTCGGCGTCCCGAGGGTCGGGCATCGACTCGATCCACGCCCGGAGAAGTTCCACCGCCTCATGATCGACGAGGTGCCTCGACAGGGTCGGCATGCGAATGGCCGGCTCGTCGCTGGCCACCCGG
The DNA here is from genome assembly GCA_002683195.1 of Phycisphaerae bacterium. The sequence continues at coordinate 48,565 of NYSW01000060.1, forward strand.
TAGACGAGGATCGAACCGTCCGGATCGCCGGGAGAGATGTCATGGAGACGCCCGCCTGATCCCTTGCCACTGGCGACCGGACTCTTCAGCACTCCGTATTTGGCTGGACGCTGCTGCGTCACCCGGAGATCCAACCCGGAGGTCCGGGCGGTGCCACCGGGGTTGTGACAATAGGCACAGTTGACGTCCAGCCACGCTCGAGCCCGAAGGTCGAGATCACCGGTCGCCGGATCGTTCCACACCGGAAGACATGGCCGTTCGGCCGCCGGAGGCGCTCCCGCGAGATGCCCCGCCGCGATCCAGGCGTCGAGCTGGTTGGCGATCGCCATCCGATCCAGACCCGGACGATTGAGATTGGCCGCGGTCGGCCCGATCGGTTCGTACACGCCTTCCTGGGCATGACAGGTCAGACACTGATTCACATTCGGAACTTCGTAGGTGTTCGACATCTCCGAGCCGGAATCATCGATCCAGGAGGTCTCGATGCTCGCGCCACCGACCGCAAGCGTGGCCTCGGTCCGGGACTCGTTCCAGACGTAGGAGAAACCGGTCCAGCCATCGACCTCGTGAATCTCGAGTCGCGTCTCTAGCCAGCGTTCACCCAGCCCCGGATCGCGGGCGTCGATCGGATACGCGAAGGTCTTCGCGATCACCGTGCCCACCGGAAAGTCCAGGGTTCCCTGNAGTGACCAGTCCATGGCCCGGCCGGCAGGCAGGTGGATGTGACGATGCTTCACCGCGTGATCCGCGAAGAGCACGGTGTTGAGTTCGTACGGAAGCACCGCCTCCCCCCCGCCATCGGACCCGATGATCGTGCTGAAGATCGGCCAGGCGGACAAGTTCGTCGGCACGTCGGCGTAGGGGGACCGAGCATCGGGATCAGGGGAAGAAAGAGGTTCAAGGTCGATGCGCGCGACCGCCGGGAGCGAGCCTCGATGCGGCGCATCATCGAGCAGAGGCCGGTACTTGCCTTTGGCGATCTTCTTCGGCGTCAGATCCGGCAGATTGAAGTTGGCGAAGTCGGCTTCGCCGTTGTCCCCCAGTCGGAGCACCGCCCAGGGATCTTCAGAGGCCCGAGCCGCGGGCGAGAGGATGCCATCGAACAGGATGTCCGGCATCGGCCGCGGCAGGACCCGCCCGAGCATGTCACCGAACTCCCCCGCCGGCGTGTGCCCACCGTTCGAGATCCGGTTTCCGTGGACGTGCACGCCTTCGGGAAACGGGTCGTAGCGTTCGTCATCGAGACGACGTCCGGTCGAGAGATAGCTCACGACCGCGACGTTCGCGGTGCCATGATCCCGAATCTCGTTGTCGGTCACCTCGACCCGATCGGTCGCCATGATCATGACGCCGGTACCGGGCGGGACCGTGCCCACGATGTTGCCGGCGGGCGCGAAGTTCGGATGGTTGTTGCCCACCACGGTGTTTCCNTGCAGCAGNACNTNNCCGCCGTTGACCACCTGNAGNCCGGGAAGATCGAACACNAGNAGNCCGCCGGTGTTGTTGGTGGCGAGGCAGCCGATCACTTCGGCGTTGGTGGTGTTCTCGATCTCGATGCCCGCGACGTTGAACTCCGCCCGGGAGTTNCGGACCAGCACCCGATCGGACTGCCCGACGTAGATGCCCGCATCACTCGCCCCGATCGCCACGCACTCGTCGATCANCACGTTGCGNCACTGNACCGGNTAGAGCCCGTACGCCCCGTTGTTCTCATCGGGNCCGTTGGTCCANTCGGTCCTCACTCGTCGGAAGANCACNCCATCNCTGCCGAGGACCTTGATCGCNTTGCCNGCGGTGTCNTCGATCGCGAGGTCCTCCAACACGAAGGCNTCGCCGGTCGCGGTGAGGCCCTGGCTCCCCACGTGCTGATCCGCGAAGTTGAGGATGGTGCGATCGATCCCCTGTCCTCGGATCGTCACGTGGTCGACGGTGACGCTGATCTCCGCCCGCAGATGGAAGACGCCTTCCCCGAGTTCGACCACATCGCCGGGCTTCGCCGCGATCAACGCCTGCTGCAGGTCGTAGGGCGCATCGGGGCCCGGATCGATTCTCAGAAGCTCCGAACCGGATTTCGGTCCGGCGATGGCGGTGGCGGCAAGAACCAGGCTGGCAAGTACTGCAAGGCGTGCGCGGATCATCACGAGTCTTCTCCGTGTCGGACGGTCCGGTACCGGACGAATGGAGAACAGTCTACGAACTCGACCGCCAGGACCAAGGCAATACCGACCCCTCGATCCGCGATCCCTCGCCTCGCCCGTCCGGAACCGCCTGCCGACCCGTTCAGGGACACCGCCCCCAGACACTCAGGAAGAGACCGAGGTCGCCGCCGTCGGTGTCGCCGTCGCCGTTGATGTCCGCGTCGGGTCCGCCCCAGGCGGCCAGCAGGAAACCGAGATCCCCACCGTCGACCGAATCGTCGCCGTTGAAGTCGCCCGGGCATTCCTCCGGGCACTCGTCGATCACCGTGTTGCCGCCGTTGTCGGTCCAGTTGCCATTGATCTGGCCTGGACTGGAGTTGCCGCACACCGTGGTGTCGGTCAGCGAGACATCGGTTTGGGAGGCCATCGAAATGCCACCGTAACCCGAGGCTGAGTTGTTCCTGACGATGCACCTCACGAGGTCCACGATGCCCCGTTCAATGCGAACGCCGGCCTTGCCCCCGCAGTTCGGGAATGGGCAACCACCCGTGTTGTTCTCGATCACGCAGTCGATCAGATCGACATCACTGGTCACGATTTCCCCATCTTCGATCTGATCGGTGATGTACACGCCCCCCGGCAGGAATCCGGAATTGCCGTCGGCAATTCGACAGTCGAGCAGGGTGGCCTTCGCCTGATTGACGAGCACCCCCGCAAAGTTCTCCTGACCATCGACCATGAGGCAGTTCGTGACGGTCGCCGTGCAGTCATACAGCCCATGGCTCGCCATCTTCAGGTCTTCGATGATGATCGGCTCCACGCCCTGGCCATTGAAGCCGAGCGAGCCTTCGAGATTGACGGCCGGGCTTCCGTCGGCGTTCGTCTCGCCGATGACCGACACGACGGTGTCTTCGATCAGAAAGAAATCATCGTCTGACAGAAAATAGTCTCCCGCGGCGATCATGATGGTGTCGCCATCACGGGCGGCTTCAACCGCTTCTGCGATCGTGGGAAAGTCTTCCGGCACCGAGAGAATGCTGCAGTCTTCACGAACGACCACACCGCCGGCATCGGTCCAGTCGCCGACGATCTGGTCCGGCGAATTGCCGCAGATCCTGCCACCGCCGATGGATGCCGTCGTCCCGTCCAGGTGGATCCCCCCTCCCCCGGCCGTCGCCACGTTGCCGCGGATCACCGTGTCCAGAACCTCGAGGATGCCGGACACCGCGTCGATCGCACCCCCGGTGGCGGTGGTGGTATTTCCCTCCAGGTGGCTGTCGACGATGGTGACCTGGCACGACTCCAGGGCGATCGCACCCCCGGAGGATTCGGCATCGTTACCTTCGAACCGGCAGTCGAGGATCGAGAGCGTGCCGGATTCCGCGGCGATCGCGCCACCCGCCACGACGTCCCCGACCGAAGTCGATCGGTTGCCATCGAAATCGCATTCGACGATGGAGACGTCCGATTCGACGGTCAGGATCCCACCCCCGTATCCGGCGGTGTTGACATCGAACCGGCAGTCGGTGATCGCCACGGTGCTCTGCAAGCACGCCAGACCCCCTCCGGCCAGCGAGGTGTTGTCGGTGAACAGGCAGTCGTCGATGCTGGCGCTGGCGGAGTCGAGGACCACGCCGCCCCCTCGACCACCGGTGAAATGGATCCCCTGGATCCGCAGGTCGTTCACGCCGTTGATCGACATGGTCGGGAACGTGAGCTTCGATCCCCGCTCCGGGCCGATGACGACGGCAAGATCGCCCTCGGCGTCGAGTTCCCCCTGGATCAGGAGGTGGTCGTCGCTGGGAACCAGGAAGGTCTCGAAATAGGTGCCGGGTGCGATCAGGATCGTGTCGTATGGGTCGGCAGCGTCGAGGGCTTCCTGAATGGTCGGGTACTCCGAGGGAACCCGACGAATGTCGATGATTCGAAGCAGGCCGGGCTCACCGTTCTTGCAGGCCAGCCGGTTGAAGTAGGGAATCTCCGTGACCTCGATGCCCAGCGGCACCTCCCAGGTGAAGAGCCCCGGAGGGATCTCGCCGTCGAACCAGAGGCCGTCCGGGATGCAGTCCTCACCCGACGTGATCGTGCGCGGGCTTCCTCCGGGAAATCCGATGCCCCATTGAACGACATCCCCGGGTTCCACCATGAGGACCGGAGGATTGAACACCGTGCCCCCGTGCTGGATGAAGTGGTCCTCGGCGAGGGCGTTTCCGGCCAGCAGGGTGCTGCAGAGGAGGGAGGTGGAGAGGAATCGGATCATGGCTTTCTTTCCTGAAAACGGATCGTGGAGTCAAGGTCGCGGTCCCGACTCGGGGGAAGGATTCGGGGTCGAGTGGTTCGGCATCAACAATCGCCCCAGACACTCAGGAAGAGACCGAGGTCGCCGCCGTCGGTGTTGCCGTCGCCGTTGATGTCCGCGTCGGGGCCGCCCCAGGCGGCGAGCAGGAAGCCGAGATCCCCACCGTCGACCGAACCGTCGTCGTTAAAGTCGCCGGGGCATTCCTCCGGGCACTTGTCGATCACGGTGTTGCCGCCGTTGTCGGTCCAGGCCCCGATGATCTGGCCCGGAGTGGAATTCCCGCACACCGTGGTGTCGGTGAGCGACAGCTGCGCGTTAGAGGACCGCAGGCCGCCGAAGCCCGAGTTGTTGTTCCTGATGACGGTCCGGGTGAAATTCGCCACGCCACTATAAATGCCGACGCCGGCGCTGCCGGAGCATCCCGGAAGCGGACAACTGCCGGTGTTGCCTTCGACCACGCAGTCGATGAAGTCGACCTGGCTCTCGGGGATGACCGCGTCATCTAACTGATCGGCGACGTAGACACCTCCCGGAAGGAACTGCCCGGAACAATTCGCGACCCTGCAATCCCGGATCGCGCCGATGAAGTTAAGGAGAGCCAGACCCCCTGCCTGGCCGGAACCGAACTCGATGTTGCAGTTCGTCACCATCGCCGCGGCATCGTAGAGATACATGTTCCTGACATTCAGATTCTCGAAGACGAACGGCGTCGTGTTCTGTGCCCAGCAACCGATCGTTCCATAGATCTGAACGGCAGGCGTGCCGTCCGAATTGGTCTCCCCGATGACCGAGACCGCCAACCCTTCGAGAATCAGGCTGTCATCGCTCTGGGCGATGTAGCTCCCGGCGGCGATGTAGACGGTGTCGCCGTTCTGAGCGACCTCGAAGGCCGACTCGATGGTGGGGAAGTCCTCCGGCACGAAGAGGTCGCTGCAGGTCTCTCGAACCGCGGTGTTTCCTTGATTGGTCCAGGTCCCGAAGATCTGGTCGGGCCCGTTGCCGCAGATCCGGGTGTCACCGATGGATGCCGAACCGCCACTGAGGTGGATTCCTCCGCCGGAGACCGCATCGTTGTCTCGAAGAACGCTTTCGGTGATGGTCAGGGTGCCGAGGCCGGCGGCGATTCCACCCCCCAGGCCCTGGCCCTTCCCCCCGCTGGTGAACGCCGCATTCTGCTCGAAGAGACAACCGGTGATGATCGCACCCGAATCCTGCAGGAACGCTGCACCCCCGACTTCGGAGGTGTTGTCACGGAACGTGCAGTCGGTGACCCTCACCGAACCGGAGATGCAGGACAGCCCTCCCCCGAGCAGCGATTCGTTGTCGGTGAACAGGCAGTCCGTGATCCCGGCGCTGCCGCTTTCGATCGCGACCCCACCACCCGTGACACCACGAGCACCGGTGAAATGAATCCCCACGAGTTCGACGTCTTCGGCACCATCGATGGTCAGGGTCGAAGGCGAGGAGATCGTGCCCGGCTCCGGGCCGAGCACGACCGCCGGCTGGCCCTTCACATCGAGCCCGCCCTCGATCGAGATGTCGTCGACGGAGACCACCAGTCCGATCTCGGGATAGGTCCCCGGAGCGATCGAAACCAGGCCACCCGGATTCGCCGTGTCGATCGCCTCCTGGATGGTGGCGAACTCGGCGGGCACCTTGAGGATGTCGACCACGCGGATGATGCCCGCCATCCCCTCCTCGCATCCATTCGGATTGAAGTAGGGAATGTCGCCGAGCGGGATGTTCAAAGGAACCTCCCAGACCGCCGCCGGCCCGGTGGGCGGCCCCGCAACGCCGGTGAACTCGAACAGACCGTCCGGCGCGCACGGTTCACCCGAAGTCACGTCCACCCACCAGAAGACGGTGTC
>NYSW01000061.1 GCA_002683195.1 Phycisphaerae bacterium
CCATCACGGTCGAGATGACGCTGTCCGGCCAGGCTTCGTCGCCGCTGGACACGACGTATGACGTCTGGCAGACCTATCTCCCGGATGGTGCTCGGGGTGCGATCCCCGACTCGGATCCCGGGCGACCGATTGAAATCTTTCCCGCGGGTTTCCGTTTCGATTTCACGCGACTGACCTGGGAGGAGGACACCACGTTCTCCGTGACCGGACCATTCGGTACCAACAATCGCACGGTCTTCACCGCTGGCTTCAACGGCAAGGGCGCCCTCGTCGACGTGTCGAGCCACGTGAACGAACAAGTCGACGTCTCGCCCCTCGCGATCGCGACCTTCCCCGGAGTCGCGGTCGGTGAGACTGCTCCTGAGGGAGCGGTCGCGACTTTCGATCTCGACCTGTCTGACGAACGGACCCGGGCGTGGGTCTCGGAGAGTCTCGATGAAGGTCGGATCGTCTTTGCGATCAGCTCGCTCATCTTCGCGTCTCAGGGTGATGGAATCCTGACCCAGTTCTACCTGCGGGAAAACCCACTGGTGGTGGTGGGGGTCCGGGATTCCGCCAGTCTCACGATGGCTGGAACCGTGGGTGAATCTCCCTGTGACATTCCCGGCGACATCGACGGTGATTGCCAGGTCACCGGGGCCGACCTTGGTGCCCTGCTGGCCGCCTGGGGCTCCAATGACCCTGCGGCTGACTTCAACGGTGACGGAATCGTCAGCGGCGGTGACCTCGGGGCCCTTCTGGCCAACTGGGGGCTCTGAACGAGCCCTTCCAATCGATCTTCAAGTCCGAGTGATCATCTCGGCCGAAATTTCCCTCGCGGACCAATCATCCGCGACGTCTTCCCAGAGCTTCATGCTCGCTTCCCATTGATCCCGGGTGTTCAACCCGGCAAACACAGGAGAATCTCGAAATGAGATGTGCCGTTTCCATTCTGGCCGTCGTCGCAACGACGGGTCTCGCTACCGCCGACCTGGTGAACCCGGACATCCCGTCCTGGCGAGGCGGCGTTGGTACCAGCTACGCCGAGTTTGACACTTTCACGCAGGCCTTCGCCGCCCCCAACTTCGCCGATGTCGGCGGTGGTGGCTTCTCGCTCACGAACAATGGCGCTCCCGGTACCGCCACCATTGCGAGCTCGGGAAACATCTACGGATTCGGCGGCCCGCTCTCGATCCAGATGTCTTCGCTCGGACCGATCAGCACGCCGGCCCAGGCCATCCTGAACGTGTCCTGGGGTGGCAACATGATTCAGACCGGTGCCGGTGACGTGCAGGCGCTCTTCGGCGGCGTCCTCTACGACGCCACGACCGAGCTTCGCGACAGCGAGGCAAGCCCCTTCGGCGGCACGGTCGATACCTGGGCGTTCACCTTCGACTTCTCTGGTGCGACCCCGGGCGTCGGTACGCTTGAACTCTTCTTTGGCAACGACCTCGCCAATGGAAGTCTCGATGCGGTCTCCATCGATGTCCAGTCGATTCCCGCCCCCGGCGTTCTCGCCCTGGTCGGTCTCGCTGGTCTCGCCGGCCGCCGTCGACGCTGATTGTTCGGACCCCTTCGAGGGTTGAAAGACCGGAGGCTCCCACATCCGAGCGGACGTGGGAGCCTCCATTATTTTTGCCGTCGATTCGATCGTGGTCGGTTCAGGAACTTCCCTGTCGCATTCGATCCAGGCTCTCCGGAAACGGATAACTCGCAAAGACGCTGGTGGGTGCCACTTCCCAGGCGGACGCCGGAGGGTAGAGATCACCGCCGTACCCAGCCTGATGCATGGCATCCAGAACGGATTCGAGACTCGGCTCACCATCCGGAGTCTTGCTCGATACCAGTCGGTTGGAGCGGGCGCCGAGAAAGGAGATGGTCGCAACCGGCAGTCGCTCTCGTCGTCCTTCGAGCATCTTCGAGATCGTACCGAAGCCTCGATAGATGTCCTCGAGTGTGAAGTGATCCCGACCGTCGGGTCGCAGCAGGGCGAGGATCAGAAGCCGATCGAGATCGAACTTCAAGACGTACGGCTCCCGATCCTCCCGTGCGTGCACGGATACGGATTGGCGGAACATCCGGGCGTAGCTGGTGGCGCTGGCAAGCGTCCACTGGCTGGTGGGGATCAACTTCAGCAACTCCCCCAGAATGCCGCGTTCATTATCGACGTCGTTGACCCCGCAGATCACCGTGCGATATCGACCGTCGACCAGATCCTCCAGAAGGTGCTGCCCCCACTGGACGCGGATCCGTCGATGTCCTCGGACGGACCTCGGGTCGCCGGCGGGAAGAAGAACGCAGCGAGGTGATTCCTTGCTGGCTTCGACCAGGCGGTCCCCGTCTCCCTTGTAGACCCGAAAGGGGTGGGAGTCACTCACTTGGAATCCTCGGCCTTGGCGGCCTCGAGGGCCTTTCGGGCGGCTTCGAGTTCGGCCTGGGCGTTGCTCAACTTGGCTTCCGCATCGGCGAGTCGTTGCTTGGCGGCGTCCAGTTTCGCGGCTCCCGCGAATTTCATCGCCGCTTCCTGGGAAACGATCTCGACGGAATTGATCTTCACTTCGGTGGTGGGAACGTTCTGCATGTTGTTGATGGTGCGGGTCGGGACCTGAGCGATCCGATCGACCACGTCCATGCCCGCGATCACCTTGCCGAAGACGGCGTAGCCGGCGCCGTCTCGAGCCTGATCGAGAAAGCCGTTGTCCTTGAGGTTGATGAAGAATTGGGCGGTCGCGGAATCCGGCTGGTTGCCGAGTCGGGCCATGGCGAGGGTTCCACGCATGTTCTTCAAGCCGTTCCTCCACTCGTTGGCGATGGGTGGACGCATGTCCTGGTGGGCACTCTTGTTGTGGAGCCCTGCGGGATAATTCCCGTGGTGGTCGAAGCCGCCGCCCTGGATCATGAATCCGGGCATGACCCGGTGGAACACGGTGTTGGCGTAGAAGCCGTCCGTGGCGTAGGCCTCGAAGTTCGCGACCGAGATCGGAGCCTTGTCGTTGTCCAGCTCCACGACCATGGAGCCCGCGGTGGTCTTGATGATCGCGTACTGAGCCGCAAGGGCGGGGGAGGCGGCGAAGGCCGTGAAGACGGCGACGGAGAGGGCGAGAAAACGCTGGATGCCGTTCATCGAGTGATCCTGGAGAGGGAAGAGGGAGCCTGGATGGAGTGAGCCTCGTCGACACCGACGATTCTCGTGGCCAGTACTGTAGAAGGTTCCGAAACTTCGCTTCCCGGAACTGCCGAGCGGAAGTTCTGGATTGGGAAAATTTTCACGAGGCAAGCCGTTCGGGCTCGGAACCGGCCGCTTTCTGTCCCTAGCATGCACGGGGTGAAGAAGCCCCCGCCGGGTCGAGGTTCGATCCGGTCATGATGTGTCTCCCAGATGGCCGTTGGACGGCCCCTGGACCAAGGCCTGCCTCCCCGGACTCCCGTCGATCAGATGACCAATTCCATTTCTGCCAATCAGACCGCCCGCCCGGCCCCATCGCATTCACGTTCTCGTGGGCCTTTGGGCGCGACGCTCGATCTCTTCTCGAGCGTGAAACTCGGAATCACGCTGCTCGTCCTGTTGTTCATCTACATGTCTGTGGGATCCGCAGGTGTGGTCTACCCGACCCATCCGGCCATCTGGCACGTCGACGCCTGGACCTACGAGCAGTTGAGGCAGCGCCCGATCTTCGAGATGACGGAGTTCGAGTGGTTTCACTGGTGGCCGTTCAATCTCCTGATCGCGTTGCTGTGCGTGAACATGACGGTCACCACGATTCGCAAGATCCCCTTCAACGCCATCAACGCCGGGGTCTGGATGATCCACATCGGGATCATCACGCTCTGTCTCGGGAGCGTCTACTACTTCGTCACCAAGATCGAGGGCGACGCTCCAGTCGCTCGGCGGGCGGTGACCGTGGCGCTGGTGGATTCGAGCGAGGGGGGGGGCGTTCTGGAATCGAGCCGCTTTCTCGCGATGCCGGGGAACGAGACGAGCATCGGATTCGGCGAAGGTCGATACGACCTTCAGGTCCAAAGCATCGATCCGGCCTGGGAACTGCTCTCGGGCGAGGATGAGGGCGTCCGGGCGTTCAGCGTCAACCTGATGGTCGAACGGGCCGATGGCCAGCGTTTCATCCGGCAGGTGATCGCCGGGTATCCCGAGTACACCGAAGACCTGATCTTCAGCGACGACCCCGGGCAGCCATTCCAGCGAAACGTGAAGGTCAACGGCGAACGTCTTTTCGATCCCGGTCTCCTCGTGGGCCTCGAGTTTGCCCCGACCGATCACCTGTATCTCCGGAACGACCTCGCCAAGAGCTGGGCCCTCTACCTGCGAGAGAAGGGTGACACCGAGTGGGTCGAGCGGCCGATCGACGGGGGCTTCCTCTACAACGACTACATCGAAGACGAAGACTGGGTCTGGAACGCCGGAACCGGTGACGCCACGATGCCTCTGGATGCGATCGACGTGGCGATCCCCGCGGTCTCGCCCGATGACCCCGCCCCTGAGCTTGATCTGAGAGCGACCGGGTTTCTGCGGTACGCGGTGATGCGCGATCAGGCCACTCCGGGTGGCCCGGACGCGGCCCTCGATCCCACCGCATGGGTCCAGATTCGGGCCCCCCAGATGGATCGCTCCAACGACTACGTGCTTCGAGCGTTCGATCCCGCGAGGAATTCGGTCGACGGCGGCCTGATGATGATGCGATGGATCGGATCCGAAGCCGAGCTTGAGAACATCACCCGACCATCGATGCTGGATATTTCGATCCCCTCCCTGGGCATTGATATCTCTCAGCCGGTCGTCAGCGAATCCGAAGAGGGCGAAGAGTCCTTCCTCCGAATCGGCGACACCGGATACGGCTACCGCGTCGTGTCGCTGCAGAACGATCTCGCCCTCGGCTCCGGCACGGTTTCGGTGGCGATTCTCGAGATCTCGACCCCGACCGGCATTCATCGTCGCTGGGTCTTCGACGACCCGAGCCTCACCCGGGATGTGATCGAAGGCATGCCGATGGGCCAGCCCCAGCATGCCGGCGAAGTGGTGGGAGACGATTCGATCCAGATCCAATATCGACCCGGTGTGGGATCCGCCCTGTTGACGATTCTCGCCGGCCCCGAGGAGGGTCGTCTGAGGCTCATCAGCTCGGTCGGCGTGGACGAACCCGAGATCATGGATCTCCCGGTGGGCATGCCGATCTCCTTGAGCGGTGGACTCGAGCTCGAGGTGGATCGTTTCGAGCCACGGGCCCTGTTCGTCACCAAGCCGTTCATCGTGCCGATGGAACAACGAGCTCGCGATGCCAAGGAATTCTTTTCCCGGCTGAGGGTCTCCTCGCCGTCGACCTCGCCGACCTGGCTTCGATACCACATGTATCCGTTCGACGGGCCGGAGTGGACGCTTCGGCGTCACGTCTACGACCCGAACGTGGTCACCCTCGCCGATGGTCGCGAGATCGAGCTCCTGTTCGGCCGGAGGCGAGTGCCGCTCCCCACGGAGGTGTCGCTCGAGGAGTTCGTTCTCACCTCGCACATCGGTGACTTCGATGGTGACACCTCGAACATCCGAGACTACACGAGCATGCTGCGATTCCGGGATCGCCGGGGAGAGCCGTGGACCGAACCGATGCCGGTCAGCGTGAACGCGCCGGTCGAGCATGATGGCTACTGGTATTTCCAGGCCCAGTGGGATCCGCCGGATGAACCCCGATTCCAAGGCGACGTCGCCAGCTCCGGTCTCAACTACACGGTGCTCGGCGTCGGGAATCGCAACGGTGTCTACATCCAGCTCCTTGGCTGCGTGATCGCGGTCATCGGCATGGGATACGCCTTCTACGTCAAGCCCGTCCTCAAGCAACGGCGCCGTCGCGCGATCTACGATCTCGCCGCCGCCGGAACGGAGACGACCTCGTGATCCGATCCTTCATTCAGTTCGTCGCCATCCTTCCGCTTCTCTGCAGCGGCGCGATCTTCGCCGCACCGCAGGACGCCGAAGCCCCTCCCAGCTTCCACGAGCAACTCGAACTGGCACCTCTGGGTGCGATGGCGGTGCACGTTCAGGGACGCATCAAGAGCCTGGGGTCGCACGCCAACGCCATGATGGATGCGGTCAGCGGTCCGCGTTCGATCGCGGGGCAGTCTCCGACCTTCACGTACCTCGACATGCTTTTTCGCCCGGATGCCTATCGCAACGCAGACTGCATCTACATCAAGAACAAGCTGGTCCGGAACGTCATCGCGGATGCGATCGAGACCGAGGATCCCGAGCTCGCCGTCCGCATGGAAGGTTTTCGAACGTCCGGCCTCGTGTCTCCGGCCTTGCTCGAACGACCCGAGGTCACCCCGTTGCTCCGCCGCATGGAGTCGGATCTGATCCGGACCGCCAAGCAGACGGACGCGATCAAGTCCGCCCGCGCCGTGATGTCGCCAAGTTTCCTGCTCGACCGACTTCGAGTCATTCCGCCGGGTGTGGATGTCGATGACGGGCCCTGGCACGGACTGGCGGAGATCATGTTCCTCCCTCAGGAAAATGGTTCTCTGGACGTGGCCCTCGAGGGCCTTCCGGAGCAGGATCCGATCCCCGGCATCGACGAGAAGCTCCAGCGTCAGGCCGCCGGATCCTGGAGAGACCTGGTCAACGCGTGGACCGCCGGTGACGTTTCGGGGGTCAACGGGGCGGCGGTGGCGCTGGCGGGCCGGGTTCGCGAGATGAACCCCGACGCCTATCCCTCGGTCGAACGATTGTCCTGGGAGAACTGGTACTTCGAAGCCGATCAGCTCACCCGAGGCTGGCTGATCTACATGTTCTCGATCGTCCTGTTGCTACTGGGAACCATCTACCGCTGGCGTTGGGCGATGATGTCCGGAATGGTGGTGTTCATCGGCGCCTTCGGACTTCAGACCTTCGCGGTCGGACTTCGATGGTGGATCAGTGGACGCTGGCCGAATTCCAACATGTTCGAGGCGGTGACCACCGCAAGCTGGTTCGGAGTCCTTTGCGCCCTGCTCCTCGAGGCGGTCTATCTGAGACGAACCGCCTTCCGAGGACTCGTCCCCCTGGGTGCCGCCGCCACCGCGATGGTCGCCTTGATGACCGCCCACTTCCTGCCCGTCTACCTCAATCCGAACATCTCCAACATGATGCCGGTGCTGCATGATGTGTGGTTGTACATCCACACCAACGTGATCATCTTCAGCTACGCGCTCATCTTCATGGCCTCGGTCACGGCGAGCATGTATCTCGCGTATCGGGTGATCGGTGGCAAGGCCGTCTACGCCCGAGCGGGCGGGGCGGGGGCCCTGGTCCTCGCCGGGCCGGACGGCCACACGCTCGCCGACCTTGATGATGCGGCAGCGCCTGCTCGACGGCGAGAACGATTCGGAGAGATCCTCGACGGCACGACGATGCTGCTGATGGAGCTGGCCTTCGTGCTGCTCTGGGCGGGAATCGTGATGGGTGCCATCTGGGCCGACCACTCCTGGGGTCGCCCCTGGGGCTGGGATCCCAAGGAAGTCTTCGCCCTCAACACCTTCGTCATCTTCGCGATCCTGGTGCACGTTCGATTGAAGTCCCGGGACAAGGGTCTCTGGACCGCGGTCCTGGCGGTCATCGGCTGCGGGGTCATGCTCTTCAACTGGATCGTGATCAACTTCGTGATTTCGGGACTGCACTCGTACGCATGAGCGATCAAAATCAAACCACGGTGAACGTTTCCGACATTCTCGATCGCATGGAGAAGCGGGTTCTCGCGCAGGTGGCACGGGATCTGGAACTCCTCGGGCCGATCGACGAGAACGAGGTCAAGGAGCGAATCAAGAAGCTTCCGACCGGGTTGAGAGGCCCGTTCGTCTTCGCGTTCGCTGGCCTGCCCCGGCTCCGCCAGAACTGGATCGAACAGGACCGGATGGCCTTGGGAGAGGGGTTCGCCCAGATGGTTCTCCGCTCCATGGCCTGTTACCTCGGCAGCGAGGACTTCAACGAACTGGTGGGCATCGGTCGGGTCTTCGGCGAGTCCGAGGTTCTTCTGGCCGGGGTGCTCGGCCAGGAAGGCTGACGTCGAGTCGGATTCCTCCGGCTAAAGACGGATGTTTTTCACGAAATCCTGTGAGATCGATGATGGCCTCCCGGAAGGGGATGTGTCAGGACCACCCGGACCGGTCCTGCAAACCCCCTTCAAGAGGAGTCAGCCATGTCTCGCAAGATCAGTCACCGAGGCCCCGTTCGGGGCCGTTTCGTTTCCAGAATCGCCATTGCGGCTTCCGGAATGCTCGCCTTCGCTGGAACCGCCGCCGCCCAGGATGATTGCAGTTTTCCTGCTTCCATCAGCGCCGGCATCCACCCCCTGAATCTCGATCAAGCCACGACGAGCTGGGTTGGCAGTCTCTGCCTCAAAGGGCAGGTCATTCACCATGACTCGTGGTACTGCTTCGAAGCCACGGTGGACGGGGTCGTCAAGATCTCGACTTGCGGCTTGACGCAGGTCGACACCCGCATGCAGTTGTGGGCAGGGTGCGAATGCCCCGATCCTGATCAGGCCTCTCCGCTCTGTTGCAACGACAACGCCTGCGGAAAGCAGGCGGAAATCGTCTGCGACGTGGTCTGTGGTCAGCGATACATGCTCCAGATCGGTTCTGCGAGCGAGGGTGAGATCGGCCCCGGTGATTTCACCATCGAGTTCCAGGGTGATGATTGTGACGGACCGGGTGGTGGTGGCACGCCCCCGGCCGGCCCCTGCGATGAATGCGGAGAGGGTGACCCCGGTTGGACCGACGAGGCCGGCTTTGCCGGAGGCCAGATTCTGCTCTTCACCCGGGATGCGGTCACCGATCAGGAATCACCGATTCTCGCATTCGACCTGACGGACGAAGCGGCCGCGCCGCTGGGCGCCAACTGGGCGGCACCGACCTGGACCCATCCGGACTGGACCCGCGTCAATCTCGGGACGATCTTCGGGGTCGCGATCGATGACACCGGTCGATCCTTCGTCGCCCACTCTTCGGTCTACAACGCGGGCATGCCGCGGGACACCGTGGGGGCGCTCGGTGGTCCCGGTGCGATCTATCAGATCGATTCCGCGACCGGAGCTCCGAGTCTGTTCGCCACGCTGCCTCAGACGCTCGATCCTTCGATCATGCCCGCAAGCGAGGCGTGGCCGGGCATCGGCAACATCGCCTGGGACTTCGATCGTGGAACGCTCTTCGCGACCAACCACGATGACGGCCGGATCTATCGGATGGACGGGGCCGGCAACATCATCGATGCCTGGGACCATGCGACCGACGCGCTGTCCCTCGGTGGTGCTCCCGAGGTTGGAGACGCCGACGGCTTCGCCCCGCTCGGTGAACGTCTCTGGGCGGTCTGCCCGACCTTCGACCGGCTCTACTACTCGGTCTGGGGTGAGAACTGGGGCGAGACCGGCGTCGGCACCGCCAACGAAGTCTGGTCCGTCCGACTCGATGCGGCCGGTGCCATCGTGACCGGAACCCGACAGCTCGAATTCGCGACCACGCCCCTGCAGGGCGAGGTCAGCAACCCCATCTCGGACATCGCCTTCGACGGTGAATGCTGCATGCTGATCTCCGAGCGAACCATGAACAGTGCCAGTATCTCCGGTGCCCATGGTTCCCGTGCTTTTCGATATTGCTTCGACGGAAACGCCTGGGCCATCGGCACCCAGTACGTCGTGGGCTACTACTCGGTGGGTAACAACGCCGCGGGTGGTGTGGACTATGACGGCGGCCCCGAGGAACGAGCCTGGATCAGTGCCGACGCACTCAGTTTCCCGAGCCCCTACATCTACGGTGCCACCGGGATCCCGGTCGCGGGTGACGCCCCTTCGCAGAGCGTGCTGATCGACGTGGACGTCAACGTGAGTTTCGGAGAGAAGTTCCAGATGGGCTCGCTCGAACTCACCTGTTACCGGGATTCCACCGGTCCCTGTCTCGACGTGACCGGTGAACTCGATTGCCTCTACGACGATGCCGGCATCCTGTCGGACTACGCTCTCGAGCTGGAGATCACCAACAACTCCGACAACCCCGCGCATTACCTCCTGATCGCCGGGCCGGTGTCTCCCGGTGTGGTCAACCTGATTCCCGAACTCGCCCCGGGCGAGACCCGGGTGATCGATCTGACCGTGAACGGACCGATCGCCACCGAGACCGTCTGTCTGAACCTGACCCTTTATGACTCCGATTTCGGTGATTGCTGCGGGATCGAGGACGCCGAACTCTGCCTCGTGGTGCCGGAATGTGACTGTGCGATCGATCAGGGCTGGGAGATCGTCTGCATCGATGAGGCCGCCGGAATCTACGAGTTCACGTTCAATCTCGTGAATCTCACTTCGGATGTGGTGGAGCATGTGTTCCTGATCCCCGATCCCAGTGCACCGTTCTCCTTCGACCAGGATCACATCGACGTGCCTGCCACGCCGCCTTTCAGCTCGACCACCATCGGGCCGATCGAGGTCACCACCTCGTTGGGAGCCGGAGACACGATCGAGTTCATCGCGACGCTCCACGTCGCCAATCTCTCGCAGTGCTGCGATCAGCCGCTGGAGTTCGTCCTGCCCAACTGTGGCGATGGTTCCAGTGGTCATCCCGCCGACCTCGACGGTGACGGCGTGGTGGGGGCCGCGGATCTCGGGCTGGTGCTCGCCAACTGGGGCGGTTCCGGACTCGGTGATGTGGACGGTGACGGGGTGGTTGGAGCCTCCGACCTCGGCCTGGTCCTCGCGGCGTTCGGTCTCACGGTGTAGTGAAAGCCCTTCCGGGATATGGCAACCCGTCGGAGTCGACCCCTGCAGGGTCGACTCCGGCGGGATTTTCGTGCGCGATCAGGCGGGCGTTTCGCTTCGATTCCGGGGGTGCACCACGGTTTACACTGGGTGGCGAACGGACTCTCAACCCCGCGTGTGGAGTGGTGTCATGAAAGATCGAGCGTCTCCCCGCGGCAGGGTCGAACGAATCGGCGCGGCGTGGAAAGACATCGCGCGAGCCGGTCTGATCTCCGGGAGCCTGGCGGGCAGCGGTGTGGTGGTTGCCTGGTCCGTCGGACTTCTGGCGGTCCGTCTTCCGGACATGCTGTTGGTCGCCGGCGTGGCCATGGTCGGTGCCGCGTGGGTGACCGTGGCCATTCGGTTCAACTCGTCCCGGCAAGGCTCCTCGCTGCGACTTGCGTTCGCGGCGGAGCATTCGGGCATGAAGGACGCGATCGACCAGCTGGTCGTGGCCATCCGTCGCAGTGGAACCGTATCCGGGCGAGATGCTCGACTCGAACTGCAGGATGTCGCGGAGAGGATCGAGGGGTGCCGAGAGGACGCGCGGATGCGTGGTCTCTGGGGCCTGGAACTGGAGGCCTGGATCGAGATGGAGATGGAACAGAGCGGCGTGCGGCTGGACGCACTCGATGAAGAATCGATGGCTCCGATCCTCGATCTTCTGGAACGGGTGCACGGAGAGTCTGCGGAAGCGTCCGCGACCGACGACGATCACTGAACGCCGTCCATCGATTCGCGGGTTCAGGGATGAGGCGAGCGAGGAATCGCGGTGACCGGAAGATTCCTTCGATGGAATTCTTCAAGGCGACGCAGGAGCGATGATCATCACCCCAGGACCCGTCGCTCCTCCTCGTCCACGAATTGATCGAGGTAGAGCTTCCGGTACCGGCCACCGAGTGCCATCAGTTCCTCATGCGATCCTTGTTCCACGATTCGTCCGTTCTCCAGGAGGAGAATGAGGTCGGCCCGCCGGATGGTCGAGAGTCGATGAGCCACGACCACCGCGATTCGATCGGTCAGGATGCTTTCGACCGCATCCTGAATGGCGACTTCGGTTTCGGCATCGACGGAACTCGTCGCTTCATCCATGATGAAGATGGGAGGGTCGGCGAGAAAAGCCCGGGCCAGCGATACGAGCTGCCGTTGCCCGATGGACAGGCGTTCGCCCCCGTCACCCACCTGGAAATCAAGACCCCGACCGTCTTCACCCTCGAGGGATTCGACGAAATCGATGGCGTGGACCCGTTTCAGCACCGACCGAATCTCATCGTCGGACGCATCCAGTCGTCCATACCTGACGTTGTCCCGGATCGTGCCGGTGAACAGGTGAGGGACCTGCTGCACCACGCCGAAGCGGGATTGCCACCAGTCGAGGCCGCGTTCGCGGTATTCGACCCCGTTCACGAGGATTCGACCCTCGGCAGGCTCGTACCAGCGAGCGAGCAGGCCGGCGATGGTGGTCTTTCCGCTGCCGGTGTGGCCGACCAGGGCAAGAGTGGTCCCCGGGCGAAGTTCGAAGCAGACGTCGTCGAGAACCCGTTCGCCTTCGACGTACCAGTGGCCCACGTTCTCGAAGGTCACGCGCTCGATCTCGGGAAGGCCGCCATCGGCCGCCAGTTCCGGTCTGGGATTGGTGGTCTGCGCCGCGATTCGATCTCGAACGTCAGGGGAGTCGCGGATCGCCGGAGTCTGATCCAGAAGTTCTTGCACGCGTTCCGCGGCCGCCTGGGCGCTCTGGAGATCGACGAATCGCTGGGCGAGTTCCTGAATCGGTTGGCTGAACAGCACGGCGTACTGCATGAATGCGATCAGCGTGCCGAGGGTCAGTCCGGTCGACTCCTGCACCCGAATGCCACCGGCCCAGAGAGCGAGGCCGACTCCGATCGATCCGAGGCTCATCACGATCGGAAGGTAGACCGCGGATTGGAGCGCATTACGCACCGACCAGCGTCGCATTTCGTCGCTCAATTCACCGAATTCGGTGCTTGCCGCCGACTCCCGGGCCAGCATGCGGTTGGTGCGGACTCCGGCGATCGATTCGCTGTAGGTGGCGGTGATCTTCGAATTGGCTCGACGGATCCGGCGACTGGAGGCCAGCATTCTTCGCTTGAACCACCAGGTGGAGATCGCCAGGGGAGGGACGATCGCCGAAACCGCGAATCCGAGGCCGGCGTCCACCGTGAACATCGTCGCGATGATGCCGATCAGCATCCCGCTTCCCCAGAACAGGTCGAGCAGAAACCAGGGGAGCAGTCCGGTGACCTTGGTGACGTCACTGGTGACGCGTGAAACCAGCCAGCCGGTCGAGCGGACATCGAAGAACGAGAACGGCAGGGCTTGAAGCCGCTTGAAGCACCCGTTCCTGAGATCGAAGGCCACTCCGGTCGCGAGGGTGCCCGCGGCGGCGATGAACATCCGGACGAGGAGCGCGAAGACCACGAGGAGGCCGCCGTAGAGCATTCCCCAGCCGAGCACGCCCTCGCCCCGCGGCCCGCCGTTCGCTCCGGTGGCGCCGTCGATGATCTGGGCGGTCACCAGCGGAAGCATGACCTCGACCCCGGCGAGGATCGAACCTCCTCCGATCATGATTCCGACCGCTCGAGGGTAGGCCTTCAGATGACCGAGGATTCGACGCCAGAGTCGCCAGTCCACGCGTCGTGGTCCGAAGTCTTCTTCGTCTTCCAGCAACGGGCTCATGAGGCGGCCTCCAGCCGGCTCTGGATCTCCCAGAGTCGTCGGTAGAGTCCCGACTGCGAACGAAGCTCCGCGTGAGTGCCGATCGCTTCGATGCCGCTCCCGCCCATGACCACGATTCGATCGGCTTCCCGCAGGGTCGACAGTCGGTGGGCGATGATGATCGTGGTGTGATCACCGCGGCGCGATCGGATGGCGTCGAGGATCGTTCGTTCGGTACCCGTGTCGACCGCGGAAAGCGCGTCGTCGAGGACCAGCACGTCGGGATTCTGGAGAAGTGCCTGAGCGATGGCGATTCGTTGTCGCTGTCCACCTGAAAGCGTGACGCCTCGCTCCCCGACGGGGGTGTCGTAGCCGCTTTCGAAACGCAGAATCGAGTCGTGGATGCAGGCTTCACCGGTGGCGGCTTCGACTCGTGTCGCATCCGCGGTGGGGTCCGCGAGCACGACGTTCTCCCGAATCGACCGACTGAACAGGAAGGGTTGCTGCAGCACGGTGGCGATCCGGGTCCGGAGTTCCCGGCGGGGCAGCCGACGAAGGTCGACGCCGCCAAGGGTGATCGAACCGGCATCCGGGTCGTAGAACCGCAGAAGCAGCTGGACGAGCGTGGACTTCCCGCATCCGGAGGGACCGACGATCGCGATCGTTTCGCCGTCGGCGATCTCGAAGTCCACGTTCTCGAGCACCGGGGCGTCCGGACTGAAGGCGAATCCGACCGACTGGAAGCGGATGGCACCATCGGTGGGCGGACGGTCCGAGATTTCCGTCTCCTCCTCGACCTCCACCGGGAGTTCGAGAATCTCCTCGATCCGGTCGATCGCCACCGTCGCCTTGCCGAACTCGGCCACGATTCGTCCCGCCATCCGCACCGGCCAAAGGTACATGCCGACCGCGGCGAAGAAGAAGTAGAACTCCCCGACGAGGATGCGTTCCGTGGAGAGCAGCCACGCGCCGATCATGACCACCGAAGCCTGTTGCATGAAGCACAGGAGATCGCTGAGCGACCAGAAGGATGCGAACACGGAGTAGAGGCGAGCGTCGAGGCGACGATGTTCGTCGTTGAACGGCTTGAACCGTTCGATCTCGTGCTCCTGACGGTTGAAGGCCCGGACCACGCGGATGCCGATCAGATTGTCATTGACCGCGGCGGTGAGTCGGCCTTCCGCTTCATCCTTCAGCTTGAAGAGCACGCGAACCCTACGGAAGTAGAAGAAGGAGAAGCCGACGATCACCGGAAGAAGCCAGACGGCGGCGATCGCCATCCGCCAGTCGACCAGGAACATCACGGGAATCGCGACCGCGAGCATGACGACCGCTCGTCCGACTTCCACCACCTGGGTGGAAAGGAAGACCTGCGTGGTATCGATGTCGCTGGTGCATCGCTGCAGGAGGTCGCCGCGGTCAAGGGTGTCGTAGGCCCGCATGTCCAGCCGCTGGATTCGATCCTGAAGCCGGTCGCGGATCCTCTTCGCGGTGTTCTGGCTGGCGATCGCGGACCAACGCTGTCTTCCGTAGGTGAATCCGCCGGCGGCGATCGCGATCGTCGCGATGAGGATCAATGGGAGCCAGAGATCGTCCGCGACTCGTTCCCGGCCGCCCAGAGCGGTGATGATCCACTGGGAGAGGGCGGAGGCCTGGTCGCCGTTCGAGCCCAGGACGACATCGATCACCGCCTGGGGAACGAGGGGAATCAGATACAGCAGCCCGGCGGCGACGAGCAGGAAGCCGAGGGCCATGACGTACCGGACTCGGTCTCCGGCCATGAGATCCCACATGCCACGAAACAATCGGCGGCTGGATCCTGGCGAGGATGAGGTGGAGGACTGCGTCACGGCGAATTCGACCCGGAAGAACGAAGCATCATGCCAGATCCGACGACTTCATTCAGGAGTCCGTCATGTCGTTCATCTTCGCTCGGAGGGCCTTCTTGTCGATTTTTCCCGTGGAAGTCAACGGCATCGTCTTCACGGGGTGAAGATCGTCCGGCATCTGCCAGGTCTGGAATTTCGATGCGAGCGCGATTCGGACGGTTTCCAGGTCAAGCGAGGCTCCGGGAGCCAGGGTGACGAAGGCCACGGGACGTTCGCCCCATTTCTCGTCGGGGCGGGCGACCACCGCGGCCGCCATGACTTCGGGAAGATCGCCGATCGCCCGATCCAGTTCGAGACTGGAAATCCACTCCCCGCCCGACTTCACGAGATCCTTCTCCCGATCCCGGATGGTCATCCGCCCCCGGTCGTCGATCGAGGCGACGTCGCCGGTCTCGAGTCGGCCGTCTTCGCGGAATCGATCGGTCTCCGGATGCTCGTGGAGGTAACCGTCGGCGACCCACCACCCCGAAACCAGCAGGCGGCCGGTGCTTCGGCCGTCCGTCGGGACCGGCCGGCCCTGTTCATCCTCGACCTCGAGCGTGAGGCCGGGCAGAGGACGGCCGGCGACCGATTGATGCTCGATCCGTTGGTCCGGATCCATGGCGGCCTCTTCTCGGGTGGTCACGGCCGGCGACATGGTTCCGACTGGATTGATTTCCGTCATGCCCCAGGAGTGAATCACTTCGATCCCGTATCGGTCACGAAATCCTCGAATCATCGACGCGGTGGGTGCGGCGCCACCGGACACGATGCGATCGACGCTGGAGACATCCCATCGCTGCGGCTCGGCGTCGAGGGCGGCCAGGACCGCGTTCCAGATCGTCGGCACCGCGGCCGCGGTGGTGACGCGATGCTTCGATACGAGGTCGAGAAGACGGGCGGCGGAGAGATCTCGATGGGGAAGGACCAATCGGGTGCCGAGCATCGCGGCGGCATATGGGAGGCACCATCCGAGGGCATGGAACATCGGGACGATGGCGAGGAGCGTGTCTCGTCCGGACAGCCGCATGCAGTCGGTGAGACCGAGGGCCATGGTCTGGAGGCAGGTCGAGCGATGGGTGTAGGCAACGGTCTTTGGTCCACCGGTGGTGCCGCTGGTCGAACAGAGGGCCATGGCCGAGGTCTCGTCGAGTTCGGGCCACGCGAGCATCGGCTTGGCGGCGGCCAGGAGTTCATCGTGATGGTGCGATGTGATGCCCTCGATCCCCGGCGGGGACCACCCGAGTCCGATCACGTGCTCGATCCATGGGCAGCGGGGCAGGAGGGAATCCACCCGGTCGGCCAGTCGGGCGTCGAGGAGCATCACTCGATCCCGGGTTCGGGCGAGGACCGAGACGATTTCATCGTCGCTCCATCGGGTGTTCACCGGATGAATCGCACCGCCGAGGCAGGGAACCGCAAGGTAGGCGTCCAGGTGGCGGTGGTCGTTGAAGGCGAGGGTGGCCACCGGGTCGCCAATCCCCACTCCAAGGCTCTTGAGGGCGGTACCGAAGCGGTGAGCCCGGTCCGCCACATCCGACCACTTGAGTTCGAGATCACCGTCTGGAGGCGTGGAGACCACGCCGGACGTGGGGGCGGTTTTCGGTCCCCGGAAGACGAGATGTGACAGGAGAAGACGACGACTGGGGTGCATGGGGGCTCCGATCCGATGATCATTGGCGATCGTATGGAAATTGGAGTTCCTCGGAGGCGGGTCAGGATTGCATCGCCCCAGCCTTTTCCGGCGAATCCAGTCGTTCCCAGTTCCGACTTTTCCTTCCTGTTTCGAGACCCCCATGACCGCCGACGCTCCCGACCTCGACCTGTACCGCTTCGACGACCGACTGACCGAGGAGGAGCGGGGCTATCGAGATCGGGTTCGGAGGTTGGTCGACGATCGATTCCTGCCCCTGGTGAACGAATATTGGGACCGCCATGATTTTCCCGTCGAGCTGGTTCGAGAGATGGGCGAGATCGGGTGTTTTGGTGCGACGATCGAGGGCTGGGGCTGTCCGGGTCTCTCACCTCGCGCCAACGGGGTGATCATGCGGGAACTCGAACGAGGCGACTCGGGTCTGAGAACCATGGCAAGCGTTCAAAGCTCGCTTGCCATGAATGCGGTGAAGTTCTTCGGCAGCGACGCCCAACGCGACCACTGGCTCCCGATCATGCGGACCGGTGAAGCCTTGGGATGCTTCGGCCTGACCGAACCTGGTTTCGGTTCGAATCCCGGTGGCATGGTCACCACTGCTCGTCGTGACGGGTCCGGGTGGAAGCTTTCGGGCGGCAAGATGTGGATCGGGAACGCCGACATCGCAGACGTCGCGATCGTCTGGGCGAAGGCCGAGGGCGTGGACGAGGACCCCGAGAGCTCGCGGGCGATTCGCGGATTCCTGGTGCCGACCGACCGACCGGGTTTCAAGGCCGAACTGATCAAGAACAAGTACAGCCTTCGGGTCGCCCGGACCTCCAGGGTGCATCTGGAGGACGTTCCGCTCACCGAGGATGACCTGCTCCCTGGAAGTGGTGGGCTGAGGTCTCCGCTCACCTGCCTCGATCAGGCCCGATACGGAATCGCCTGGGGCGTGGTGGGNGCGGCGGAGGCGTGCTTGCAGGATGTCGTGCGACACGCGGGAGGTCGGGAGATTTTCGGCAAGACGCTCGACCACTATCAACTCACGCAGGACAAGATGAGTGAATGCTGGATTCGAATCGTCCAGATGCAGGCGATCGCGGACCGGCTTGCCGAACTCAAGGCTGGCGGAGACGGNACCGGACCGCAGGTCTCGTTGGCCAAGACATCAGCCTGCGAGAGCGCCCAGATCGTGGCGAGGATCTGCCGGGATCTGCTGGGAGGAGTCGGCATCCTCGATGAGCATTGTGTGATGCGACACATGATCAATCTCGAGTCGGTCGCGACGTACGAGGGGACCCGGGACATCCATCGACTGGTGCTGGGGAGGGAACTGACCGGCGTTTCCGCATTCTTCTGATCCGGGCATGGTCGTGTGGGTGGANATCGATATCCACCTTTTCCCNGACAACCAGCGTCCGATCANGATCGTTAGGATTNGCGGCCGGATGCCATGTGGCACCAACTTCGCTCCAACCATGAAAAGGGCTTTTCATGAGTCTCAACAGGACCGGTCTGCTCCGAACCATCGCCATCGCCTCCCTCGCCTTCGTGGCGACCGGATGCAGCTACTACAAGATCACCGACCCGACGACCGACAAGGCGTACTACACGGAGAAGTACGATTCGAAGGACGGGGTCTCGTTCAAGGATGCCGCCACCGGCAAGGAAGTCACCATCCAGAATGCGGAGATCGAGGACATCTCGGGCTCTGACTTCAAGGCTGCCACCGGCGGTTGACGCCCTTCGGGCGAAACCCACGCGACTGAGAACAACGACGCGGGCCGCCCGAGAGGGCGGCCCGCGTCGCGTCTGGTGTCTCCCGGAACGAGATCTGCAGGGCTGCTGAGGCGGATCAGCGACGATCGGCTTCGATCGACATGGTCGCCCGGTTGATCCGGTCTTCGGCGGCCAGGGACAATCCGGTCGAAAGGCTGCCGGTGAGGAAGTCCAGCGGCTTCAGCCAGGGGCCATCGTCGGCCCGCAGGCGAACGCCGTCGGGGGAGAACGAGTTCAGCACCGGGGTCCTCGACGAGGGTGCGGAGTGGTGTCCACCGACGAGCACCAGGGCCGTCACCAGCAGCGCTAGAACGGGCGATTGCAGCCTCTTCCCGTTCAGCATCCGTATCTGGCGTTGGGTCCGAGTTCCTCGGCGATCCGGAGGAGCTGGTTGTACTTGGCGTTTCGATCGGAGCGGCAGGGGGCGCCGGTCTTGATCTGGCCGCAGTTGGTGGCGACCGCGATGTCGGCGATGGTGGCGTCCTCGGTCTCGCCGGAGCGATGGCTGAGCACGCTGGTGAACCCGTTTCGAGTGGCGAGGTTCACCGCGTCCAGGGCTTCGCTGAGGGTGCCGATCTGATTGACCTTGATGAGAATCGAGTTGGCACAGCCCTCTTCGATGCCTCGCTCAAGGAACCGGGGATTGGTGACGAAGAGATCGTCTCCTACGAGCTGGATCTGATCACCAAGTCGTTCGGTGAGCAGCCGCCAGCCGTCCCAGTCGTCTTCGGCAAGGCCGTCTTCGATCGATGCGATCGGCCACNTNTCGCACCAGCCGGCCCAGAGATCGACCATNTCNTCGGCNGAGATGACGCGNCCGGGATCGCTGGAGAAGAAGCAGTATCCNTCNTTGCCGAGCTTCTTCGCCTCGTTGGCGAGTTCGCTGGTCGCGGGGTCGAGGGCCACCACGATCTCTCCGCCGAAGTCGTAGCCCGCGGCGTCCACCGCTTCCGCGATCACTTCGAGGGCTTCCTCGTTGCTCTTGAGGTCGGGCGCGAATCCACCTTCGTCACCGACCGCGGTTGAAAGACCACGCTTCTTCAACACGCCCTTGAGCGCGTGGTAGCACTCGACTCCGGCACGGAGTCCGACTTCGAATTCCTCGAACCCGATCGGCTGGATCATGAACTCCTGGAAGTCCACGGTGTTGTCGGCGTGCTTGCCACCGTTGAGGATGTTCAGCATCGGTACCGGAAGCACGCGGGCGCTGGTTCCGCCGAGGTAGCGATAGAGCGGCTGATTGGTCGCGCTCGCGGCGGCATGTGCCGTCGCGAGGGAGACGGCGAGGGTGGCGTTGGCCCCGAGGTTCGCCTTGTTCTCCGTCCCGTCGAGATCGCAGAGCGTCCCGTCGAGAGTTTCCTGATCGAGCCCGTCGAGGCCTTCGACCCCGTCCGCGATCCGGGTGTTGACGTTGGTCACCGCCTGCTCGACGCCCTTGCCGAGCCAGGCGTCGCCGCCGTCTCGGAGTTCGACCGCTTCGTTCTCGCCCGTCGATGCTCCGCTGGGCACGGCGGAGCGACCGGCGGAGCCGTCCTCCAGAATCACTTCCGCCTCGAGGGTGGGATTTCCGCGTGAGTCGAGGATCTGACGGGCGTGGATGGACGTGATTTCGATGGGCATTTCGTTGATCTCCGGGGTTCTGGTCGCGGGATGCTAACGAGTTCCGGCCCTGAAGGCCCGGTTCGAGATTTCCGGCGTCATTCCCGGAAACTTTCGGGCAAGTTCTGTTTAACATGAGGTCGGGTGAAATGTTGATGCCCCTTCGGTTCTCCGCGAACCGCAGGTTCCAGAGCAAAAAAATGAAAAGAGGAAGACATGATGAGTGGTAAGAAATCATTCCGAGTCGCCGGCCTGTGCTGTCTTTCGTTCACCGGGGCGGCCCTCGCTGGCTCCGGTGAGGTCATTCTCGAAGGCCTGAACAGTCCGGTGGGCCTCGAAGCCGACGCCGATGGCGTGGTCTGGGTCAGTGAGATGGGAATTCCGCAGACACCGAGCGACCCTGGCCTGGGGCGGGTCGGCTTCATGTCCCGCAATCTCGACGGGACGTTCACCCACGTTCCACTCGTCGAGAACATCGATGTCGCGTTCAACGAGTTGGGAGAGCCGGCCGGAGCCCACCACATCGCCTTCGGTTCCGATGGTTCCCTGCTGCTCGCGGTCGGAGGTCCGAACATCGGGCCGTATCCGAACCTTGGCTCGGTGATTCGTTATGACCCGACGTTCGGGAGCATCGTCGACGGCCCCTATCCGGTCGACGGCGCCGCAACCATCTCGGAAACGCCCATCTTCCCGTACATCGTCTCGAACGGCTTCGACGACTCGAACGTCTACTCCGTGGTGGAGGTCGGGAGCGATCTCTGGATCGCGGATGCGGGGGCCAACGCGGTGGT
>NYSW01000062.1 GCA_002683195.1 Phycisphaerae bacterium
GGTGATCGGACAGGATAGCCGGTTTCCCGATCCGGGGCGAGTGAGGCGACCGTTTGGGATGTTCTCAAGATCCACGATTTAAGTGGATGGAGGCTCGGGGACGGCGTTTGCCTGCTTTGCCGCCATTCCGGCGCCGAAAACCCCGGTACCTCCAGCTTCCGCCGAATCGGCGGAAAGATCCCCAGGACTCTGGCCACGAGCATTGCCGGTGATTCGGAGCGCCCTCTGGCCACGATGCTGGCCCAGGACAGCCTCGTATTTGGGTCGTCCCTCGATGCTCACGAGGACCGGCTCCGTGGCCTCCCGGTTCGTGGTGATGAGATCCCCCACCTCCAGGCGACCAAGCTCCGAGAGCGTGATGGTGGTTTCCGCCAGCGTCGCTTCGACCTGGAGGCTGGAATCCTGAAGTTTGGAGACGATCGCCGGATCCGCACCTCGCCCCGCACCCCGTCCAGCCACCGTCCAATTCTCAGCGTTGAGATCTTCCATCACCGGCTCGATGACGTTGTAGGGCATGCAAAGGCTCATCGTGCCCGCCCGATTCCCCAGTTTGATCTCGAAACCGATCACCACGACGACTTCGTTGGGAGGGACGATCTGCACGAGATGGGGATTCGATTCCATCGCCGCGATGTCGAAATCGATCTCACGAACGCCGGCCCAAGCCTCGCTCAAGGCACCCAACCCGAGCCCGAGGATCCGGCGCAGGAGCCGGCCCTCGATGCTGGTCATCGGTCGTTGGGGAATGACCAGATCCTTGTTGTTGCCTCCGAGCAGCCGATCCACGAACGGATAGACGATCAAAGGGCTGATCTCGACGCAGAACTGGCCATCGAGCGGCGGGCATTCCAGCAAGGTGAAGCAGGTGGGATTGGGCAGACTTCCGATGAATTCGGAATAGGTCATCTGCTCCGCGGTGGCGACCCGGACTTCCACGATCGACCTCAGGAACCCCGAAAGCTGGGCTCCGTAGCCGCGGGCAAATCCCTCATGGAGGGTCTGGAGCGTGCGCATCTGGTCCTTGCCGATCCGCTCCGGCCGCTTGAAATCATAAACCCGGATCTCGACCTTCTCGGAATCCCGACGGAATCGCGAAAAGATGCGAGCGGGTGGCTGGTCATCCGCGATGTCGCCGGTTTCGACCGCGTTCAGCAACGCGTCGATGTCGGCCTGGTCCAGCATGTCCGGTTCAGGCATTGTCCAACCACCTGGAAGAGGGACCAAACGGGGCGGCCGGCCTCCTGCCGGCGTACGAAACCCCTTCGGACATCGGCACAGCGATGGTTTTCGCTTGAACCGAGCCGCTTTTCCGGACAATCCCGTCCTCCGGGGATCCGTTCAGGTACCTGCGGTCGGGAGGATTTCCGGACCGACCCG
The DNA here is from genome assembly GCA_002683195.1 of Phycisphaerae bacterium. The sequence continues at coordinate 1,378 of NYSW01000062.1, forward strand.
CTCCCCGGATCCACGGCGGCCCGACCGGCCACCGGGGGGAGACCGATCCAGAGTCGATCCGGGCCGTATCCTTAAGGGACCATGACCCCCTGCGACCGATTCCATCGTCCAAACGCCCTCTCGGTGTTCTGCCTCCTTCTCCTCAGCTTCGTCCTGACCGGCGAGGCGATGGCCCAGGTCGACTTCGGGTTCGGCGTTCCAAAGAACGCCCCACCGGTCTTCAATGACTCGCGGGATCAGGTGACCGCCTCGATCCTGCCTTCGCGGACGGAAGTCGCTCCCGGGGCGGACTTCATCATCGCGGTGGTTCTCGATGCGGAATCCGGATGGCACCTCTGGCCGGGCCCCGGCGCGGTGCCCAAGCCCTACGTCGTCTTCGAATCGGCGATTCGGACCGAGATCTCGCTCCCGGAGGGTGATTCCGGACCGATCGAACTTCACCCCGGATTCACCATCTGGCCGGAAGTCCACGGGGTGGAAGCCGACCTCGGCGACGGACCGCTGAACTACGGGGTCTATGAAGGTCGGGTCGGGATTCTCATCCCCGCCACGGTCGCCGCGGATGCCGCCCCCGGGCCCCGGGAGATCTCGATCGAGGTGTCATTCCAGACCTGTGACGATCAGTTCTGCCTCGCCCCCGCGGATGAAACCCTCCAGACCACCGTCACGATCGTGGCCGCCGGCACCATGCCATCTGGCGTCAACAACGATGACGACCCCGTCTTCGCCCGCTTCGATCCGTCGGTCTTCGCCGGCATCCGGGGGGGCGAGCTCGCCCCCGAAGTCGTTGACTTCGACGTCTTCGGCCTGACCTTCTCCCTCGATGCCGCGGGCGGCGGCGGGTTCATCCTGCTCCTGCTGGTCGCCGCTCTCGGCGGCCTGCTGCTGAATTTCACGCCGTGCGTCCTGCCGGTCATCCCGCTGAAGATCATGGGCCTGAGCGCCGTGGCGGAGAATCGTCGGCGTTGCCTCGCCCTCGGTGGCGCCATGTCGATCGGAGTGGTCTTCTTCTGGATGGTGCTCGGCGGCCTGATCGCCGGCCTCAAGAGCTTCCAGTCGATCAGCGAGCTCTTCCAGTATCCGGTCTTCACCATCCCCGTCGGCGCGATCATCGTGGTCATGGCCATCGGCATGGCCGGGTTCTTCACGATTCAGCTGCCCAACAAGGTCTACGCCCTTCAGACCAGTCACGAAACCCTCGGCGGTTCCTTCGTGTTCGGCATCATGACCGCCATTCTCTCGACTCCCTGCACCGCCCCGCTCATGGGTGCCGCGGCCGCCTGGGCGACCACCCAGTCTCCGGCCACGGTGCTCACCGTGTTCGGCGCGATCGGGATCGGGATGGCGATCCCCTACCTCATCCTCAGTGCCTTTCCCGACCTGGTGAAGAAGATGCCGAGAACCGGCCCTGCCAGCGAGGTGGTCAAGCAGGTGATGGGTCTTCTACTGCTCGCCGCCGGCGTGTACTTCGTGGGAAGCGGCATCTCCGGTCTCACCGTGGTGCCGGGCGAGCCGCCCAGTCGCCTCTACTGGTGGGTCGTGGCTCTCGCCGCCACCGCGGCCGGAGTCTGGCTGCTGGTGAGGACCTGGCGTCTGACTTCCAAGATCGGCCCGCGGCTGGTCTTCGGAGGCCTTGGTGCCTTCATCGCCGCATTGTCGATCTGGGTCGGCATGGTCATGACCGCGAAGGGTCCGATCAACTGGATCTACTACACCCCTGAACGCTTTGCGAACGCGATCAGCGAAGACAAGGTCGTGGTGCTCGACTTCACCGCCGAATGGTGCCTGAACTGCAAGACACTCGAGGCGACCGTACTTCAGACCGCCCGCGTGGTGGCCGCGTTCGAGCGGGACGACGTCGTCCCGATGAAGATCGATCTCACCGGTGACAATCCAGACGGCAAAGCGAGGCTCGCGGAAGCCGGTCGACTGACCATCCCCCTCCTGGTGGTCTACGGCAAGGACGCGAGCGAGGTCTGGAAGAGTGACGCCTACACGCCCAGCCAGGTCCTGGACGCGATCACCGAGGCGGACGGGACCTTCGGAAGAACCAATTCCTCCGCCACACCCGGGAAATGAAGCCGGAACCGGCCCTCCGCGGTGGACGGACTGTCGGAAGTCGAGCAAGCCGCCCGGGCCGGTCAGAGACTGCCCGGATGAATCTCGCCTACACCGTCACCGCCCGCTTCGAGGAGATCATCGTCGCCGATGAGTTTCTCCATTGGCTCCGCCACGGACACATGCAAGCCGTGATGGACGGGGGCGCCGACCGGGCGGAAGTCGTGCGATGGACCGAACCGGAGGAGGAACAGCACACCATCACGGTGCGGTACCGATTCCCCGACCGATCGATCTTCGAGCGATACGTCGCCCATCATGCGGAAGAACTGCGGGATGAAGGCGCTGAACGATTTCCCCCGAGCCGCGGGGTGACCTTCAGCCGGACCGTCGGCGAGATCCTGTTGCCGGTCTGATTCAGAACGCCATCCCGCCCCCGCCTCGATCACTCGGGGGAGGATCCGCAGGCCGACCGAACCACCTCGACTCGGCGAAGTTGATCCTGACCGAACCGAGCCAACGGGTCGAGCTCCTGGGTCGCGTCCAGGTCCATCGCATCATCGATCGCCGCGAGCGCTTCATCACATCGGCCGAGGGGGACGAGCCGTTCCGCGAGCCGAAGCCGCCAGCCGGCGTCGAACGGATCCCCTTCGATCGCGGTTCGAATCGCGGCTTCCGCACGCCGATCGTCTTCGGGCCTCCCGGAAGCGATTGCGATCGCCTCCAGCACCGAGGCGTGCGCCGATGCAGAGGCGACCCCCGGACGAGCGACGCACCAGGCCGCCGTGATCTCCGCGGCGTCATGCCGGTCCGACTCCACCCCGGTCGACATGTAGAGGCTGATCGCCCCTCGCACCCGCCGAGAGTCGGTCCAGGCGCCACGCCGGATCAGATCCACGGCCAGGGAATCGGCGGCATCCCTTCGATTTCGTGCGGACGGTGCCGGCAGGTCCAGCCCCGGTGTGCGATGAAGACCCGCGATCGACCGCCGCGCCTGCGCCGTGCCGATTTCGTCCCGCAACGATGCGAGGCCGACGAGGCCCGCGATGACCATGAAGATCACCACGAGAGCCGGCCCCTCGAACCCCGTCCGCTTCGAAGATCCTCGAGTCGACACCCCCCCCGCACAGGCGAGGAATCCCCAGCATGCCACCACGGATCCGGGTTGCCACGCGAGCATCTCGATCTGGGATTGCGCGACCACCACGCCGGCCGCGGCCACCGCGATGCCCCGCACGATCGAATCGGGCACCGCCGAAGAAACCGACCAGACCGCGAGTCCGGCCAAAGCAGCCGCGGTGATCGACGCGATCCGGACCGCGATGGCCTCGCTTCCAAGTGGTCCCTCGATCCAGAGCTGGAGGCACAGAACCGTGAAGAGCATCAACCCCCCGGTGACGAGCAGTCGCGACCCCGACTCTTCTCCGACCTCCGCCGACGCTTCCGAGGAATCCCCGCACCCTCGCAGCACGATGCGACCGGCGACGAGGATCCAGGCCACGCCGGTGACTCCGAGGGCCGCGATCCAGTCCGTGAAGACCGAGTGAGCGCTCGCGACCGCCTCGGGACTCCGCAGCGGGCGGGCGGCGAGATAGGCGTCCTGAAACCCGTCGGGGCCGACTCCGATCCAGGGATGAGCGAGGAACATCGAGACCGCGCCTTGCAGGTAGTGCCATCGAAAGAGCAGCGAGCGATCCCCTCCGAATTCCTCCGGCAGGACACCACGAATCAGAATCGCCGAAAAACCGAGAAACGCGACCGCCACCAGCCACCATCCCGATCGACGAAGAAACGCGTCTCGCAGTGGACCGAGGACCAGAAGCAGACCGAAGACCCCGACTCCGCTCGCGGCGATCGCTCCCTTCGATCCGTTGAGTCCGACCAGCAACAGACAGGCGGTTCCGACGAAGCCGAGCACCGCCGGTCCGCCCGCACCGCGGCGATCATCCACCCCGGATCGCCGAGCCTCCACGAGCAGTCCGATCGCCAGCACCCCCCCGGCCGCGAGCAACCCGCTGAGGACGTTCGAGAATCCGATCCAACCGGTGGCCTCGGGTTGACGCAACCGTCGTTCGTAGACCAATGCCGTCGGCGAATCCGGCGTCCAGCCTCTCGAGGCGAGGATCATGTCCCGGTTCTCCTCGTAGAACGCGACGGTGTCGGCGTGTTCGATCGACACCTGATGAAAGCCGCGGCCGGCGTTCGCCGCGACCGCCGCCAGCAGGATCGCCAGCACCGCGCGACGCGTGGACGGCACGCGAACCAGGTGGGCGAGTGCCACCCCCGACGCCACCGCCGCGAACCAGTCGAAGCCTCGCCAGGCATCGAGGGTGTCGTTCCATCCATGCCATGCGATCACCGGAAGCGGCAGCAGCAGCATCGCCGGCAGCACCCGATCGAGACGACCCCGCCGGGCCTCGATGCCCAACGCGAATCCCGCACAACCGATCAGCAACGCGTCGATCAGAAGCGATCCCGCGGACCCCAACGCGGAAAACGGCCCACCGACGCTTGCAGGATCCACATCGAACAGGCGATCCGGCGCCAACGGCAGCATCAGGCGAATCGCCGCCAGCCCCGCGATCAGGATCGCGATCACCGCGCCGGCCCTGGATTCCTCGGCCGGCGGACGGGTGGTCTCGACGTGGCCCATCAGCCTCCAGCTCCACCGGTCCGGCGCCGAGCCCCGGATTCCAGAAGCCCGAGGACGAGCAGAATGGCTCCGGTCTGCGCCCCGATCATGACCGCCTGCCAGGGGGCGACGCTTCCAAGCACGATTCCCCCGACACCGGTCGCCGCGGTCAACGCCCAGATCACGACCACCGCCGAACGTTTGGAAAGTCCGAGCCAGACCAGCCGATGCGAAAGGTGCTGCTGATCACCGACCAACGGACTCCGACCCTGGCTGATTCTCAAGAGGGTCACCGCCACCAGGTCGTAGAGGGGAACCGCCAGAACCACGACCGGCATCAGGACCCCGTACCACGCGGAACCCAGGGCGAACTCCGAATCGGACGTGTCCACGAACGTGGTGCGAACGGTGAGGGTCGCCAGCAGCCATCCGACCAGAAGCGATCCTCCGTCACCCATGAAGATCCGGGCGGGCGGAACGTTGTGGACGAGGAATCCCATCAGCGATCCGCACAAGAGTCCGAAAGCGACCGCCGTGAACCACTGACCGTTGATGATCGTGGCGGCCAGGAAGACCGCGGCCGCGATCGCCGCCACGCCTCCCGCAAGACCATCCATGTTGTCGAGGAAGTTGATCGCATTGCACAGAGCGACGATCCAGACCACGGTGATGACGGCCGAGGTGGCGACCCCCGCCGGCCCGAAGACGTCGAGCGCCGTGACCAGCCGAAGATCCCCCCCCACCACCACGGCGGAGGCGAGCCCGAGCTGAATGATCAACTTCTTCCAGGGCCCGACCGCGCGGCGATCATCGACCAGACCCAGGATGTGGATGCCCACACCTCCGAGGGCGATCATCCACCAGACGGTTCGTTGCGAAGCCAGCCGATCGCCGAAGGCTTCGGTCGCGTTTCCGATGAGTGGCAGTTCGGCGAGCCGATCACCCCCGAACGTGATCAGGGTGAGACCAAGGAGGAGGGGAAGCAATGCCCCGACCGAAATCCCGATCCCGCCGATGTTCGGAATTGGCCGCAGGGCTTTCTCATGGCCCTCGATCCCGGCGGAGTCGAGCGCTCCGGTCCGACGACCGATGGCCACGAGAAGCTGGGTGACCGGGGCCGCCAGCAGGAATCCGATCGGGATCATGAGGAGGACGAATGGAAGCATCGGTTCATGCTATCGAGGGATCGGGACGGCCCGCGATCCCGGAGAAACGCCTCCTTTGATCCGACGAGGTACCGTTTCCGTCTATGGAATCCGTCACCGTCTACTGCTCCAGCTCCCCCGCCATCGATGCTCGGTTCGCCGAGACCGCCAGGCTGGTTGGTCGAGAACTCGCATCCCGCAACCTCCGGCTCGTCTACGGTGGCGGATCAAGCGGCCTGATGGGCGAGGTCGCCCGCGCCTGCGTCGAGGCCGGCGGCCGGGTCCTGGGGGTCATCACCACCCATCTGGCCGACCTCGAAGTGGCCTTCGACGGCTGCGAGGAACTGCTGGTGGTCGAGACCATGCGTGATCGCAAGCGAATCATGGTCGAACAGGGCGATGGTTTCCTGGTTCTTCCCGGCGGCCTCGGAACCTACGAAGAGTTCTTCGAGACCCTGGTCGGTCGAGTGCTTTCCGAGCACGACAAGCCGATGGGCGTGATCAACGACCACGGTTACTTCGACCCGCTGGTGGCGATGATCGACCACGGCATCGAGCAGCGATTCATCCGACCCGCCATTCGCAAACTCCTGACGGTCTCGGACGAGCCCCTGAGCGTGCTCGACGCTCTGGGAGACGATCCCGGCCACGAATTGTCGCAAGCCGATCTGATTCCGCCGCTTTCCGCCCGCGAGGAGTCCGAGTGAATGGCGACCACCGCGATCATCGCCGGACAGGGTGAATTGCCGAGGTTGTGCGCCGAAGGCATCCGCCAATCGGGGCGTCGAGTGCTGGGGCTCGGCCTGAGAGGCTTCCACGAGCCGGATTTTCCTGAAGCGTGCGATGATTTTCGTTCGGTCGGTTTTCTTCGTTCCGGAGGCTGGATCAGGGCCGCACGACGTTTCGGCTGCGAAGACGCGGTGATGATCGGCCGGGTCGGCAAGGGTCTGATGCACCGCCAGCGGTTCAAAATAGCCATGCTTCGGGAACTTCCCGATCTCTACACCTTCGATCTCTGGTACCGGAAACTCAGATTCGACCGACGTTCGGCGAATCTCCTCCGGACGCTCGCCGACGATCTGGCCAGACGCGGACTCCTCCTCGTGGACTCGACGACCTACCTACCGGAACATCTGGCCACCGAGGGGGACCTTGGTGCCCGAGCCGCGACCCCGGATGAACTCGGCGACGTCGAATTCGGCTGGCCCCTGCTCTCCCAGGTCAGCGAACTGCACATCGGCCAGGCCCTGGCGGTCCGTCAACGCGACGTGATCTGCGTCGAGGCGGTCGAAGGCACCGATCGAATGATCACCCGAGCCGGCGAGCTCTGCCCCCGGGGCGGCTGGACCTTGCTGAAGACCGCCGCTTCGGATCACGACATGCGAACCGACGTCCCGACCATCGGGATCAGGACGATCGAACAGGCGGCGGCCGCCGGTTGCAGTTGCATCGCGGTCGGGACCGGCCGAGTCATTCTCGCCGACAAGCCCAAGGTGCTCGCCGCCGCGGATGCCGCAGGAATCGCGATCTTCGGCGTCCGGGATCCGGCCCCTTCCGCATCATGACCGATCCCCCCCTCGACCTGAAACGCTTCGCCAGCCGTGCGGGGCTCAAGCTCGAACATGGTCTGGAGACCTTCGGCTTCGATGTCACAGGCCTTCGCTGCGCCGACTTCGGCTGCAACGTGGGCGGCTTCACGGACTGCCTGCTTCAACGAGGGGCGGCTTCGGTGATCGCGGTCGATACCGGCCGGGGCGCCCTGGCCTGGAAACTCCGGCAGGACGAGCGGGTCGAGGTCCGCGAGCGAACCAACGCCCTGCACGCCGATCTCCCCGAGCGGGGAGTTGATCTGGTGGTCGTCGATCTGGCGTGGACCCCACAACGCCTCGCGGTGCCAGCCGCTCTGCGATGGCTCGACCCCAAGGGTGCTCGCCGAATCGCAACCCTCGTCAAGCCCCACTACGAACTCCCGGCCGAAGAACGAAACTTGCTCGAGAAGGGATTCCTGCCTCAGGAACACGCCCCCAGAGTCCTCGAGGAAGTCCTGGCGACCATGCCGAGCCTCGGAGCCCGGGTTCTGGGGCAGGTGAAATCCCCGCTCGTCGGGGGAAAGACGGCCCGGCGACGAGGGGTCCCGGGAAATCTGGAATTCGTGGCCCTGCTGGCCCCTGAGGACGAGCCCGAGAGTTCCGCCTGATTCCCGTCGCTCCAAACCGGTCGCCAGCAAATCCCGTTCACCCTCCAAACCGGTCCCGACCGGCGGTTTCAGGTACGATTCAGGGATCGCGGAACCTCCGCCGAGGGGTGCGTCATCAGGCACTCTCGTGATCCTCCGCCCGGACGTCTGACCAGCACGCATGAGCGACGAAACGCCTACGAATCCCGGCCCTGAAGATTCCGATTCCATCGATGGTTCCGCCACCGCGGACGTCGGAGCGATCGGCCATGTCGTCGACCTCGAGATCGAGCGTGAACTCCACGACTCGTACCTGACGTACGCGATGAGCACCATCATGGACCGGGCCCTGCCCGACGTTCGTGACGGGCTCAAGCCTTCGCAACGTCGAATTCTCGTCGCGATGCACGACCTCAATCTGTCACCCGGCCGCAAGCACATCAAGTGCGCGAAGATCGCCGGCGACACCTCGGGCAACTACCACCCGCACGGCGAATCGGTGATCTATCCCACCCTCGTCAACCTCGGGCAGGACTGGAAGACCCGCTGCCTGCTGATCGACAAGCAAGGCAACTTCGGCTCGATCGAGGGTGATCCCCCGGCCGCGATGCGGTACACCGAAGCTCGAATGACCGCGGCGGCCGTCGCGATGCTCGAGGACATCAAAAGCGAGACCGTCGACTTCAAGGCCAATTACGACGAACGGCTCATGGAGCCGACCGTCCTGCCTGCGAAGTTCCCCAACCTGCTGGTCAATGGGTCGAGCGGCATCGCCGTGGGCATGGCCAGTTCCATGCCCCCCCACAACGCGGGCGAGATCTGCGATGCGATCATCACGGTGCTGGACCGTCCCGAGACGACCTTCACCGAGCTCCTGGACCTGGTTCCCGGCCCCGACTTCCCCACCGGGGGAACGATCATGGGACGAGCGGGCATCGCTCAGGCCTACTCCACCGGCCGGGGACGCATTCTGGTCCGGGGCAAGGTCACCCAGATCCAGCAGAAGGGCCGGGACATCCTCCTGATCGAGGAAATCCCGTACCAGGTCGTGCAATCGAATCTCATCGAGAAGATCGTCGACGCCGCCAAGACCGGCAAGATCGCCGACATCTCCGACGTCCAGAACCACTCGGGGCGAAAAGCCCGCACGCGGATCCAGGTCGTTCTCAAGAAGGGTGCGAACCCCGACGTCGTCGAGCGGCAGCTCTACCAGCACACGCCGCTCCAATCGACCTTCTCGATCATCAACATCACCCTGGTGAATCACCAGCCTCGGACCCTCGACCTTCGATCGCTGATCGATCATTGGATCGACCACCGCCGCGAAGTCATCCGACGTCGAACCGAGTACCTGCTTCGGCAAGCGCGACAGCAGGCCCACAAACTCGAAGGCCTCGTGTTCGCGGTGTGCGACATCGACGAAGTCATCAGGCTCATTCGCTCCAGTCGCACCCGCGAAGAAGCGATTCAGAAGCTGATGGTCCGGCGGTTCCGCATTCCGCCCGAGCATCCCTACGCTCCGTCGATCCCCCAGCGACTCCTCGACGCCGCCAATGCCGAGCAGAACGGCGAGATCGGTGCCAACCTCACCAAGGTGCAGGCCGAAGCGATCGGAGCCCTTCGACTCATCCAGTTGACCGGCCTCGAAATCGAGCGGCTGGTCGAGGACCTTCGAGTCCTGCATGAAGAGATCGAGGGATACGAAGCCATCCTCGCCGACGACGGCATGGTTCGAGCGATGATCCGCGAGGACTGCCTCGAGATTCGAGAGAAGTTCGCGGACGACCGACGCACCCGCATCGAGGAAAGCGAAGCCGACGGCTTCGAGATGGAGGAACTGATCCGGGAGCACCAGGTCGCGGTGACCATCACCCACCAGGGCTGGATCAAGCGACTGCCGGTGGATACCTATCGCGAGCAGGCTCGTGGCGGCGTCGGCATCAAGGGCGGGGAGACACGCGAAGGCGACTTCGTCGAACACCTCTTCACCGCCAGCACGCACACCGACCTCCTCTGCTTCACCAACACCGGCCGGGTCTTCAAGATCAGGGTCTGGCAGATCCCCGAAGCCAGCAGAACGAGCAAGGGTCGATCGATCGCCAACGTGATCGGGCTCCGCGACGGAGAGTCCGCCCGCTTCTTCCTGCCGATCGAAGACTTCGAGAAAAGCGAGGACTACCTCGTCTTCGCGACCGAGCAGGGACGCGTGAAGCGAACCTCCCTGAAGGATTTCCGCAACGTCAATCGCAGCGGCATCATCGCCCTCAACCTCAATGAAGGCGATCGCCTCATGGGCGTGGTGTGGACCAGGGGTGACGACCACGTCCTGCTGGGCACCGCCAAGGGAATGGCGATCCGATTCAACGAGAATGACGCTCGAGTGATGGGACGAGCCGCGGCCGGAGTCAAGGGAATCGACCTCGGCGAAGGGGACCGGGTCGTCGGGCTCATTCGAGCCGAAGCCGGTACCGATCTCCTGACGGTCACCCAGAACGGCTACGGCAAGCGAACCGACATCGACGAGTACCTGGTCCAGGCCGAGGAAGGGGCCCGTCCCCAGAGCCGCGGGGGCAAGGGACGAATCGACATCAAGACCTCGGGCCGCAACGGTGATGTGGTCACCATTCGTCGAGTGACGGACGAGGACGGCCTCATGCTCATGACCTCTTCCGGAATGCTGGTTCGCACCGGTGTCTCGGCCGTGTCCCGGCTGGGTCGGAACACTCAGGGCGTCCGAGTGGTTCGACTCCGCGAAGGGGACAGCCTGATCGATTGTGCCACCACGCCTCCCGACGAGGACGAAGGCGAAGGCAAGGTCGAAGGCCAAGGGACGGACGCCCCCCCCGCCGAAGACAAGACGGAAGGAAAGCCCGAATGAGCCTGAACGAATGGTCCGAGGAAATCGTCATCGCCGAAACCGGCGAAGAGCCTTCGTTCAGCGAGGACATGAGCGGTCTCATGTCGATCGTCGACGACGCCGAACGCGGCGAACGGGAGACCCCCGACGTGGTGGTGAATCTCGCGGAGGTCGAGTACCTCAACTCGTCGAACATCGCCCAGCTCCTCCGCCTCCGAAAAAGACTTGCCGCCGGTGGCGGGAAGTTGCGAATCAGTTCCGTGGGTGATCAGGTCTGGGGCGTCATTCTGGTGACCGGCCTCGACAAACTCTTCGATTTCCACGACGACCTCGCCACCGCGATCGCTTCATTGCAGCTCGAGCCCTGAGGCACGACGCGTGAGTGATGTCGCCAAAGCCGACGTTCCCGCCGCCACGACGCATGCCGAGCCGTCGGGACATCGCGTACGGCTGCGACGACAGGCGGCCCCCTTCCAAGTCGAACTGACTCCGCTGATCGACGTGGTGTTCCTGCTCCTCACGTTCTTCATCTACGCCATGGTTCTGATGGATCGAATCGAGCTGGTTCCGCTTGATCTGAAGCCGCTGGAAGCAGGCTCCGCGGTGACCGACGGTGCCCCCCCGCCGGCGAGAACACTCTCCCTCGACGGCGATGGCGGCCTTTTCCTTGATCGTCAACCGATCGAGATCGAAAACGTCGTGGCCACCCTTCGTCAGTCCCTCGAAGATGATCCCGACACCGTCCTATACCTCGCGGTCTCGGATGAAATGGGCCCCGAGGATCGGATTCCAGTGCTGCTCGAGCTTTGGAACCAACTTCGACTCGCCGAGATCCCCATTCGCATGGTCGGCAGACCGATCTCCGCCCCCGACCGCTGAATCTCACGGTTGCGCGACGTATCCTGAACCCCGTGACCCGTGACCGCGCATCTTCGATCCGCCCTGGGATCTCCCTGCTCGTCTCGCTTCTCGTGCATGCGGGCGTGGCGTTGCTGCTGATCGGAACGATCGCCGGAACCGCGGCTCCGACCGGCATTGAGCACGATGCCGATCTGGACCAGCCGGAGCCCGACGACTCGGAAGTGCTCGGGATCGAGGAAAGTCGAGCTGAGACGCTGACCTGGATCGGCTACCGGGAGTACGAAGAGCATCTGGCGAAGTTGAGCGAGGTCGAACAGGCAGCGATGCTCGCCGCTCCGAGTGCCGGTGGTGGCGGCGGTCCCACCGGGTCGACCGCCGCCGCCACCGCCACCCCCAGCCCTCCGCCTCTTCCCGGCGCCGCCCGCCCTTCGGCCAGCGCTCCGGCAGCGACGGTCCCCGCGACTCCTACCGAAGATCCCGAACGGCTCATCGATCCGGTGATCCGAAACGAGCCTCGCACCAGCCCCACCGAGACACCGACGGAAGCGGAACCGAACACCCCCACCGAAGCCACGACCGACGAGACCACTCCAAGCGACTCGCCGACCACCAAGCCGGATCCAGAAACCACCCCCCGGGAAACCGAGGAAAAGCCGGCGGAGAAGCCCACCGAGACCGAGTCGGAAGCGAAGCCTGAAAAGACTCCGGATGAGAAACCGGCCGATCAGCCGCAGCCACGTCCGGGCCCCGAACCGTCACCCGAGCCGACCCCGAACGACGAACCCAGCCCGACACCAAGTCCGGAACCCGGTGAGGCTCCTGCGGAAGAACCGTCTGATGCGCCCGGCTCGGGTCCCGCGCCCCCGACGCCCGATCCCGGCAATGATTCGGACCAGGACGCCGAAGCCACCAGCATGGTCGACACGCCTCCCGCGAACTGGCGGAATGGCAAGCCGCTGGCCGCTCAGGGCCTCGAAATCAAGACCCGTCGGCTCACCATCCCACTGCTGACCTGGAAGACCCTGAGACCCACGTCGGTTCCGGTCGTGGAACTCGAATTCCTGTCGGACGGCAAACCCAAGAGAGCGATCCTCAAGGTGTCCAGTGGTGATGCCAAGTTCGACGAGTACCTCATGGACGCCCTGTATCGATGGCGAGCGAGCGGCAAGCGGCTGAAGGAACTCAAGCAACAGGAAACGGCATTGGTTCAACTTCGCCTGTTGCTCGACTGATCCTTCGCGGGCCGGCCGTCACGCTCGATCACGCTGGGCTCCTCGCTCCGGCGGTGGCTCTCGGCCCGTCGGCAGTTCCGATCCACGAAAATCCGCTCGGAACCCCCGATGGAATCGAATCAGCTGCTGGTGGCCAGTCGTTCGCGCCAGGTCTGCAGTCGGGGATGATCCGTGAGGTCGAATTCAATCGGCGTGACGGTCACGGACCGGGCCATCAGATGTTCGACGTCGGCATCCGGGTGCGTCTGGTCGAACGCCATCCCGTTACCGGCCGGCCAGTAGTAGGGCCGACCACTCGGACTCTCTCGTTTTTCGTACCCGTCTGAAGCCGCCGCGGTGTTCATCGGGCAGATCGCGATCGGAGGCATCGGGGCGTCGGGGGATTCGGTTCGAGGGACGTTCAGGTTGACGACCGAGTGGGGATCCAGAGGATGAACCAGAATCCGATCGATCACTTCGCGGGCGATTTCGGCGGCCCGATCGAAGTGAATACGGTTTCGGTCACCAAGGTGGAGACTCACCGCGATCGATGGCACCCCGAGGAATGCGCTTTCGACCGCCGCCGCGACCGTACCGGAATAGATCACGTTGATCCCCACGTTCGCGCCGGCATTCATGCCGCTGATCGTGATGTCGGGGCGGGTCCCCTCTCCGTGCAACTCCGCCCAGAGCGACCGAAGGGCGACTTTGACGCAATCCGCCGGCCGACCATCGACCGAGTAGCCGGTCGAGCCGTCGGGCATCCTGGTTTCGTGGCGAAAAAGTGGCTGGTCGAAGGTCACGCCGTGGCTGGTGGCGGACTGAACGGTGTGGGGGGCGACGGTGGTGATCTCTCCCAGGCCGTCCAGGGCCCGGTGAAGAGCCTGAATGCCGGGGGCTTCGATGCCGTCGTCGTTGGTCAGAAGGATGCGCACGATTCGTTCTCGGAGCGGGGTGTGGAGGGAGCGGTCAGTGTCGCAGGTTCAGCGGGGTCCGGGGCGAAGAACGTACTCGCGTCCACCCCAACGGATCGGCCGACCATGTCGAAGGTCACCGATCCCACGAAAAAGAGCGCCCACGATGAGCAGGCAGCCGATCGTCCAGCCGGTGACGCCGATCCGAGGCATCCGGGCTCGAGCGAAGATTCTCGCCAGCATGAATCCCTGGGACAGAACGCCGAAGAGTCCGGCCAGAATGCTGGCGACCCCGAGCGCCGTGGCTCCCTCGAGCCGCAGCACGAGGAGACCGGCGATGACTGCCGCCCAACAGGCGATCGGCGCGAGACCCGACCCGAGCACGAGGATCAGATTGGTCCAGAGTCGCGGGATGTTTCGTTTCGCGGCTTCGATGAAGATTCGTCTCCATCCCTCGAGCATGCCGTCCAGGGAGTCGTACATGTCCGTCTGCACCATCGAACAGGCGACCGCCACCAGGATTCGCCCATCGTGCTCGTGAACCCGGCTGGCGAAGGCGAGGTCCTCGAGGAGGGCACCCTTCACGCCGGCATGACCTCCGATACGGTCGTAGGTCGCTTTCCGGAACAGCATGAACTGCCCGTTGGCGAAGGACCGCGGATGATCGAAGTTGTTGACTCGGTCCGGAGGAAACATCCGAAGGAGCGTGATCGCCGCTGGTGGCTGCACGACCAGTCCCCACCATCGGCGGCTGGTGAGCGAAGCCCAGGCACTCAGCAGATCGACGCCCTGGTCCTGGGCCAGCGCCGTCGACGCTCGAAGAACTCCCGGGTCGAAACCGACATCGGCGTCGGTGAAGAGAATCCAATCACCGGTCGCCTCCGCGGCACCGGAGGCCGCGGCATGGCACTTCCCCGCCCAGTCGTCCGGACAGTGGTCGATTTCGACCACTCGGACCCTCGAGTCGTCGCCGGCGGCCTCGCGAAGCCTCGCCAGCGTGCGGTCCGTGCAGCGATCAAGCGCCACCACCAGTTCAAGATCCACACCCTCCTGCGCCCGAATGCTCTCGACCAATCGCTTGATCACCCGTTCCTCGTTGTGCGCCGGAACCACCACCGAGATCCGACCTGCCGCCGCCGGCAGATCGAGGCCATCGGACAACTGGGGAGAAAATCGATCCAGTCGTCTGATTCGGACCGCCACCAGCAACCAGTAGGTTCCGGTGACCAATCCGATACCGCCGAAGATGGATGCGAGAATGGTCGTGGTCGTGAACATGACGTCGCCATCCTACGACCGCGTCCGGCCTGCCGCGTAGACTCGGGACGTGACGCCATCGCCCGACCACGAATTCTTCCGCGGACTTTTTCTCGACCCGGAGGCCGCCCGCGCACTCGATCGGGCCGCGATCGAGCGTTTCGGGATTCCGGGGATCGTACTCATGGAACATGCCGCGATCGGGGTCGCCGGCATCGTCCGGGGACTCGCCGCCGAACACTCGACTCGTCGAATCGTGATCGCCTGTGGTCGCGGAGGAAATGGTGGCGATGGATGGGCCGTCGCCAGACTCCTCCACGATTCACATGATGTCCTGGTCCTCTCCCTCGGCGAGCCTCGAAGCGACGATGCCCGGATCAACGCCGAGGCCGCTCGACGCCTCGGGATCACGATCCACACGATCGCCGAGCCTGCCGACCTCGATGAAATCACCTCCGAACTCACCGGGGCGATCCTGGTCGATGCCCTGTTCGGAGTGGGACTCGCCCGCCCGATCTCGGGCCGGGCCATGGCCCTGGTGCGGAAGATCACGAATTCGGGCTCGCCGGTGGTGGCCATCGACCTCCCCAGCGGCCTCGATCCCACCCATGGACATCCCCTGGGAATCTGCATCCGAGCGACGATCACCGCCACCATGGTGGCCCCCAAGACGGGAATGGGCCATTCAGAATCTCGTCTCTGGACCGGCCGAATCCAATGCGTCGACATTGGAAGCCCCCGGATCCTGCTCGAGGAGTTCGGGCACATGGCACGATCGGCCGAGAGCGGCGATGATGCACCTCCTCCTGTCCGAACTCGCCTTACGAACTGAAACGTGTACCAGCCACTCCTCGCCAATCGCTACCTGACCAGTCGCATCATCCCGCTCATCGCGGTGGCTGCCGTGGCCCTGTGCGTCGGCCTCGTGATCATCGTGGTCAGCGTGATGAGCGGTTTCCTCGACATGCTTCTCTCCTCGGGCCGCACGCTGATGGCGGACGTCATCGTGCGCTCCGGCGATCCGGGCCTGCCGTACTACGAGGAACTGATCAACGACCTCGAAGATCTACCGGAAGCCGCCGCCGCCACTCCGGTGGTCGAGAGTTTCGGGTTGTTGAAACTTCCCTACGAAGATCGAACCGAAGGCGTCCAACTCTGGGGCATCGACTCCGAAAGTTTCGGACGGGTGGTCGACTTCGAGCAGACCCTGGTCTGGGATACGGTGCCACCCGAGGTCGAATCCGCACTCGAAGTACTGGGAGATCGACTCGGCAGCCCGAAACCTCCGTCCGATCTGGGCTCGATCCCCATTCTGGATCCGGTCGGTCCCGGCGATGATCCCCGGATCGTCCTCGGCGTGGAGATCGAGGGCTCGGCCAAGTCACGAACCGCGGAAGGCACGTACGACATCACCTACCCGCGGTACTGGATGCCCATCAACGACGTGGAGATCACCCTGCTGCCGCTTTCCCGCGACGGTCGGGTCCAGAAGCCGGACAATCGGCTCTTCAACGTTGCGAATGAATTTTCGACCGGCGTCTACCAGATCGATTCCAAGCGAGCCCTGGTCGGCCTCAAGACGGCCCAGCGGATGTTGAATCTGGAAGCGGGGATCCTCGCGGACCCCAGGATCCTCGAAGAAACCGGCGAGGTGGTCTCCATCGGCCCCGATCCGGCCCGAGTCCAGATGATCCTGGTTCGCGCGGCCGAGGGGTATTCCGCCGAGCAACTCCGGAACGCCACCCGCGAGACCTACGAACGATTCGCCGCGAGAATCGATGCCGATGAGGCGCTCCCCCGAAAGGCGCCCAATCCGATCCATGTGGGGATCCGGACCTGGCGTGAACAGTTGCGGGACATCCTCGGCCCGGTGGAGAAGGAGCGTGAACTGATGCGCATCCTTTTCTCGATCGTCTACCTCGTCTGCGCCGGCCTGGTGCTGTCGATCTTCTGGGCGATCGTGCACGAGAAGACCCGCGACATTGGAATCCTTCGCGCCGTCGGTGCCTCACGCCCCGGGATTCTCGGGGTGTTCCTCGCCTATGGCCTGGTGATCGGGCTCGCAGGCTCCACGCTGGGCGCGCTCCTCGGCTGGGCCATCACCAACAACATCAACGCCATTCACGAGGCGATGGGCCAGCCCGCACCAGCCTGGAGTTGGATGCTGGCCTGGCTGATCTCACTCGCCATGCTGGCCTTCGCGATCGTCAGCGCCTTCCGGGGTGGCATGCTCCGCACCCTGCTTTCCATCGTGGGAGTCCTGGTCTTCGCCGCCGTGGGGATCGCCCTCTTCCTTCACCAGGGCTTCATGATGTGGGATCCCCGGGTCTATTACTTCAACAGCATTCCCAGTCGCGTCGACTGGTTCAGCGCCGTCCTGACCATGGCCGGCGCGATCGTCTTCAGCGTCCTCGGGGCCGCGATCCCCGCCGCCCGAGCCGCCGACACCGACCCTGTCCGGGCCCTTCGCTACGAATGAACACGCCCCTCGACCATCCCTCGGCCGGCACCGATCCGATCCTCTCCTGCGAGGGTCTTCGGAAGACTTATCGATTGGGCCGAATCCCCGTCCCCGTGCTCGAAGAGGCCACGGTCGAAGTCCACGAGGGAGAATGGCTGGCCATCCTTGGAGCCAGCGGCAGCGGGAAGAGCACCCTGCTCCATATCCTCGGCGGCCTCGATCATCCCGATCGAGACGGCGGAGCGGTCTCGTACCGAGGCGAAACCGTGTCCAACCTTCGAGGGTCGGACCTGAATTCGTATCGAAATGGAGACATCGGCTTCGTCTTCCAGTTCTATCACCTGCTTCCCGAACTCTCGGTCCTTGAAAACGCGATGCTCCCCTGCCTGGTGCCCGGACGTTGGCTGGCGGCTTCGCTGCCACTTGCTTCCGCGACCCTTGGGGCCATCGCCTGCGGCCTCGCCGGTTGGTTTTTCGGCGACGTCGCCCTGCCGGCGGCGGATGACGCCACCCCAGCCCGCCTCGCGGTCGTCGCCCTCACCTGGGGCGTGGTCGGGGCCGCACTCGGCGTCCTGGCCTTCCAACTCCTGCAGGTGGTGGCGGAACGCACCCGCCTTCGCGTCGGGGCCCGAGCCCGAGAGTCTCGACGAACGCTGGAGGAATTCGGACTCGGCCATCGCCTCCAACATCGCCCCAGCCAGCTCTCCGGCGGTGAACGCCAACGCACCGCGATCGCCCGGGCTCTCGCCAACTCACCGAAGGTGCTGCTCGCCGACGAACCGACCGGCAACCTCGATGCGCACACCGGACGCGAAATCCTCGAGCTCCTGAAAATCCGGCACGATGCCGGCCTGACGATCGCCATGGTCACCCATGACCCCAAGGTTGCCGCGTATGCCGATCGGGTGATCCGGATCGAAGACGGCCGCGTCCTCGCGACCGAGCGTTGACTTCGATCGGCGATGAGGTCGCCGCGCCGGATTCGCCGCCATGGGGGTGATCTTTCCGCGTCACATGCCCATTCCGCAAGCGAGGCTCAGTCGTTGAAGCGGAACCAGGCGGCGGAATCATCGAACCATTGTTGAAGCGTCAGTCCGGTCCAACGACGGAAGACCTTGTCCACGGACTCGCCCGCTTTCAGGCCGGCGACGATCCCCGGAAAGACATCGTCTCCCGACTCGAGGAGCCTGGTCACCAGAATCAGCGCCAGGCCCCGAGCGGCCCCCCCCGGCCCCCAACTCGCATCATCATCTGAAACCGAGTTGATCCACCCAGGACTTCGTCCTGCCCGAATCATGGCCACGGCTTCGGGGCGGAGCGCGTCTTCCACCGATGACGGGTCGACGAGGAACGCGGCAGAGGCCTCCGCAAATCCCTCGACCATCCAGCCCGGCAATCGACGGCCGCCATGCGCGGTGAGAATCACAGCCCTGCCGGCGATCCTCGCTTCTTCGAATTCGGCCGACCTGGGGCCACCCGCCGGATTTTCGGAGTCGGGCGGCGGCAAGAACACCCAGGGGCCCGCGCTGGTTGGAAACATCAGGGACGGATCCCCGTTCGACCATTGATGCCGAAAAAGGTCTGCGACGATCAGACGGGCATCGTCGAAATCCGGCACTCGGATCAACACCAGTGCCCCCGGGAACGGACGGACATCCGCCGAAAAACCGAGTCGGGTCCGACAATCGGCCAGGTACCGATCCATCCGAACCCCGTGACGCGAGACCGCTTCGAGTCCACCATGCCCGACCGAGAGCGTCCAATCAGTGGGGACGACGGAGAGGCCCAGGCCTGCAACCGCCTGTTCGACCGATTCTCGCTGCTGCCGGAGGGTGGTGGGAATCAGAAACGGATCGATCGGCTTGAACGGGCTCTGATCGTCATAGGCCAGATGAGGGCGTCCGGCTTGAAGAGTGGCCGCCTCATTCTCCCGGGCCCGAGCCGCCCGAGCCTGCGTGCGAGTCTCGATTTCAGTCTCGATCGCCGAACGGATCGATGCCCCTTCGTCGCCGGCGAGACGGATGGCTTCCTCGATCGCCCGACGGGAGATGTCATCATTTTCGACCACCGCCAGCGCGACGGCGAGGAACGCCATCGAGGCCGGATCTCGATCTCGGCCGGTTCGCTGAAGAATTTCTCGCCCGACTCGAAGCCGATCGGCGGAAGCGATCTCTCCCCACGGGACGACCGCCGAGCCGGTGAGGACTCCAAGCTGGTCAAACCCCCGCCAGGGGCCTGCCGGAGGCCAGGAAGCGGCGGCCTCGTTTTCGCCGGTAGAGGGCCGTACCCGGAAAGAAAAACCTCGTTCCAGAGCCGGGATGGGGGAAATCTGATTCGAATCCGAGACACTGACCTCGGTCGGCGGATCAATCAGAGTCCGGTTCGTGCCCGGAACGCCCGTGGTACTTCCGCAGGCGAACCAGGTGGAGACCGTCAGGATGGCAGGGGCGATCCACATCTGAGACAACGATACGTGCGAAATGAAAAAAAGGATTCCGTACTCTCTGGGGATCTCAGGTCGATTTCGGGGCCTCATCGCCCGATGAAGATAGAACTCGTGCTTCGGCATGCGAGTTGCCCACGAACAAATGGGCGGCTTCACGCGTTGAAGCTGATGCGTAGGATGCCGATGCACGGGGCCGTTGCCCCCCATCCGGAGAAGCACATGTTCGAACGCCTTACCGATAGAGCCCGCAAAGTGATGGCCCTCGCCAACCAAGAGGCGCAGAGGTTCAATCACGAATACATCGGCACCGAGCACATTCTGCTCGGCCTCGTCAAAGAGGGATCCGGTGTCGGGGCCAATGTCCTCAAGAACCTCGATATCGACCTGCGGAAAGTCCGCCTGGAGGTCGAGAAGCTCGTGAAGAGCGGACCCGAGATGGTCACGATGGGCAAGTTGCCCCAGACCCCCCGGGCCAAGAAGGTCATCGAGTACGCCATCGAGGAAGCTCGAAATCTCAATCACAACTACGTCGGGACCGAGCATCTCCTGCTCGGCCTCCTTCGGGAACACGACGGCGTGGCCGCCCAGGTGCTGATGAATCTCGGCCTGAAGCTCGAAGAGGTTCGGGACGAGGTCCTCAACCTTCTCGGCGCCGGCGTGGAACCAGAAGAGCAAAGCCCCGAACAGGGCGATCCGACCGGTGGTGCCCCCGGTGGCGCCCCCGGCCGACGAGGCCAGGGCAAGAGCAAGACTCCCGCCCTCGACTCCTTCGGTCGGGACCTCACCGAGCTTGCCAAGGCGGGTGAACTCGATCCGGTCATCGGCCGCGCCCATGAGATCGAACGCCTCATCCAGGTCCTCTGTCGCCGCACCAAGAACAACCCGGTGCTCCTCGGCGAGGCCGGAGTCGGCAAGACCGCGATCGTCGAGGGCCTCGCCCAGAAGATCGTGGATCAGGAAGTTCCGGACCTTCTCTACGAGAAGCGACTGGTGGTCCTCGACCTCGCGATGATGGTCGCCGGCACCAAGTATCGCGGTCAGTTCGAGGAACGAATCAAGGCGGTGATGAACGAGGTCCGACGGGCCAAGAACGTCATTCTCTTCATCGATGAACTCCACACCCTCGTCGGCGCCGGTGGTGCCGAGGGTGCGATCGACGCATCGAACGTTCTCAAGCCGGCACTGTCCCGGGGCGAGATCCAATGCGTGGGCGCGACGACCTTCGACGAGTACCGCAAGTACATCGAGAAGGATGCCGCCCTCGAACGACGGTTCCAGTCCATCACGGTGGAACCCCCGACGGCCGACCAGACCATCGAAATCCTGAAGGGGATCCGCGAGAAGTACGAGACCCATCACCGGGTCAAGATCACGGATGAGGCGCTCAAGGCCGCGGTCGAGTTCTCCGGTCGGTACATCCCCGCCCGGGTCCAGCCCGACAAGTCCATCGACGTGCTCGATGAGGCCGGTGCCGCCCTGCGTCTCCGCAGCATGACCAAGCCGCCAGATCTCGCCGAGCTCGAGGAGAAGATCGAACGTCTCTCGGTCGAGAAGGAAGACGCGGTCAAGAATGCGGATTACGAGAAGGCCGCTGAACTCCGCGACACCGCCGAAAAGCTCCGCAAGGACAAGGAACGCATCCAGCAGGAGTGGCGTGAACGGATGAACGAGACCGTCGGCACCGTCGACGAGGAGATCATCGCCGAGGTCGTCTCCAAGATGACCGGGGTTCCGCTCACCCGCCTCGAGAAGGAGGAGACCGAACGTCTGCTCGCCCTTGAGGACGAACTCCACAAGACCGTGGTCAGTCAGGATGAAGCGGTCAAGGCCGTCGCTCGTGCGATCCGAAAGGCTCGTTCGGGCCTCAAGGATCCGAAGCGTCCGATGGGATCCTTCATCTTCGTCGGCCCTTCAGGCGTCGGTAAGACGCTCCTGGCCAAGGCACTCGCCGAGTTCCTCTTCGGCGACGCGGACGCCCTCGTGTACCTCGACATGTCGGAGTACATGGAGAAGCACAACGTGAGTCGCCTGATCGGGGCCCCTCCCGGATACGTCGGATACGAGGAAGGTGGCCAGCTCACCGAGCGGATTCGTCGTCGTCCCTACGCGGTGGTTCTCCTCGACGAAGTCGAGAAGGCACACCCCGACTGCTTCAACATGCTCCTCCAGATCATGGAAGAGGGACGACTCACGGACTCGTTCGGTCGACATGTCGACTTCAAGAACGCGATCCTGATCATGACCTCCAACATCGGGGCGGACATGATCAAGGGCGGAGCCAGTTTCGGATTCGCGAAGCGGGAGTCGGTCCAGGATTACGACAAGATGAAGAACGCCCTCATGGGCGAGATCGAGAAGTTCTTCCGACCAGAGTTCATCAACCGGCTCGATGAGGTCATCGTCTTCCGGCCGCTGGCCAAGGAGGATCTGACCACCATCATCGAGTACGAGCTCTCGAAGGTCAGAGAGCGACTCGCGGTCAAGGGAATGTCCCTCGACCTCGACTCCCTCGCCAAGGAGTTCCTCATCGACAAGGGCTACAACCCTGACTTCGGTGCCCGTCCGCTCCGTCGCGCCCTGTCTTCCTACATTGAAGATCCGCTGGCGGAGAGTCTTCTCTCCGGCGAATTCCAGGAAGGCGATGCGATCAAGGTCACCCGCAAGGAGGACCAGGACCATCTTTCCTTCACCGCCACGCGATCGGATGACGATGGTGATGACGACACGGGGAACGACGGGGATGATGACACCCCCACCGCCGATTCGGCCGGAGCGGCATCAGCCTGACCGAGGCGAATCAGATCTTGATTGAATCCCCGCGGGGGGCCGTCCAGGACGGCCCCCCGCGGTTTTTTTGTTCCTGAATGGCTGGGCCCTGCCACCGCGACGTCATTCCTGGCAAGACGAAGCGGTCCGGGACGTTCAAACATCACAAAACGGCGGGCGGAAGATCCGCGCATCGATGAAACCCGGCGGAGCCGGGCCGCTCGGACGAGAATTTCAGAACCGATGCCCCTCCGGCGACCGGAGAACCATCGGACGGCCGACTGAAACCAAAGCCGCTGAAGTGCGAATAACTGAAACGAAACCCCAGGACGGGGATTGAATCCAAGGCAACCATGAAGATTTCCACCGCCAACCCGACCGCCCGACTTCGCCCCCCCGGCTGGGGTGCGCGGATCGGGTCGTGGCTGGGTGTCATGGTCATCGTCCTGGCCGGAGTCCTGGTTTCACCGAGCACCGTCGACGACCTGTTCAACCCGGGAGGGCCGGACATCGTCGAGAGCCCGACCGCGTTCGATTCAGTCCGCCTCACGGACTTCAGAGCGGAACCCGCCCCGAGTCCGGAATCGGCCCGAACCTCTCGATTCGAGACCGCTGAAGATTCCTCGCCACAGTTCGCCGGTCGGGAACCACTGGAGTCCGCGACCCGAAGAACGGCCACCGAGTCCGCACCCCGCGAGCCCGTGGCCATCCGATTCCTTCGTGGCGTGCGGAGCAGCCTGAAAATGGGTCTGCTGAGAATTCGACAGGCCCGGACTCTGGTCGAAGGACGGCCCGCGGATGACGATCAGCGGATTCCGCCGAGTTTCATTCCGTCTCGTTCCTGAATCACGGACACTTCGCGAAACTTGAAACGCGAACCGAGCTGCGGCGAGAATCGGACCCTGACCGATCGGTCCGGAAGCCGGTCGATGATCACGTCGGAACCGCCGTAGTATCCGAAGCTCATTCGGTTGAGACTCATCATGAGTTCCGACCGGTTCCGAACGCACCAGCCGACGAACTCCTCGAGCCCACCGCCGTCGGCGGAATACTGGCGACGGGTCGATTCCGCGACGACCTGCTCCCACAACTCGACGTACTCCTGGTTCCGGAGGCAACTCATCACGTTGCCGATCACGTGCTCTGGAAAGACCGCCCGGAACACCACCGTCCCGTCGTCCAGGACCTCGCGGGCCTCGAAGGCCTTCCTCGGCTTCGGTTCCATCGCTTCCGGCGGAATCGGCTGCCCGGCGGCGATGGCCGCGCGGCGAAGCCGATCTCGTTCCTTCGCCGCCCGTTCTTCCTTCGCCACCCGCTCGGCTTCGATCTCCGCCGCTTCGCTGGGCAGCACCCCGTCCTCGATGAAGACCAGACGCCGCCCGTCATACGACGTGCTCTCATTCTTGAGTTCGGTTTCACTGGCCAGTTTGTAGAAGCCGGGGCGACGGTGATACTCGGTCACCACCGTCTCGCAGCCACCGAGAACCGCGAACGCCAGGGCCCCGACACCAGCCAGAAAGGGCCCGCGAGGTCTCGATGATGTTCGATCCCGCCGCCTCACGACGCAACCTCCACGGAGTCCGAGCGGGGCTCCTGCGGAGCGCTGGATGCCGGGCGGATCGTCGGCGCCGAATCGCCCCGGGTCCAGACGTATCGAATTCTCTGGCCGTCATCGGTGGTCGGATGGTCATGACGGCGATGCGTTCCACGGCTCTCGGTCCGAGCCAGGGCCCCGCGGATCACCAGACGGGCCGCGACCAACATTCCCTGGATCTCCCAACCATCGGCATCTTCGAAGGTCTTGTCCAGGCAGTAGCGGCCCCAGAAATCCACCATCTCCAGCGCGTCCCGAAGTTTCTCTCCGTCACGAGCGATTCCGACATTACGCCACATCGCGCTCCGAAGACTGGCCCGAACATCGACGAGATCGAGCTCTCCCGCTCGGCGTCGAGGGGCTTCGGCCACGAGCCGCGGCCGTTGTCCGGAGTCCTCCCGTTTGGAAGCCGCCTCTCCCGCCCGGGCTCCGAAGACGAGCCCTTCGAGCAGGGAGTTGCTGGCCAGACGATTCGCACCGTGAATCCCCGTGGCGGCGACTTCACCACACGCGAAAAGCCCGGGAACCGTCGACGTCGCATCCGCATCGACCAGGACCCCACCAATGGTGTAGTGAGCTGCCGGGTGAACCGGGATCCTCGTGGTCGAAGGATCGATTTCGAATTCCTCCAGCCGAGCTGCCAGGGTCGGAAATCGAGCGGCCAGTCCGCCCGAGACGCGAGTGGCGTCGAGGTAGACGCAGGATTCGCCGGTCTCCGCGAGGACATCGGTGATCCGGGCGCTCACCACGTCCCGGGGGGCGAGGTCGCCCAACGGATGAATCCCGTCCATCACGGAATGTCCGTGACGGTCGACGATGATCGCCCCTTCGCCCCGAACCGCTTCACTGAGCAGGGCGCGGACCGACCCCGCGACGTAGAGCGTGGTGGGATGGAACTGGACGAATTCGGTATCGGTGATCGCCGCGCCCGCGCGATAGGCCATGGCCAGCGCCTCACCGGTCGAAGTCCGCGGGTTGGTGGTCTCTCGATAGAGCCGCCCGGCACCCCCGCCGGCGAGGATGACGGCGCCCGCCCAGATGACCTGAAGTCCGTACCGCGGGTGGTGGGTCAACACGCCGGTCACCGGTGAACCGGGTTCCGGCCCGACGGTCAGAAGATCGATCGCCGTGCACTGCTCGAACAACCGGATCGATTCGTTCTTCCGAACGACTTCCAAGAGCGTTGATGCCAACGCCACTCCGGTCGCCGCCCCGTCGGTGTGGAGGATTCTCGAACGAAGGTGACCGCCCTCGCGACCCAGGCTCGGAGAACCATCGGGTTCGCGATCGAAACGCATCCCCCATCCGATGAGCCGTTCGATCTCCCCCGGGCCTTCCCGGCAGAGGAGATCGACCATGACCTCGTCGCACAACCCGGCTCCCGCTTCGATCGTGTCTTCCGCATGGAACGCCGGGTCGTCATCGGCGTCCACCGCACCCGCGATCCCCCCCTGGGCCCAGGCCGTCGAGGAGGTTTCGGCATCACGCTTGGAGAGCACCACGACCTCTTGCCCGCGTTCCGCCGCGGCGATCGCCGCCCGCAGGCCCGCAACCCCGCTGCCCACCACCAGCACGTCCGCGAAGAGCTGCGGAAGCAACGCCGAGCGAAATGGCACCAGGTAGCGCCGATCGTCGAAGACGTCGGTCACCGTCGAGCGGCCCCGGGGCGTCCGCCGCCGGGAACGGCGGCGCTGGGCGAGGAAAGGTCGGGATCGAAGGAAGCGGTCCAGAGCTGACTGGTCTCGCTGGCCCCTCGCTTGTTGGTCCAGATCAACTCCGAACCATCGGCGTTGAAGGCGGGAAGAACATCGGCCCCGGGTCCGTGGGTGATTCTCCGCAGACCGGTTCCGTACTTCGATGCGGCCGGGGTTCGCTCGGAATCCGTCATCGCATCCACCATGAAGACTTCATAGTTTCGATGCCCCTCTCGACTCGTGGCGTAGATGAGATGGTCACCGTCCGGGTGCCAGAACGGGCACCAGTTGACGTGCGAATCGTCAGTCACCTGATGTTCCCGGGTCACTCCGATGATCGCCCCTTCCTCATCGAATTCCAGTTCGGAAACGAACACCTGCAGGAGGTTGTTTCCGTACCGGTCACTTCGGTAGGTGATGCGTCGGCCGTCCGGCGAAAAGAACGGTCCGCCGTCATACCCCGGCGCGGCGACCAGATGAACCACCTTGTCGGTGGAAAGATCCTTCACGTAGATGTCGCCCTGTCCGGCTTCCAACGAGGTGTAGAGCAGATGTCGACCGTCGGGCGAGAAGCTTCCTTCCGCGACGTAGGACGTTCCCTCTCCGACCAGAGGGTCGAGGGTGGCGGTGGTCGCGTCGTTGCGCCGAAGATCGGTGGCGACGATTCTCATCTCCGGCGGAAACTGCCAGCGATATCGACCACTGCCACGCTGGTAGCCCGGAGGGGTCTCGTCCGACGGCGGCTCCATGGTGGTTCCGAAGATCACGATGTTCGGATCGATCGGATGGAACCAGCCACAGGTGTTGGCCGAGCCTTCGGGGGAGATGCGACGGATGTTCTCGAGCTGACGGGTGCGTCCGGATTCATCGCGAACCGTATCGGCGACGAACATGGCATAGAAGTCGTCGGCGACTTCGCCGTCCCCGGGTTGTTCAACCGCCTGGAAGATGATCCGGGCGCCGTCGGGCGAGTAATAGGATTCCCCCGCCTTGACGAATCGATCTCCGAAGGTCAGCTGGACCGGGTCACCGAGAACCACGGCCTCCATCGATTTCCAATCCTCGGCGGACGAGGATTCCATCGAGGACCGGCCTTGTCCGAAGGCGGTTCCCACGCCGCCACTCAGCACGAGGGTGGCCAGCGCGATGCGGGGGAAGGTGGACGAAATACGTCTCATGGCGTCGACTCCGACGAGAAGGGGCGAACGGACTTTTCTCCACGGCGGTTCTCGCCGCGAACCGCGTAGTCTATACCGTCAACCACCCGCGATTCTCCATCGGATACAAGGCTCCGTGAACCCGGTTCCTCCCGTCATTCACCGCGATGAGCGGCTGATCGTGCTGAACAAGCCGACCAGCCTCCTCTCCGTGCCCGGTATCGGCCCCGAAAAGGCGGACTGCCTCGCCAGCCGCGTCGCCGAGGCCCACCCGGGCGCCCGAATCGTCCATCGACTGGACCGGGATACCAGCGGGGTGATCGTGATGGCGTTCGACGCCGAAGCCCACCGGGAACTGAGTCGCCAGTTTCAGGACCGCGAGACCCAGAAGACCTACCACGCCCTGGTCGCCGGCCATCCGAAAGCGGACGAGGGGGACATCGAACTCCCGATTCGCAAGGACATGGATCATCCTCCGCTGCAGATGGTCGATCATGAACGTGGCAAACCAAGCCAGACTCGATGGAGGGTGACCAGCCGAGGCCATGTCGGCGACCTCGATGGGAACCTCGCGGCACCCGAGGCCGATGCGGATCTGCCCATCGCTCGTCTTGAACTCGAACCAAGAACCGGCCGCAGCCATCAACTCCGGCTCCATCTCAAAGCCATCGGCCATCCCATCCTCGGTGATGATCTGTACGCCCCGACTCCCTGGCGAGAAGTCGCCCTCCGGCTCTGCCTGCACGCGTCCCGCCTCGAGATCACCCACCCGGCCGACGGCTCCCCTGCGACGTTCCGATCGCCCCCACCATTTTGACCGTGCGGCACACGTCGGTCCGGGCCTTGGAGATGCCGTCCATGTTCTTCGTTTCGAACCCCCCACCCCGGATCGAGGTTCCGAACGTGGTTGCGGATGCCTCCCCCGAAAACGTCGATCACTGGCCGAACGGCGTGTCGGCGTCGATGTTGTCCAAGACCGATTTGAATCTACTCATCGTCACGGTCCTGATCCTGGTCGTGGTCGCGCTCGTCATCATCCTCATCGCGCTGCTCTTCAGTCGATTCCGGGGGCGGGACGAAGTACCACGGTGTCGGACCTGCGGCCATGATCTGCGGGGCGGCGACCAACTGCCACCCGCCTGCCACGAGTGCGGACGGCTCATCCGCGGCCCCGGGGATGTGAACGAACTCGATGCCCGACAGATAGAACGACGACGCTCACTCGGCACCGCGACCAAGTTCGTCCTGACCCTCGGACTCGTCATCCTGCTCCCGGCGATCTACCTCCATCCACGGCGGTTCGCGAACACTCCGAACGCCTGGCTGACCACGATCGACGCCTGGTGGACCAGCGCCCTTCCGATCAAGGAGGCGATGACTTTCCCCTCCAACCCGAAGATCAGTGGCTTTTACTACCACGAGATCTGGCGACGCGGCATTCGCGGAGACATTTCGGATGACACGCTGAAGAACCTCGCGGAGAAACTGATTTCTCGCAACCGAGGCGGAAGCGAGCCCTCGACCGCTGAAACCGAAATCATCCTCGCCACCGCCTTCCAATCCGGCCTGGTCACGGATGACGACGTGTTGAATCTCCCCTTACTACGGCCTCGAGTCTCCGAAGCCCGGAACGCCCACCAACTGCTTGCGGCGACCACTCACGGCATCAGGCTCCAGATGGGGGTCGTCGGCATGGCACCGGGCATCGAGAACGTGCTTCGCCGCAGGAATTTCCGGGACCTGCGAGCGGAAGTCGTACTGACCGCGGCCACCGTCGGCGGGCGTCGGTTGGAAAGCGACTGGGTCGGTCGACTGCGACGCTGGCCGATCTCCGGCACCACCATGGTGGACATCGAAGTCGTGCCGCCACCCGACCAGCCGTTCTCCGAGCACCCGGGCCAGATCGAACTGGAATTGGAAACCCGACTCATCCGGCGACGTCCAGATCGTGAGGAAGAGTTGGTTCACCGCGAGAGATCGGTCCACCGCGTGGCGCTTCCAGCCCCCCTGAACTCGCCCCCTCGATTCGACCGCACCGAGGAATTCCGCGCGGAACTCAACCGGGATCTCGCCGAACACAGCGTCTTCGAATTCAGTCCCGACCGAGCCGCGGGGGTGCTGATCCTGCGAAGCAGTCGATTCGATGCCCTGGAACTGGGAACTCCGACGCTCCAGATCACGATTCCGATTGCAGAAGTGCTCGAAATCGAGGTCGAACCCGACTGGGTCTCGGTATCGAGCTCGCGTCACAAGTCATCATGGCAGGCGTCCCGCCCGCCCGAAACCGGACCGCCGCTGCTCGCGGTGTGCAAAATCCCCCACCGACTCGGTCTCGACGAGGGCCGAATTCAAGCCGGAGACTTCGTCGATGTCACGCTCGACGCCACCGACTTCGACCCTGTCGCCTGGTGGAGCCTGGTCGAGGAGCAGGCTCGATTCGGGGACGGTGAAGACCGGGCCTCGGTTCGAAATCACATCCATCGGATTCTCCGTGGTTCCATCAGGTTCTCGGTGCCCGTGAGGCCGGGGCGTTTCATCACCACTGAAATTCCCGAACTACCATGAACGTTCCACGGTCCAATGCCCATCTTTGGAATCCGTCCCATGAACGCCGACACGCTCTGGATCGTCGGAACGGTCTTCTTATTCATCTCGCTGGTGACCGCACTCGCCGGCGTGCGGCCTCTGCCTCGTGGCGGTCGGTACTGCCGCCACTGCGGCTACGACCTCACGGCAACCCCGGATGAACATCGAAGGTGCTCGGAATGCGGCCGTTCCCTGATCGGCGGTCTTGACGAATCCACCGCCTCTCCCGCACAGATCCGTCGCCGGCACTTCTGCCGTCGCTGGGGGTTCCTGGGAATCGCGGCCGCCTGCATGATGCTGGTGGTGACCCTGGCCTTCGATCTTCGACGTCTCCCGTTCACCCCGACCGGCTGGCTGGTCTCGGTGGACGTACCGATCGCGATACGGCTTTCCGACGAACTGTCGGCACCGGTCCTCCAGGAAGTCGACCGCCGGCGATGCGCCGGTTCCCTCCCACCCGAGCGATTGCAGACGATCGCGCAAGACGTGTTGGACCGACTTGATGAACCGCGGCACGGCGGCGCCACCGGGCGGAAACTGCTGGTCGAGGGATGGGGCGCGGGACTCGTCGCGGACGAGGACTTCTTCGCGATCCCGTCACTCTGGCCCACGATCACCCTGACGCCGGAGCGCTCCTCCACCCACGAAATGAATTTCCGCCTCGACCTCAAGGGTGACCTCCAGGTCGATCGGTACCAGTCAAGCCTTGCGGCCCGATCCGCTCCCCTTCGACTCGAAGTCCGAGTCGCCTCGAGATCCCTCTCGAACTATGAAGCTCCGTTCCCCGTCGGCAGCCGCACCGACACGCCCTGGCCTCCCAACCAGGCGTCAGGAAGTACACGCGACGTCAGCTGGCGGGCCGACGGCGTGGCATTTCCGCTCGGAGCGCAGGAGCTTTCGGTCACGGTCGAAATCACCCTGGTCGAGCGAGGAGGAAATCGACGATCGGAGTCCCGGCGGCACGAACTCTCGACGCCGATCGAGATTCTCCAGGTGCCTCCGCCGGAGGTTCGTGCCGATGTCGCCGACTGCGAGGCGATTGCCGCGGACCTTGAAGCACACTCCCGGCTGGAGGTCGGTTCCGACGGGTTCACCACGACCCTCACCCTGGGCATGGCTCGCCATCACCCGGCCATCCTCGGAACGCCACGGATCGAACTGGAATCCGACATCGACGGCGAATCACGGACGGTGCTGATCGACCTCGATCATCTCAATCGATCCGGCGGCGTCCTCCACTATCCGACCATCGAGGAACAACGCCGGACCACCGCCCGAAACCGCGCGGGTGACCCCTCCAAAAGCGGCTTTCTCCGCGGCTATCGGATTCCTGAATTCCACCCCCTCTCAGAGGGGACACGGATCACCCTTCGATTCGACTCGACTGATCTGGACCTTTTCAAGTGGGCCGGATGGGTCGATCGATCGGCACGTTTCGGAGAACCGGGCATCGCCATCCCTCCGGAGCTCTCCGTGGTACGGCCCTGCCGATTCGAGATCGAGATACCGGTCCTGAAGTCGGTCGACTGAAACCGCCTTCTCTTCCATCGGCCTCGAAAACCACATCCGAGGTCGAACCCAGACCGCCACCGAGGTACCTTGAAGAGACCTCGATTCCGGAACTCACGATGCACCACCGACTCCTTGTTCGACCCAGCCTCCCCGACCGCGTGATCGCCGTTCTCGCCACCGCGGTCCTGTCCTTCGCCAGCCCCGCCCTCGCACAGTCGAAGACCGACGAACGCAACCTCACGGTGCCGGTGACGCTGTTGAGCACCGGGGAAGGCAACCCCGTCGCCCTGCGGTGGCGACCGACCGAACGAGTCGAGCGTCGGATGCAGGTCGCGACCCGGACCGTACCGACCACCCTCGAACGCCCGGACGTGAACAGCGTCGATCCGGAAATCCTGATCGTCGGTTTCACTCGTCCTCCGATCGAAAAGCTCTGGACGATCGCCGGACGCCTCGCCACTGATCCCGAGACCCAGGAGAAGATCGTCCGTTGGCGGGTCGAGAACGGCGCTGCACGTCTGGTGGGCTTCCGACCCACCGCAGACGCCCGTGAGGCCGCCATGAAGGACGAGATCGAGGTCGAGCCCGTGGATGGCGCCGGTCAGGCGCCACCGCGACGGGCCGCCGACGCCAAGGAGGCGACCGATTCCAGGACGAGTCGACCGCCGGGCAGTGATCCCAACGCCATGAAGAGCGCGATTCGATTCGAGGAGATCAGCAATCGTTCCATCGCCCGGACCAACGGAGCCATGATCACCCAGCGGTACGACCGAAGTGGCCTGGCTCCCGTGGACGTCAAGATCCGGCTCCCCGAGTCGGATCGGCGCGCGGAGTTCGAAACCCGTCGACTGGCGGCCGCGATGAACCTGGCGGAGGCGAAGCTTCCCACCGAACCCATCGCCCCGGGTGCGAGTTGGACCGCGAGCTGGGTTCTTTTGGAAACCGGCGTGCCCGCTCGCATCGACGCGACCTGGACCCTGCTCGAAACCGATGAAGCGGCATCCGGGACGGGGGTCGCCACCACCGCCAGACTCAAGATCGAATACCGCCGACGGGTCCGCGATGCCGACGCCGCGAGTGAAACCCAGCGTCGAGCGGTGGAAGCCGACGGACGGGGCGAGATTCGCATCCGACTCGATGCCCCCCTCCTTCTGGAAGCCCGATTGGTGGAGCAGTCGATTCTTCCGCCCGCGGCGGGACGCAGCCGGGAAGTGACCCGAATCCGGGTCACGCCGCTGGCAACCACCGCACCCTGATGAACGGAGCGTCTCGATACCTCCGCGGTCTTTTCCAGCAATCGGCCGGAGCCGCCCATGTCCGGCCAGGCCGATGTTCGTTCGCCATCGGGCCGTCCGCCGCTACCATGTCGGCCCGCAACGGCGGAGGATACCCATGACCGAACTCCCAGAAACATGCCGCTGGGGCGTGATCGGCACCGCCGGAATCGCCCGCAAGGTCGTTCGAGCCATGCATCTGGCTCCCCATGCGACTCCGGTCGCGATTGCGAGTCGGACCCTTGATCGCGCCGCCGCATTCGCCGAAGAACACGGCCTCGATCGCGGGCACGGAAATTACGACGCCCTGCTCGCGGATCCCGAAATCGACGCGGTCTACGTTCCGCTTCCCACCACCATTCGCCGGGATGTGGTGATCGCGGCCGCCCGCGCGGGCAAGCACGTGCTTTCGGAAAAACCGGTCGCCCCGCACTCCGAGGCGGTGAAACAGATGATCGAGGCATGCGCGGATGCCGGCGTCCAGTTCATGGACGGCGTGATGTTC
The DNA here is from genome assembly GCA_002683195.1 of Phycisphaerae bacterium. The sequence goes on from NYSW01000062.1 coordinate 34,484, forward strand.
ATGCACCACCATCGGATGGAACGCCTGATCGAGCGCCTGCCGGATCTTGGCCCGAGTCCCACGCTTCTGGAGACCGCCTTCACCTTCCGGGCCGATGCGTCGTTCCTCGAATCCAACATCCGAACCTCGCTGGACACCGAACCACTCGGGTGCGTCGGCGACCTCGGGTGGTACAACGTCCGTATCGCCTTGATCGCCATGGGCGGGATGCCGACGATCGTTCGGGCTCGCCATCATGAAATTCATGATGGCGTCCCGATCCATACCACCGGCGAATTGCAGTTCGACGGCATCGAGGGACCCCGCATCGCCCGCTTCCAGTGCTCCTTCCGCCATCCGCTCCGACAGTGGGTGGAGATCGTGGGCGAGCAAGGTGCGATGTGGATGCATGACTTCGTGATCGGAAGTCCGACCGAGGCCGTGCTGGAGATCGAAACCGAATCGACCCTGACCGAAGGTGACGCCGCTCATCAGCGTCATTGTGAACGTCTCGTGATTCCGGACTGCGTCCAGGAAACGGAGATGATCGAACGATTCTCGCGGATCGCCTTGGGAATGGACCCCATCGATCCGCGATGGCCCCGATGGGCCCTCGAGACCCAACAAGTGGTCGACGGGATCATGAGCAGTGCGAGCGCCGACGGGGCGGACATCGTCCTCGTCCACTGAAACATGCCACACCAATGACCGAGAGGAATGGAATGACCACGGGCCACGTGGAAGGTTTGGAGATCATCGATGGGACCGAGTACTACGTGATTCCGAATGTGGATCAACTCGATCCCTTTCTGGTCGGCGTGGTCAGCCCCAGCGATCACTGGCTCTACGCTTCTTCCGCCGGCGGACTCGCCGCGGGGCGGGTGAACGCCGAGGGATCCCTCTTCCCCTACCGGACCGATGATCTTCTGCATCAGGTCCAGGGCTTTTCCGGCGGCTGGACCGGCATTCGAGAGAACGGGGTCATCTGGGAGCCGTTCACCGGTCGCCCCACCCCCGAGACCACGCGAAGCCTCGCCCGCTCCACCGCCGGCGATCGACTTCTCATCGAGGAGACCCACGAAGGCCTCGGCCTGCGAGCCAGCGCGTGCTGGTGCTTCTCCGATTCATCCGGCATCCTCCGACGAGTGAGGATCACCCGCCTCGACGATGGGCGGGAGACTCGAAGCATCGAGGTCATGGACGGACTTCGAGAGCTGGTGGCCGGTGGTGCCGGAGTCGGCGTCATGCAGAGCATGAGCTGCCTGATCAACGCCTACACCCGAGCGGAAATCGTGGGATCCGAGGGGCTGGCGACGGTCAGCATGGAGTCGGCGCTCAGTGACCGCGCCGAACCGGCCGAGTCCCTGACCGCGACCATCGCCTGGGGCACCGGACTTCCGGGAGCCGCGATCGTGCTGGACGCGGCCGAATCCGAACGCTTCGCCCGCGGGGCATCCCCCCGCTCAACGCCCCGCGTCGTGGGCCGCGCGACCGCCTACCTTCGACACGCGGTGGTCGAACTCGAAACCGGGGGCCACGCCGGCTGGACCACGGTCGCCGACGTCGATCGATCCCAGACCCAGGTCGCCGCGATTCGAAACCGCCTCGCCAACGAGACCGATCTGGAATCGGCGTTGACGCTTGAAGTCGAGGCGACCTCCGCGGCGATGGACGCGATCTCCGCCGAAACCGATGGACTCCAGCACTCCGGCGATCCCATCGGGGATGCTCATCACCGAACCAACACGCTCTACAACGACATGCGCGGCGGCATCCCCTTCGACCGGGAGACGCTGCCCTGGGGTGACTGGACCGCGTTCTGTCACCTGCGGAACCACGCGGTCGCGCAACGCCACGCAAGCTGGCTCGCCACCCGCCCCGACGACGAGATCATCGCCCGAACCACTCTGCTGGAGGAGACGGCCGCCGCCGGTGACCCCGATCTCGAGCGACTGGCTCTGGAGTATCTGCCCTTCTGGTTCGGCCGACGCCACGGTGATCCGAGCCGACCCTGGAATCGATTCAACATCCGGATTCGTGATGCCGAGGGGAATCGTCTTCTTTCCTACGAGGGAAACTGGCGGGACATCTTCCAGAACTGGGAGGCCCTCGCACTGGCTCACCCGGGATGGTTGGATCAGATCATCGCCAAGTTCGTCAATGCCACCACCGCCGATGGATTCAACGCCTACCGGATCACCCGCGACGGCATCGACTGGGAGATGCCGGAGCCCGACAATCCCTGGGCGAATCTCGGCTACTGGGGCGATCATCAGATCGTCTATCTCACGCGACTTCTCGAGGCCTCGAGGGCGGTGGCGCCCGAACGTCTTCCCCGCTGGCTCGACCGTGAGATCTTCTCCTCCGCGGACGTGCCCTACCGACTGGCGGACCACGACGATCTGATTCGAGACCCCCGCCGATCCATCACCTTCGATCAGGCGGCCCACGATGCCGCGATGACCCGGGTCGAAGAGAACGGACCGGATGGACGACTGGTCCATGACGAACACGGCGTGATCCTCACGAGTCTCGCCGAAAAACTTCTCATTCCAGTGCTCACCAAGACGTGCTCGTTCGTTCCCGACGGCGGGGTCTGGATGAACACCCAACGCCCGGAATGGAACGACGCCAACAACGCCCTCGCGGGATATGGCCTGTCGATGGTGACGGCCTGCCAGCTCCGGAGACACCTCGCCGTGCTCCGGGGGATCTTCTCCGAACGCCGGGACGACCTTCGATTCTCCGAAGCCACCGCCCACTGGTTGGAGACCACCACCGGCGTCCTGCAGTCGGAACGTGGCCTGCTCGATTCCCCCGTGATCGACGATCATGCCCGTCGCCGGGTGCTGGACGCACTCGGCCGAGCCTTCGAACATCGACGCCACGTCGACTTCGGACGGCCCGCGGTCTCCGTCGCGCCCGATGCGATCCTGACCTTCTGCGATCTCGCCCTCGACTGGCTCGATCACGCGATCGTCGCCAACCGCCGGGAGGACGGACTCGCCCACGGCTACAACCTCCTTCGGACCGGGCCCGGGACCGCCGGAATCCGGCACCTCCCCGAGATGCTGGAAGGCCAGGTCGCAGCCCTGTCCTCCGGCGTGCTCTCACCGGAGGAATGCGCCGACCTGATCGAATCGCTTTTCCGCTCGGATCTGCATCGGGACGATCTGGACACGTTCGTTCTTCAACCGGCCAGGCACATTCCCGCCCTCCTCGACAAGGGCCTGGTCCCCGACCCCGTCCAGGTGGATCTGCCGTTGCTCCGTGAACTGGCGGAATCCGGCGATCGCCGCCTCGTGGAGCTCGACGAGTCGGGCACCATGCGATTCGCGGGGTCGCTGGTGAACGGTCGCGACGTCGTCCGAGTGCTCGACGAACTCGCCACCGACCCCATCCTGACCGATCGAGTCGCCGCCCAGCGGACGCCGATCTTCGATGCCTACGAATCCATCTTCGATCATCACGCCTTCACCGGCCGATCCGGCGGCATGTACGGATACGAGGGCATTGGCTGCACGTACTGGCACATGGTCGCCAAACTTCTGGTCGCGGTGGGTGAATGCACCCTCGACGCCCACGACGACGACGCGGATCCCGATGTCCTCCGCCGACTGGTTCATGGGTATCACCGGGTTCGCGACGGCCTCGGCTTTCGAATGGACGCCGCTCGCTTCGGCGCCCTTCCGATCGATGCGTATTCACACTCCAATGGCGACGGCCAGGCCCGGCAGCCCGGCATGACCGGGCAGGTCAAGGAAGAGCTCCTGACCCGACGCATGGAACTCGGCGTTCGATCGGTCGACGGCGAACTGCGATTCGATCCCCTGCTGCTGGAGGACCGTGAGTGGACCACGAACCCGGCGGAATGGTCCTTGCCAACCCATGGTGGACGCCCGGCGGTCGAGATCTCCATTCCGCTCGGCGGCCTTGGTTTTCAGGTCTGTGGCGTGCCCGTGGTCTACCACCGCACCCAGGGGCCCCCCAAGATCCGGCTTCAGGATGCCTCCGGCGACGTTCGCCTGATCGAAGGAGATCGACTTGGCCGTGGCGACACCGATCGGCTCCGATCCCGGGACGGCTTCATCACCCGCATCGATGTCGACGTCTCACCCTGAACCGATGGTCCCGGGATTCAAAAAGGCATCGTCCTCCCGTCAGACCGACCGGGAGGACGACACTCGATGTCTGATTGATCTGATCGAACGACGGATCAGATCAGGCCGGAAGGGCACCGACTTCACGGGCCATGAAAGGACTTGGGGAACCGAGAGCACCGATCCACCACGTAAACGAAGCCTCCGGATACTTCGACGTGTTGCGTGAACCGTTCGCGTGCAATGCCTTGCACGAAGCACCCTCGACGGTGAAACCGCCCATGATTCCCCAAGCCTGAGAGAGAGACGAACAAAGACGGACGGACCCACGATCTGCCGTCCGTGTCTCGTCATTCGCGGGAAATGCATTCGCGATGACGACCGCCTTGTTACGACGAGAGGTCCGGGAAGGTTCGCGCTCGTTTCAAAGAGTTGGGGATTCTTTCACCGTCGAACGTCAGATGGTTCGATCGGTGGATGCCGGGGCCAGACTTCCAGCGAGGGCGATTCCAATGGTGCTGGCCACGAAGAGCACCAGAAGGGTGGCCAGCGTCTTGAGCAGGATGTCCTCGTTCGCTTCGTTGAGCCAGATCGCCGCAGCCCCGACCCCCACCCCACTGATGATGCAGGCCCAGGAGGCGCCCCAGCAGATCTTCGGAAGCGTGGAATCGAGACGACGACCGACGATTCGATTGACCAGCAGGCCGAAGATGCTCGACACGCAGACCAGCCCGATGGTCGCGAACGCTCGCTCCGCCAGGTCCCCCAGGTCAGAACCCCAGATCAGCGCGATGAGCGTCACGGTCGCCGCGACCAGGGTCGCCACGCAGACCGTGATCAGCACCAGGTTGAAGGCATGCAACGGACCGGCCCCGGACGTGTCTTTTGAAGTGGTCGACGTCATGAACCCTCCTCGTCCCTGGTCGCGTCCCGATCCGTGGCTCCTGCCTCCGCCAACCAACGGTCGAACCACGCCTTGGCGAGTTCGGAGGAACGACGCGCGTCTTCACCTTCAAAGCCGTGGCCGGCTCCTTCAAAGATGTGCAGTTCGGCTTCGAGTCCCGCCTCGTCGTAGGCTTCTTTCATCGCTTCACTCGCCCGAGGGATCACGACGTCGTCCTCGGTGCCATGTAGAAGCAGCACCGGCGCATCCTGGGCATCGACGTGGCGAATCGGCGAAACGCGGGCCGCGAGCTCCGGATCGAAGTCCATTGCCGGATATCGCTCGTTCGGACCCACGAAGGAGACCAGTTCGACCGGCGGAAACCAAGCCACCGCGGCCGCGATCGGCGCCGCCTTCCGACGGCCCTCGAATTCCGGTCCCGAACGGGATCGGCCCAGGTATCGGGGGACGCGATCACCACCGAGGGTCGCCAGATGCAGCGAAAGGTGGCCGCCCGCACTCAGGCCGAACGAACCGATTCGTTCGGGATCGAGGCCTCGCTCCTCGGCATTCTCGCGAAGATGACGAACCGCTTTTTCGACGTGATCGGCCGCATCGGGCACCTTGTATCGAGGCGAGCTTCCATGCCGAAGCATCACCACGTGGTAGCCGTCGAGCAGAAGATCGTGCACCAGTGAGATCCCGCGGATCTCCGGCATCATCGCGAGACGAGGGTCGAACCAGCGGGAGATCCATCCCCCGCTCACCATGAAGATCACGGTCGCGCCGTTGGCTTCAGCGGTCGGCTTCAGGAGGTCGTAGGTCATGGCCAACGCATCCACCCGACCGTAGATCACGTCGGGTTCGATGGTCGCGATGGGCCCGGGAGGAGCGATGGTCACACTCCCGTGCCCGCCAGCGCTGAAACCCAGACCCGCGGTCGCCAGCACCGCGGTGACCAGCGTCTTCCTGAATCGACTCATCCGTCGCCTCCCGTTCCAGTACCAAGGTAGGTGGCCTCGTCGCGGACCTGACCGTCGGCGAGGATCACCAGCACGACATCATCGTCGGTTCCTCGACGCCCGTCACGACCGTCGCTGCGCAAGGTCGCCAGAACCGCCTCCCCGCCGGGTTCGATTTCCGAATTATTCGAGAATTCCAACGCCATCGGTCGTTCCCAGGGGTCGACCAGCAGGGTGGGATCCATCTCCGACATCAACCGGCTCGCGAGTCCGATCGGGGTATCGCCCTCTTCGGCGATTTCCTCCCAGGCCGTCACGATCGCGACCGCAATGCGAATCGCCGACCGCTCGACGGCGGGCCGCCCATCCCGCGACGCCGCCGCCTGCATCGGATTCGATCGGTCTCGAGCCGGGGTCAGGCCGAATCGTCCGACGATCACCTCCGGGGGATAGGCGTTGTTGGTCCGGTCGGCGTCGGCGATCTCGCGGTACGGATCGAGCAGCACCCGGGCGATCGGTTGGTCACCCACGAACATCCGGGTCGCGACTTCGGGGTTCTCCTTCCAGATCTCCACCGGAAGCATCACTTCTTCAATCGTCCCGTCTCCGTAGACGATCTCCAGCGGCAGCGGCATGGGAATGCCGCCGTGATTCCGGAACCGGACCACCGAGAAGTGAAGCGGCCGATTCTCGATCGCTTCGAAGACCTCGCGATCATCATCCTCCAGTCGGGCCATGAATCGCTCGAACTTCCGTCGATCGTCCTCGGTCACGTCCAGTTCGTCGAACTGACTGTAGAAGTCCAGCAGTTCCGGATATCGCTCGCTTCGCAGGGCGATGCCCTCGTTCCGCTGCCGGGTTCGACTGGGGCGTTCGGCCTCCCGTTCGGCCGCGAGCATCGGCTTGCGGATCTCGGGGTCTCTCGGCTCCACCGTGAAGTCCATCACCCGTTCGGTCGCGATGTCCACGTGCCGGGTGGTGTAGAACCAGTTCCGCCAGAACCAGTCCAGATCCACCCCACTGGCATCGTCCATGGTCCGGAAGAAGTCACCGGGCTCGGGACGCCGGAAGGCCCACCGTTCACAGTACGTCCGGAAGGCATGATCGAAGAGTTCGCGGCCCATCACCGTCTCCCGCAGGAGGTTGAGGGCCACCGAGGGTTTCGCGTAGGCGTTGTTCCCCTTCTGGATGATCGATTCGCCGTGACTCATGATCGGTCGCTGTCGTTCACTGATCATGTAGTCGATGATGCCGTGCGGCTCGCCGCGGCGGGNTCGCGAATCATCCTCCCACGACTCCATCGCCAGGAACTGCACGAAGGTGTTCATGCCTTCATCCATCCAGGTCCACTGGCGTTCGTCGGAGTTGATGATCATCGGGAACCAGTTGTGCCCGACCTCGTGGATGATCACGCCGATCAGTCCCCACTTGGTCCGCTCGCTGTAGGTGCCATCCGCTTCCGGACGCGGGCCGTTGAAGCAGATCATGGGATATTCCATGCCCCCCACCGGCCCGTTGACGCTGATCGCCACCGGATACGGGTACGGGACGCAGTGCTCGGAGAACACCTCCACGGTGTGGGCGATGGCCTGGGTCGAATAGAGGCTCCAGAGCGGCTCGCCCTCGTTGGGATAGAAGCTCATCGCCATCGTGACGTCGCCCTCGGTCCCGGGAACCTCGACCCCCCACGCATCCCAGATGAAGGTCGGACTCGCGGCCCAGGCCACGTCACGGACGTTGTCCGCCCGGAACCGCCAGGTGCGTTCGGTCCGTCGGTCCTCACCGCCGTCTTCGACCGCCATTCCCGAGAGGTCGCGATCGCGAAGTTCGTTCGCGAGGGCTTCTTCCGGCGTGATCACGAAGCCGGGCCGGTCCGCGGTTCGGGTGGCGTTCAGACGGCTGCGTTGCACGTCGGTCATGACTTCCTCGGCGTTGGTGAGTTCGCCACTCGCCGTGACCACGAAGGTCTCGGGCACGGTGATCGCGAGGTCGTAGTCACCGAACTCCAATGCGAATTCGCTCTCACCCTGGAACTGCTTGTTCTGCCACCCGTCGTTGTCGGTGTAGGGCGCCATCCGAGGGAACCACTGGGCGATCTCGTAGATCGGCATGCCGTCGTCGAGAATTTCGTATCCCGAGCGGGCCCGCATGGTGGTGCTGGGCACGATCGCGGCATTCCAGTCGATGNCGAAGACCGTCCGAGTGTCGGGTTCCAGCGGCGTCGGCAGGTCGATCCGCATCATGGTGCCGTTGATCACGTGCGGAAGCGGCGTGCCGTCGGCGAGGGCGACCCGGGTGATGTCCGCCCCCCCGTCGAAATCGAGTCGTTCGATCTGCTGACGCATCCAGCGGGTCGATTGATCCCGTCGCAGGTTCGGGGCCGTGGTCGAGAGGCGTCCCAGCGAATCCTGCTTGAACCGGTTCTGATCGATCTGCACCCAGAGGTAGTCGAGTCGATGCGGACTGTGGTTGTGGTAGGTGATGGTCTCCGAACCTTCGAGTCGGTGACGCACCGGATCTAGTCGTACCTTGATGTCGTGGTCGGCCCGCTGCTGCCAGTAGTCGGGACCGGGCGCTCCGGAGGCCAGTCGCACCTCGTTCGGGGTCGGGAGCAGATCGTCGATCTGCTTGAAAGGGTCGGCCTCCTGATCCCACTGCGGGGCGTCGAGCCACATGCCCTCGTGGAGTTCACGAGACTCGTAGTGGGAGGGAAAGAGCTCTGGAGGGTGTCCGACCGCGATGGCGACCGTCATCGGGAGCAGGAAAAGGCAGAAGGCGGGAACCGCGAAGGTGCCCGGCCGATGGTTCTTTGAGGCGAGGTGCTGCATGAACCGAGTGTATGGCTTGAATTCCGGACAAGTGAGTTCTGAATCCTTCGCCCCGGCAAGAGCGGACAGGATCGGGGAGGATGAACGCCATGCCGACTTCCGGTTTCGCCAGTTCGCCTGCCCCCACCACCGCGACGATCCAGCTCGTCGGTGTGCCCTGTGACCACGGCGGGGCCGGTCCGGGTGCCGCCCTCGGTCCCGAGGCCTTGCGGGCAGCGGGGATCACCGAGATCAGCGGNCGTACCCTGCTCGACCGCGGAGACGTCGAGGTATCACCAAGACTCGATGACGCCTCCATTCGTCGAGGACCCGATCCAGAATCCCGTCGCCCCGAATGGCCCGCCCTGCAATCGGTCTGCCGGTTGCTGCGTGAGCACACCCTGGACATCATGCAGTCCGATTCGATCCCCCTGGTCATCGGCGGTGACCACACCCTCGCCGCCGGGTCGATGTCCGGAGTCGCAGCCGGATGGTGCCAGCGACACGCGGCGACCGTGCTCGAAGACGCCCCGCCGCTCGGACTGATCTGGTTCGACGCGCACGCCGACCTCAACACCCCGGACACCACGCCGAGCGGCAATCCCCACGGCATGCCCGCGGCGGCCCTTCTCGGTCACCGGGTCGCGCCGCTGGACGACGTGATCGGGCAGGACGGTCTCTTTGATCCTCGCCGCTGCGTTTTCCTCGGCGGTCGTGATCTGGACCCCGGCGAAACGGCCCGGGTCTCCGCGAATCCCACGTCGCCTCTTCCATTGATCATCGACGGGGCCGCCTTCATCGACGAGTCTCCCGTCTCGATCGCGGATCGCGTCCTGGAGCGAGTCGCGCCCGACGGCGGCGCGTTCGCGCTCTCCTTNGACCTGGACGTCATCGACCCGACCGAAGCCCCGGGCGTGAACCTCGCGGTCGCCGACGGTCTTCGCATCGAACAGGTGATGCGGGTTCTGGAACGCCTGGCCGCCCACGGTGGCTGCATCGCGATGGACATCGTGGAGCTCGACCCCACCGCGGACCTCGACGGCCGAACCGCCCGGATCGGGGTCGACGCGGCCCGGATGATGTTCAAGACCAGTTGATCCCAACCGGTTGATGTCCCCGACCCACGCCGGACCCACCCCGGACCCACGCCGGACTCGGGCGGCAATCAGAAGCAAGAGGATCCCATCGCCATGCCTCCCAGAGAATCCAGGCCCGACAACGGCCCCCGCCCCCACCGACGACGCCTCGCCGCCGTCTCGTTCCTGCTTGGTTTCCTGTTCTTCGCGGGACTCCTGACGTTGGTCTACCTGCTCGCCCCGGTCATCCAGGGAAGCAGCATCGCGCCCCCCCGGACCCCGGTTCCCGCCGCGGAACTGGCCAAGCGCCAGCAGGACACCATCCGCGAACGAGCCGCCGGGAAGATCACCCAGACCAGGGNCTTCGTGGCGCGGATGCACGCCCGTCAGCAGCAGGACCCCGACGCGACCATGGACTTCCTGGTCCTCTCCGGGGGCGGTGCGAACGGTGCCTTCGGCGCGGGCTTTCTGATCGGCTGGGCGACCGTGCCGGCNGGCCCCGCCGCCCTGCCGACCTTCGATGGCGTGACCGGGGTCAGCACCGGATCTTTCATCGCTCCTTTCGCCTACCTGGGCACCGACGAGGCGCGGCAGGAAGTCGATCGATTCTTCCGAAACCCCGAGCCCGACTGGGTGACGTTGCGGGAACCGATGTCCTTCTATCCCGAGAACCAGAGCCTGATGAAGGTCTCGGGCATCAAACGGGATCTCGAAACGATCGTCAACGTCGACTTCGCGAAGAAGATCGACGCCGCCACCNCCGACGGACGGCTGCTCCTGATCCAGGCCAGCAACATCGACGAGCAGATCCCCGGGGTGTTCGACTTCGCCGACGCGGCCCGGAAGTCGATCGAGGCGGGCGATGCGGAACGCCTGCAGGAGATCATCCTCGCGTCGTGCGCGATTCCCGCGGTCTTTCCACCGCGGGAGATCGACGGGACCCTCTACGTCGACGGCGGGGCGGTCGGCAATTTCTACGCGGGCGGTCGGGCGTCGGCGGTAAAAGACACCTTCGGCGGTCTCTGGAAGCAGACGTATCCCGACGACCCGATTCCCAAGACCCGGTACTGGGTCNTCCTCAACGGCAATCTTCGAATTCCCCCGGCGATCTCGCAGCCGACCTGGCCCGCGGTCGCGGACCGCGCCTTCCAGTTGCTCTCCACCTCCGCCGAGATCACCGCCCTTCGACATCTCTTCGCCCTGGCGGAACTGACCCGGCTGCGCGGCGACGGCGAGGTTGAAGTTCGCTGGATCTCGGTCGAGAAGCAACTCGCGACCCCGAACCCGATGAACATGTTCGATGCAAAGACGATGCGGTCGCTCTCGGACTACGGCAAGAGGCTCGGTGCGGATCCGAGGTCCTGGAAGACCGTCGCACCGTGATCGGGTGCGTCGGCACGTCGTCCCCGCATCGCCGGACCTGCTTCAGCGTTCGATGAAGCGTCTGACTCGGGTCATCGCGTTCCGGGACCCAGATGCCTCAGGGACACGCGCCCCACTCGACGAAGAGCAGACCGAGATCGCTTCCGCCGACGACGCCGTCACCGTCGAGATCCGCACGACAGTCGCCGCAGCTTCCCCACTCCACGAAC
>NYSW01000063.1 GCA_002683195.1 Phycisphaerae bacterium
GACTTCTTCGGGCCCACGGATCTGCTGGCCATTCAATCCCAGATGCCGCCCGACGGCGTGATCGAACATGACGCTCCGGATTCACCGGAGTCGCAGCTGGTGGGCGGTCCGGTGCAGGAGCATCCGGTGCTGGCGCGATCCGCGAGTCCCATCGAGTTCGTCGATGCCGAGGATCCGCCCTTGCTGGTCGTCCATGGGGATCGGGATCGGCTGGTCCCCTTCGGGCAGTCGGCGTCCCTGGTCTCGGCGATCGAGGCGGTGGGCGGCTCGGTGGTTCTTCTTCGGATCGCGGGGGGTGGTCACGGGGGCTTCCGCGACCCGAGGATCGACGATGCCGTCCGGCGCTTTCTCGAGCATCACCTCCACGGCGAGGGCGATCCACCGGACCATGCCGTTCTGGCCCCGGCCGACCGCTAGCCCTCGTCGGTTCGTCCGACCGCTTGCTGGATCTCGGGAAGGTCGAGCAGCTTCGAGAGCAGCCCCGGCCATCGCTCCCCCGCGATGCCGGAGAAACTCAGCCTGATCGTCTGCGTTCCGCGGCCGCGATCGACGGTGCAGGAGTCGATCTTGATTCGGATGTCTTCGGCCGCCAGGACCGTTCGCCATCCCGCATCGGACGTCTGCGTTCCATCGACCACCAGCTTCAGGGTGGAGCGATGCTCCCGCGGAACCATTCGGTTCACGGCGAGCAGGGCCAGGATGAGGGCCGCGATCATCCCGGTGCCCACGGAGGCCACTTCCAGGCTCCCGTTGCCGAGGGCGAGACCGATCACCACCGAGAAGATGACGAAGGCCGCATCCAGAGGATCCTTGATCGGCGTCCGGAAGCGGACGATCGCCAGGGTGCCGAAGAGGGTGAAGGCGGCGGCGAGATTCGAACCGACGGCCATCGTCGCCATCGCGATCAACGGGGCGATGAGGAGGAGGGTCCGCCAGAGCGAGTAGATCGGACGATCGCGATGCGCCAGAAGGTGGAGAATCGCGACCACGAACCCGAATGCGATCGCGAGGCTGAGCGTCACGACGGGAGTGAGGGCGCGGACCTCGTCCGCACCGCCGGTGTCCATCAGTTCGGGCAGGTCGATGGCGAGGATGGAAGGAAGGAGATTCACGGTCGTCGGTTCACATCAGCGATCCGAGGATCGATCGCCGGATTGGGATCCTAATGCACTTGCGGCATCTTCGGACGACGTTCGTGACGCCTCGGCGGCGAGCTCCGGGTGCTTCAGAAGAAAACGTCTTCGTTCGGCGGCGAACGACTTCAGGGAATCGTCGTCGCCGTAGAGGGAGCGTCGGAAACCGGTGCGATCCCCATGGAACGGATCTTGGACGACGTCTCTCTCGATCAGTGCTCGATACGCGTCGATGCGGGGCTTGAGGTTCGCCCAGTCCAGGTCCGTCTCGGCGATCTCACGGATCGTCTCGAGATAGTCGGCTCGCCAGGCCTCGACCGAGAGGATCCGAGCGATCACGGGACGGGTCTCGAGTTCATTCGCAAGGGCCAGTGGCGTCTGGGTCATGCCGCCCCCGCCTCCGCCAGGACCTCCACGCCCCGGCCCACGCCCGCGACGCCGCTGCTCGCGGCCTCGAGTGCTGTCGGGACGTCCGGTTCCTCGCTGCCCGCGAGCTCGATCCCGACCTTGCTCCTCGGAGCCGACGCCCCGGGGTGGANCTCCTCGTTCCTGGTTCGCGGGACGGCCACCGGGACCGGCGCCGGATGGGGGGCCGCCGGGGCCGAACCCCGGAGGGGGACCACCGCGTCCGCCGGGGCCTCCGGGTCCGCCGCGACCAGGGCCGTGGCCACCACCGAAGGTCTCGTTGTTGTCGTAAGGAATCAGGTGGAAGATCCCGTCGGGATCCAGGTAGACGTAATAGTCGCTGCCCCGGCTGTAGTAGCCGTCGGAATCCACGAAGGCGTTGTCGAGGGCGAGGAACCGGATCGTCTCCTCGACGTCCAGGTGCTTGGGAAGCAGTTCCTCGATCTCCTCGTCCGGCGTCTCCTTGAGGATGCGGCAGAGTTCGATCAACGCCTTCCAGTCCTCGGTGCCGGCCGAGCCGGTCTTGAGTTCGTACCGGGATTCGTACTCCGCGGGATCCTCGCCGTGGTAGGTGAGGGCACCACCGCCGCTGAAGTCGGGGGGCACCTTCCAGCGAACGCCCTTCGAGGTGTCGTGGGTCCGCTTCGTGAAGTCCTTGTTGATCTGCTCGAGGTTTCCGTAGACCCCGAGGTAGGTCCCGTTCACCACGACTCGAACGAAGTTCGCCTCCGGTGCCGGCACGTGATCAGAAGCGATGTTGGAGAAGAGAACCTCCCGCATCATCGATGGATCGCCGTTGGCGTTCAGCAGATTCAGGGTGCGGCGGTCATCGAGACGGAGATCATCGTCGTAAGCATCGATCGAGATGCCGAACGACTTCTTGGCGGGCATGTCGAACGACGTGTTGCCACGATAGGAAACGCCGACCTCGCCGATCGGTCTTCCGTCGAGGCTCAGCATGGCCGGCACCTCCACGTCGGTTCCGTGAAAGACGACCATCTCCTGATGCCAGTCGTTCTCGGGGAATTCGAGGAAGAGGGTGTGCAGAACGTCTCGGTCGTACAGTCCCGTCCCTTCCAGTCTCGGAACCGATTTTCGGTCTTCGACATCGATGCGCAGGGCGTCGGGAAGAGTCTCGGGACGCGGCCCCTCGTCTCCGCGATCCATTCCCGGGCGTCCACCACGGCGTCCTCGCGGCGTCCTGGGAGGGATCTCCTTGCGGGCGAGATCTCGTTCCTCACGGTCAAGGCGACCGTCATCGTTGGTGTCGAATCGTTCGTGCAGCTCGAGATCGATGAATCGCGACCCCTGGCGATCCTGAGGGAGGCCCGCCAGGCCGAAGGAGAATGCCGCGCCGACGGTCACGAGGCAGGCCGGGATCGTCAGCGTGATGAGCAGGGTTCGGTTGATCGGGTTCATGAATAGGATCATCGGGTGAGAAAGGCTGGGGCGGAGTCGTCCCTGGGAATTTGTCGCGAGAATCCTTTTGTGGACATCGAAACCTCGTTTAACGAGATTTTGACCCAAAATCATTCTCGGTCGCGGTGCATTCTCAGCGAGTACATCAGGGGGAGTTTCGGATGCCCGACTGGAAAGCGGTGTACATCGGTGCCAGGATCCGGTGTGAGACTCTCGAACCTGGGAAAGATCGTGTAATCGTGTTCCTCGAAGCGATCGAGCCGCAAGCCGGATTCGACGAGCCGATTGATGACCGTGCTCACCGGATGAGTCCAGGTGAAGGAAAGGTTTTCGGTGGTCTCGGCCGCCGGATCGGCGTAGGTTCCGGTTTCCTCCACTCGAAGCGGAGTGCCACCGTTGAAATAGGACGCTTCCACCGTGAGATCTCGTTCGCCGAACACGTCGGTGAACGGATGGAACTCGACCAGGTAGAAGGTTCCGCCGGGGTGGAGGAGTGCGTTGATCTGCGAGGCCCATCGTTCCAGGTCGTCGATCCAGCAGATCGCGCCAAGCCCGGTGTAGACCACGTCGAATCGACGTCCGAGGATGCGGGCGGCATTCAGCACGTCGCCGTGAACGAAGGAAGAATCAAGACCGGATCGACGGGCGAGATCCTCGGCGGCTCGGATCGCGGTTCGGCTGAAGTCCAGGCCCGTGACCCGGGCGCCCCGTCGAGCCCAGCTGAGTGAATCCAATCCAAAATGACATTGAAGGTGGAGCAGGGAGCGTCCGGAGACCGGGCCGAGTTCCTCGGTTTCGAAATCCCGAAGTGTCGATTCTCCGTCGAGGAAACCTTTGACGTCGTAGAAGTCGCTGGCAGCGTGAAGAGAAACCCGTTCATCCCAATGGCGTCGGTTGGCATCAAGGTGTTCAGGCTTCATTCGCGGTACTCCGATCTCGATGGGGCTGTGGTTCTGCTCTTTGTCCGACTATCCCATATTCCTCGTGGATTCCTCGGGCTCCGAGCCCCGGTTTTCAGGCGTTCGATCAGGGGCGAATCCTGCCATTCGGGCAATCCGGCACGATCTGCTGTTCAATGCGTCAGCGATGATCTCCTTTCGAATCTCCCATCTCGCTTCTTCCGGAACGCCTCGGACGGTCGTTCGTCCTCGCCGATCGAACGAATGCCTGCGAATGCTCCTGGCGTCGGGGTTGATCACCATGGCCATGGGCTGCGGCGGGGAGACCGAGGGGACCCGCCCGCTCTGGGTCCATGTCGCGGCCAGTACCCGTCCGGTGGTCGAGAAGGTGGCCGAAAGGTCGAACACGGACAGACCTCGAATCTCGGCCGCGGCGTCCTCGATGCTGGTCACGCAGATCCTGGCCGGGGCACCAGCGGATCTGGTGGTGCTTGCCGATGAGCGATGGATGGATGAACTCGAAGCCGAGGGGATGATCCTTGATGGTTCAAGGGTCTTGCTGGCTCGGAATCGGCTGGTGGTGGTGGTTCCCACGGACTCGTCGACTGGATCGAAGGCCGATCCTCCGATCGGTCGGATCGCGGTGGCGGAGCCACGGTCCGTTCCTCTGGGAAGATACACCGACGAAGTCATCGACCATCTGGGCTGGAGGTCCGAGGTCGACGGGCGACTNCTGGTCGCGGGAGATGCTCGTGCCGTCCTGGCACTGGTCGAACGCGGCGATGCCGATGCTGGAATCGTCTACGCCAGTGACGCATCGGGGAGTGAACGCGTGAGAGTGGTGCGTCGAATTCCAGAGGAAGCCCATCGACCGATTCGGTACGAGGGGGCGATTTTGAGCGATCATCCTCAGGCCGAGAGCCTCCTCGATCTGCTTCAGGAGCATGAGGTCTTCTTTCAGGCGGGCTTCATGGCCTCGGAAGGAGTGGAGCCTTGATCGCCGACACGGAAGCCTGGGCGGCGGTGATCATCTCGTTGCGAGTGGCGTTGGTCTCGGTGCTCGTGATGCTGATTCCCGGAATCGCGATGGCGTGGTGGCTGGCTCGGGCCCGCTCCGGGTTCTCCGCGGTGGTCGAGGCCTTGGTGAACCTGCCGCTGGTGCTTCCTCCGGTGGTGGTGGGATACCTGCTGCTCCGCATGCTNGGCCGCGGCGGCTGGATCGGAGGGCCGCTCCATGAACATCTGGGAATCGACGTCGCGTTCACCTGGTGGGCGGCGGCCGTCGCCAGTGCCGTGATGGGCTTTCCGTTGCTGGTTCGTTCCACTCGACTCGCGATCGAACTGGTCGATCGAGATCTCGAACGGGCGGCGGCCAATGTGGGGGCCGGGCCGTGGTCGACTTTTCATCGGATCACCCTGCCGCTGGCGTTGCCGGGGGTGCTGGCCGGATCCATTCTCGCCTTCGCGCGGAGCCTGGGAGAGTTCGGGGCCACGATTCTCGTCGCGGGGAATCTTCCGGGGTCGACCCGCACCCTGGCGCTGGCGATCTGGACCGAGACTCAGGATCCCGCCGGTGAGGATCGTGTGATGATTCTGGTTCTGTTCTCCGTGGTGCTGTCGGTCGTGGCGATGATCCTCGCCGAACTCCTGGGGCGACGATTGGAACGCCGTCTCGGAAGACGGCGCTGACCCGCGCTCCTTTCCCGGTGGGTTCACGATCGATGAGCACGCGGGTGGCCACCGACACCGGNCCCTCGATCGAGGGTGTGGTCGTGTCGGGAGACCGAGGTCCGAGGTGGGGAGGCGATTCCCATGGCGCGATCAGCCGCGGAGACCCCGGGGATCCCCTGATCCCCTGATCGACGAATCCCTGATGGAGTGGGTGATCGTGGAACGATCATGGAAGGCCGGGATTCTCGGGCCNGATGTGACAGGCCGACCTGAAAATCCTCACGCAGGGGCGAAGCGATTGAAACACGGGCATCCCTGCGCACCTTCAGGTCATGTCCGTACCGAAGGAAATACGACACACCGTTGGGAACCTGGGCAACATGCTCCGGTCGGCGGTCGAGNGAGATGGAGCGTGTCTCACCNTGGGTGAAGCGAGTCGGGCGAAATTCGGGGGTTTTTCATCCGAGGCCCTCGGGCGTTTCCGGGCTTCGATCCTGCATCGGTTCGGGCGGCGTGGAGACGATCTCATCAGGCCGACCGAGAATATCGTCGAGCTCGGTCGTCGCCTTCAGACCGTCGACCAGGAAGAAACGCCGATTCTTCGCCGCGTGCTTCGGCAAGGTACTCCCGGTGCGGGGAGGTTGATCATGTTGCCGGGGCTGCATGGGACGACCTGGAGCTTCGAGCGGCTTTCGAAATTGATTCCTTCCGGACCGACCATCGTGGGGTGGGATTATCCGGGACTGGATCCCAACGGGCCCAAAGCGATGACGGTTCCCGAAATCGCGAACCTGATCTCGAATGCGGAGAACGTGGCCGGAGCGGCCGACGAATCCGTGACTCTGTTCGGATTCTGCCTCGGAGGAAGCATCGCGCATGCGATGGTCGAAGGAATCGAGGGGTCGGTGAAGAGGCTCATCGTCTTCGATGGTCACCCGTACATTTCCGCTTCCGCGATCTCGCGGATGCGATGGTCGATCAGCATCTCGATCGCCCGCCAGACCGCCAGTCGTGGTGGATGGCTGGAGAGTCGGCTGGTCCGAACCGGTATCCAACATCTTCGAATGCTCACCAGGCATCGCCCCGAACCGACGGACGTCGAGACGGTCCTCATTCGTTCCGGATCGCGACTGTCTCTCGGCCCGCTCGGGATGGATCAATGGTCGCCGTACGTGGGCGGACTTCGGATGCAGTTGTTCGGAGACCTCGGACACGTGGATGTCTTTCGTCATCACTGCGAGGAGAAGATCATTCCGTATCTGACCGCAGCCTGATGGCGTCGGTCCCGGCACCCTTCATCTCCCGGGCTGGTTCGGTCACCGCGAGCGCGGAAAAAAAGGTCCCCCGGTTCCATCGTGATGGAGCCGAGGGACTTCGAGTCGCTTTCAATCCGCTCAGGCTCCGGCGGTGACGCCGTCCATGATCGCGTTGAAGGTTCCGCTGGGACGCATCGCCCGGGCCGCCCGGGCCGGATCCGGATGGAAGTAGCCGCCGATGTCCATCCCGATGCCCTGGGCACCGTTCAGTTCATCGAGGATCACCGCTTCACGTTCCTCGAGCGAGGCTGCAAGGCCACCGAAGAGTCCTGCGAGGCTCGGGTCTTCGGTCTGACCAGCGAGGGCCTGGGCCCAGTACATGGCGAGGAAGAAATGGGTGCCGCGGTTGTCGAGTTCCCGAACCTTCCGGCTGGGAGCCCGGTTTTCCATCAGGTACCTCGTGGTGGCTTCGTCAAGGGTGCGAGCCAGCACGCCGGCCCCGGCGTTTCCGGTCCGATCCGCGAGATGTTCGAAGCTGGCGGCAAGCGCGAGGAATTCGCCGAGCGAATCCCATCGGAGATGGTTTTCCTTCTCGAACTGCTGGACGTGCTTCGGAGCCGATCCGCCGGCACCGGTCTCGAACAGCCCGCCACCGTTCATGAGCGGGACGATGGAGAGCATCTTCGCACTGGTGCCCACCTCCAGAATGGGGAAGAGATCCGTCAGGTAGTCACGCAGGACGTTTCCCGTCACCGANATGGTGTCTTCGCCTCGTCGGATGCGATCGACGCTGAAACGGCAGGCATCGGCGGGAGCCATCGTGTGGAACTCGAGTCCGTCCGTGTCATGGTTCGGAAGGTACTGCTCGATCTTGCGCATCAGTTGCTGGTCGTGTGCCCGGGCGGAATCCAGCCAGAACACCGCTGGGACTCCGGTCGCTCGGGCGCGGGTGACGGCGAGTTTCACCCAGTCACGGATCGGGGCATCCTTGGTCTGACACATCCGCCAGATATCGCCTTCCTCGACGTCATGAGACAGATGGACCGTGCCGTCGGCGTCGATGACTCGAACCGTGCCTGCGGCGTGGATTTCGAAGGTCTTGTCGTGGGAACCGTATTCCTCCGCCTTCTTGGCCATCAGGCCGACGTTCGGCACGCTGCCCATGGTGGCGGGGTCGTAGGCCCCGTTGATCCGGCAGTCATCGATCACGGCCTGATAGATGCCGGCATAGGAGCGGTCGGGAATGACGGCCTTGGCGTCTTCGGTCTTGCCCGCCGCATTCCACATGCAGCCGGAGTCACGGAGCATCGCCGGCATCGAGGCATCGATGATGATGTCGCTGGGGACATGGAGATTGGTGATCCCACGATCCGAATCGACCTGTGCGATACCCGGTCCGGAGGCATACACGGCCTCGATGTCGGCTTCGATCGCCTGGCGTTCGGCTTCCGGCAGGGAGGCGATCTTCGTCACGACATCTCCGAAGCCGTTGCTCGGATCGACACCGAGACGATCGAACGTCTCGGCGTGGCGTTCGAACACCGTCTTGAAGAAGGCCCGGACGGCGTGGCCGAAGATGATGGGGTCGGAAACCTTCATCATCGTGGCCTTCAGGTGCAGGGAGAAGAGAACGCCGCGTTCCCTCGCGTCCGNGATCTCCGCATCGAGGAACTTCGCGAGTGCACGGCGAGACATGAAGGTGGCGTCGATCACTTCGCCGGTCTCCAGCGGGAGCGAATCCCGAAGAACGGTGGAGGACCCGTCGGGCGCCACGTGTTCGATCGAGACGGTGGTCTCGTTTTCGATCGTCACGGATCGTTCGTTCCCGAAGAAGTCGCCTTCGGACATGCTCGACACATGGCTGGATGCATCGGCGGACCAGGCGCCCATTCGATGAGGGTGGGCTCGGGCGTAGGCCTTGACCGCCTTGGGGGCGCGACGATCGGAGTTCCCTTCCCGGAGCACCGGGTTCACAGCGCTTCCCTTGATCGCGTCGTACTGCTTGCGAGCCGCGCGTTCTTCATCACTGGTCGGCGTGTCGGGGTAATCCGGGAGGTCGTAACCCTGCGACTGGAGTTCCGCGATGGCCGCCTTGAGCTGGGGGATCGATGCGCTGATGTTCGGCAGCTTGATGATGTTCACGTCCGGCGTGGTGGCGAGTCGCCCCAGCTCGGCGAGGTGATCGTCGATTCGTTGCTCGTCCGAGAGACGTTCGGGAAACCGACTGATGATCCGGCCTGCGAGGGAGATGTCCCGGGTCTCGATCGAGATACCGGCCGCTTCGGCGAAGGTTTGAAGGATCGGCAGGAACGAGTAGGTCGCGAGGGCCGGAGCCTCATCGGTGTGCGTGTAGATGATGGTAGGGGCGGACATCGTTGCCTTTCCTTGGTTTTGGGACTCGCGGGCGACCGACTCGGTGCTCCAGCGGGACGGGCGATTGTACGAAATCCCGGCCTGCCCGGTCATGCGTCAAAGGAGCGGGCACTCCGGAAATGCCGGGATGAGATCGTGATGTCCCGCCGCAGGATGCGGCGGTTCAGCCTTCGGGGTGTCGTGCTCGGAACAGAAGTTCGTTCAGNGTGCCGATTTCCGCCTCGGTGAGATGGGACAGATGTTCCCGGTGTACTCGATCGATCCGGGGCCTCAGGTGGCCAAGAAGCCGCTCTCCGGACTCCTCGAGCACGATCCTCCGGGCTCTTCGATCGTCGGGGTCGATGACTCGCTGAACCAGGCCGCGGCGTTCCAATCGATCGATGATTCGGCTGACGTCCGGGCCGCGCTCGACGAGTCGGAGGCGAATGGCCTCGATCCGAATGCCCGGAGTCGCCGCGGACGCGATGATCCGAAGCACGTTGTATTGACTCTCGGTGAGGCCGTGCTCCCGGAACAGAACCGCGAAGTGTTCGGACAGAATGGATCTGGAACGCACGAGATTGAGGTAGGCCTCTTGAGCCGGCAGATCGAAGGGTCGAGACTTCTCGATCTCTTCCGCCAGATTCGTCGGGTGCTTTTTCGGGGGATGATTCATCGGAGTCCGCCTGTGTTCGGGCTCGGGCGCTGATTCGATGGAGGGGGTGCCCATGGTCCTGGCTTCCCCGTGGTTGAGTTCAAGGCACGGTTCGTCGAGTCCCGGGGCCCGCTCCGAAGAGCCGCGGACTCATCGGCGGTGGCGGTGGGAATTCGGCCATGCCGTCACGCTACCACGCGGTTCCCGGGCCCTGCCCTCGGTGGAGGATGTCCGAATGAAAACGACCCCCGTGTGGCGGTGAGCCATCACGGGGGTCGAAGAACGCTGGCTGGAGATCGGCTCAGGCGAGGACCAGCCGGTCACCCATGATGTCGTGATGGGCGCGCATCGCATCGCGGGTGTCCACCACGAGCGTGGCATGCTTCGCGATCGACTCGTAATCGAAGGCCGCATGGTCGGTCGAGATCANAATGCAGTCGAAGGAGGCGAGCGACTCCGGGGTCAGTTCGATGCTGGTCATCTGAAGGTCATGTCGCCGGACTCTGGGAGCCTTGGGAATGTGCGGATCGCTGAATTCAACGTCCGCCCCACGATCCTCCAGGATCTTGATCAGCTCGAACGAGGGGCTTTCCCGGGTGTCATCGACATCCGGCTTGTAAGCCAGTCCGAGGACGAGNATCTTCGAGCCCTTGATGGGCTTGGTGTGGTCGTTGAGGGCTCCTGCGACCCGGTCGATGACGTATTCGGGCATCGAAGTGTTCACCTGTCCGGCGAGTTCGATGAACCGGGTCGAGCAGCCGACCTCCTTCGCCTTCCACGTGAGATAGAACGGGTCGATCGGGATGCAGTGTCCACCGAGGCCGGGGCCCGGATAGAAGGGCATGAATCCGAACGGCTTGGTGCCTGCCGCGCGAACGACATCCCAGATGTCGATGTCCATTTCGGTGAGGACGATCTTCATCTCGTTCACGAGGGCGATGTTCACGGCCCGGAAGATGTTCTCGAGGAGCTTCGCGCTTTCGGCGATCTCTGCCGTGGCGACTTCGACCACCTGGGAGATTCCCTTGCGATAGACCATGCCTGCGAGTCGGGTCGATTCCGGCTCGAGGCCGCCGACGAGCTTGGGGATGGTGCTNGTCGAATGATCCTTGCGNCCCGGATCCTCGCGCTCGGGGCTGAACGCCACGAAGAGGTCTTCGCCCACCACCAGGTTCCTGGCTGACTCGGGGGCGTGAGCCATCATCACCGGGAGCATTTCATCCCGCGTGGTCCGGGGATACGTGGTCGATTCCAGGATCACCAGTTGGCCGGGACGCAGAGTGCGTCCGATGTGTTCGGCGGTGATCGTGATGTAGGAGAGGTCCGGTTCCTGATGACGTCCGAGGGGCGTGGGCACCGCGATCATGATCACGTCGCATTCGCCCAGTCGGGTGAAGTCGGTGGTGGCCTCGAAGCGATCACTGTCCGACAGNTCGACGATCATCTCATCGCCGAGGTGACGGAGGTAGTTTTCCTTCGCCGCGATCGCCTTGATCTTCTGCTCGTCGACATCGAATCCAAGCACCGGCATGCCGCCTCGATGGAGGGCATGAGCAAGCGGAAGTCCGACATAGCCAAGGCCAACCACGCCGACGACGGCACTTCCGTCCTCGATTTTTTTCGTGAGCTCGGCAGCAATGGGGTTCAAGGTGGTCACTTGGTGGCTCTCGGAAGCACGGCTCCGCGTTTCAGAAAAGAGAATGTCCTGATTCGGCCCGTGAAGATGAATAAAAGTGGGCTCTGGAGGCCCGTAAGTTGGCGTTTAAGTATTCGAATCGGCTCAAACCCGCCGCGTGGTCACACTAGACGGCGAAGATTTAGCGAAATGTACCGAACTTGATCCGGNGTGACCCGCCACGGGCCGCGAAAAACGNNCGAATGTATCGGGCCGTCGCTCCTCAACTTTTTGCGGGTACACATGGCTGAAACGGCCGATTCCGAGGGACGGGCGTGCTACGCTTCAGGGTCTGTTCTCAATAACCCAGATCGGTCCCGTCCGATCGCTCTCAGCCCCGAATTTTGGAGCCGTTCGTGAACCACGTCGACACCATGGCCGCCCCGACCGCGGCCTCGGACCGGGCCACTCCCGANGAGACCGCGAAGCTCATCGCTGACGTCGAGGCGTACTGCGAGGAGATTCGTCCGCTCGAGGAGATCTGCTACCTCGAACACCAGTCGAACCCCGCCATCTGGGAGCTTGGCAAGAAGTACGATCTTCTCGGCATGCCCCTCCCGAAGCGGTATGGAGGACGAGGGGTCGACAGCCTGACCTACGCCCGCATGCTGGTTCGAATCAATCGTGAGGGCACCGGCGTTCGGACGTTCTTCTCCGGGCAGACTTCGATCGGCCAGTACCCGATCCTGAAGTACGGCACCGAAGAGCAGAAGGAGCGATACCTTCCCGCGTCCTGCCGCGGTGATTGCACGCTCGCCTTCGGTCTCACGGAGCCCGATGCCGGCAGCAATCCGCTCGAAGGCACGTGCACCTGGCGGCTCGAAGACGGCAAGTACGTGCTCAACGGTGTGAAGTACCTGATCTCGAACGGTTCCATCGCCGACGCCGTCATCGTCTTCGCCTTCCCGGAAGGTTCCGAAGGCCCGGATCGACGAATGAGCGCGTTCATCGTCGACACCGCGGGTGATTCGTTCGAAGCCGAAGCGTTGCATGCCAAGCCGGGCATGTACACCTCGGACACCGCGATGTTCGAGATGACCGATCACGTCATCTCCGGTGACAACATGCTGGGTGGCGAAGGCAACGGCTTCCGCATCGCGATGCACACGCTGGTCTCCGGCCGACTGTCAGTGGCTTCGGGTTGCCTGGGGACGATCGAGGATTGTCTCGCGGAATGCCTCCGGTACTCGAAGGAACGAGAGC
The DNA here is from genome assembly GCA_002683195.1 of Phycisphaerae bacterium. The sequence goes on from NYSW01000063.1 coordinate 12,669, forward strand.
AGCACGGCAAGCCGATCGCCCGCCACCAGCTGGTGCAGCAGCACATCGCACGCATCGAGATGATGCGTGCGACGTCGGATGCGATGATCGAGCGAGCGGCCCTGGCCAAGGAAGTGTCCGACGACGCTCCCGGCGACAAGGAGAAGCTCGCCCATGCCGACTTCGTGGTTTCCGAGGCCAAGTACTGGGCGAGCAACGCCGCCTGGGAAGCCGTGGACCGAGCGGTTCAGGTCTTCGGTGGACGTGGCTGGAGCGAGCTCTATCGACCCTTCCGTCACCTTCAAGACGTTCGGGTCTGTCGGATCTACGAGGGAACGGACGAGATCATGCAGCTCAAGATCGCGTCCACGCTTCTCGGCAAGGGCTACGCGGCCTTTGGCTGANCGGCAGAACGGTGGAGACGCCGTCATTCAATGTTGATTCGACGGCCCGGCGCTTCGCGTCGGGCCGTCTTCGTCCATCAGCGAGGGAGCGGGATTCGAAGGGTCACCCACCGAACTCATTCCGGAGGAGGACCGCGACGAAGACCCGAGGCCGACCCGAGGCCGATCCGGTGCGGAACCGCCAGGCGATGTCGGCCGGCTCAACGGAACCGCGGGCGTTGTATTCGGCGGTTCGGAACCAGGGGGTGGCCGATCAGGCGTCCTGGTCCGCCTTGATCGCCTTCCGCATCGACTCGAAGCCTTCCTTGATCACCTGATCCGCGGCCGCACGAATGATGGTGCTGCCCAAGGCGGCGACCAGACCGGACATGTGAACGATCTCGGCCTCCCAATCAAGGCGGGTTCCTTCGGATTCGTGGGGGGTGAGAGCCAGCGTCGATTGGACCCCGAACTTGTTGCCGATGCCCTTCGCCTGAACCCCGATCACCACCTTCTCGTGCGGCGTGTGTTCCACCAGCTCGAAGTCCTGCTTGAGGTTCGCCTTGATGAAACTGAAGCCGGGTCGGACGGTGGTGCGGCAGATGCCGTCGTCTCCGATCTCCTTCTTCACGAGGCCGGGAACGATCGCCACCAGCCGATCGAGGTCGATGAGGAAGGCGTGCACCTCTTCGGGGGAGGCGTCGATGAATTCCGTGCCGTTGAATGGTTCGTACTTTGCCATGAGATCCGGAGTATACGACGCCGGAGATTCAGAGCCTCAGTTTTCGGGTTGATCGCTCGAGGCTCGTTCGAGCATTTCGAGCAGTCTCGAGGGTGAATAGCCCTGGTCCCAGAACCAGCGGACCACCCCATGTCGGTCCAGAAGCAGAATCCGAGCGTTCCGTGGTCGTTCGGTTCCGGTGAACGCCTGGGTCCGGTCGGCATCCTCGCCGTACAAGGTGACCACGGATGCCCAGTCCTCGGCGGGAATCCCCGACCTCATGCCGTTGTCGATCGTGGACTGGAGGAAGGTGGCGGGGAACCAGCCACCGACGGCGGGTATCTCCATCAGCCGGACCTTGGTGCCGGATTGAAGCAACCCCAGTGTCCAGCGGTCGATGTCGAACTGGGTCTCCTGGACGTAGCCGATCATGAGGATCGCGGGAGCCCCCTCGACCGCGGCCGGAAGTTCGATCGCTCGGTCTTCGAGGTCCCGACCCGCAACCGTGGGAAAGGGGTCGCCACTGGGGTCCCGATTGGGAATCACTCCCTGACAGCCTGGCGCGAAGANCATCAGGGCGGCGGTCAGCAGGACGGAAACGGCAAGGAATGGCAGGAGACGTCGTCGAGGCATGTGCTCAGGCTATCGTTTCGGGGAAGCCGCACCGGAGTCGATCTCATGCCAGGAACCCGCATCACAAGACAGCCTCTCCTTCCATTCGCGTTCACGGGCATGTTCTGGGCGTCGTTGCTCGGAGGAATCGCCGGTTGCGATGGCGAATCCACGGTCACGGACGCTCCGCCATCAGTGGCGGANGACGTGAGGTTTCCCGAGGGCGTCGACCCCGGGACACTCGATTCCGCGGTTCGAGAACTCCTGGTCGAACGTCTGCGGGCGGTCGAGTCGCGGCCGGATGACGGGGAGGCGTGGGGGGATCTGGCCGATGCCTGGCTTGCCCACGCTCGATACGACCTGGCGGTCGATCCGGCGAATCGCGCGGTCGTGCTTCAGCCGGATTCTGCCCGTCGCCGACTGCTCCTGGCGGTCGCTCTGGGGGGTGCGGGCGAGTCGGTCGCCGCCTACGACATGTCGAAGATCGCGGTGGGACTTGATCCTGATCAGGCGTTCCTGGCATGGAGGGCCGCCGCCTGGGCCTTGGAAGCCGGAGAACTCGAAGATGCTCGGCGGCTTGCGGCGCGGGCCATCGAACTGGATCCCACCGATGCTCATGGTCATCGAATTCTCGGGATGACGTTGCTCGCCGATGGTGATCCCGAACAGGCGGTCGCCGTGATGGAGCCGCATGTCGGACGTCAGCCGGGAGACCTTGCGGCTCGGTACCTGTTGGGACGAGCCTTGCAGGGAATGGGTCGTGACGACGACGGGGCCCGCGAGCTGACCGTGGCTGGTGCGGCCCGTCCGACGTTCATCGACCCCTGGACCCAGTCGGTTCGAGACCAGAGATTGGATCGCAGCCAGCGGATGGATGATGTCCTGTCGCTCGCGGCGAAGGGACGACGGGAGGANGCGTTCGCCCTTCTGGCGCAAATGGAGGCTCGATACGGTCCGGAGAAGGAGATTCGCTTCGGGAAGGTCGCGGCCCTCGCCGTTCTCGGGGATCACGCTGGTGTTCTGTCGAGTGCGGATGAAATCATCGCGGTCGAACCGGGATGGGCGCCGCCGAGGCTCCGAGCCGGGTTGGCGGCGGTGGCCCTGGCCCAGCGGGGCGCCGAAAATCCCGGCGAGCTGCTCCGGCGAGCCCGGGAGGAAGGACTTCGCTGCGTTGAGTTGACTCCCGGAGACCCTCAGGCTCATGAACTGATCGGACGCGCGGCTGCCGCCGATGGCCGATGGGGGGACGCGCTGGTCGCCTTCAGGCGTTGTCTGGAGATCGAGCCCTCGACCGTGCGTTATCACATCGCGGTGGCGGACAGCCTGGTCGAAACCGGCGGATTGCTCGATGCGATCCGCGTGGTTCGTCGGGTGGACGAGACGTTCGGGCGTTCGGTCGATTCGGCTTTGGTGGAGTCTCGGGCACTGGCCATCGGTGGTCGGGCCAGAGATGCTCGGAGGCTTCTCGAACAGTGTCGTGGTGCCATGCCGAATCATCCGGGCGTCCGTCGGACTGAACTCGTGGTGGTGGAGGCGGGCGGATGAGCGGACCACCAGATCGGATCCAGTCAGGCAGGAATTGGAAGGTGGCCGGAACCGTTCAGGCCATCGCCGTGGGATGGGTGCTCGGCTGCGGAGAGACCCCGGTCACCTCGGACGACGCCCCTGCAACGGTCGCCGCGTCGCCGCGGTCCGGCTCGGAATCGGTCGGCGTTCCGTCGCCACCGGCCTGGTTCGAGGAGATGGGTGCGGTGTCCGGAGTCGACTTCGTGCTCGAAACCCGGTTGGGCGACCGCCCGCTGCTGCCCGAGATCGTCGCGGGCGGGGGTGCTGCCGCCGACTTCGATCAGGATGGTCTGCTTGATCTCTATCTGGTGCAGGCGACTGGTGCCGGGGGGAATCGTCTCTATCGAAACCTCGGGGGATTTCGTTTCGACGACGTGACGGACGCGGCCGGAGTGGATGACGAAGATCGATTCGGCATGGGGGCCGCCACCGGTGATTTCGATGGCGACGGCGATGTCGATCTCTTCGTTTCGAATCTTGGTCGGGACACGCTTCTTCGGAATGAAGGCGGCTTTCGCTTCACGGACGTGACTGCCGACGCCGGACTCGGGGACGAAGGTTTCGCGGCGAGCGCGACCTTCTTCGACGCGGATGCGGACGGCGATCTCGATCTCTTCGTCTCACGCTACGTGGACTGGTCACCTGCGGTGGAGATGGATTGTCGACATTCTTCGGGGCGACCGGACTATTGCGCACCTGCCCAGTACGACCGTCCGACGTCGGACCTCCTCTACCGCAATGACGGCGATGGAACGTTCACCGACATCTCATCCTCCAGTGGCATCGCCGCGGAATCGGGCACCGGTCTCGGAGTCGCCGCCCTCGACGCCGACGGGGACGGACGGCTGGATCTCTTCGTCGCCAACGACGGCATGCCTGATCATCTCTGGATGAACCGAGGTGATCTTCGATTCGAGGAATTCGCGATCCGCGCCGGATGCGATCGGGATCTGAGTGGCATCGCCAAGGCGGGGATGGGCGTGGTGGTGGAGGATGTCGACGATGACGGCGATCCGGATGTTCTGGTGTGCAACCTCGGGGGAGAGACCGATTCGCTTCATCTCAACCAGGGGGGACGTTTCATCGACGGCACCGCCCGGGCGGGACTGGCCGCCGCGACCCGGCGATTCACTCGTTTCGGGCTGGGGTTGGTCGACTTCGATCATGATGGCCATCTCGATCTCTACGCCGCGAACGGTCGAGTCGGGATCGGAAAGACTTTCGCGGAGGTCGACGACCCGTATGCGGAGCCGGACCTTCTGCTCCGCGGTGACGGAAGGGGTCGATTCCAAACGGTCAAGCCGAGCGGGGGACTGGACGCGACGCCGAAAACCAGCCGCGGCGCGATTTTCGGCGATTTCGATCAGGACGGGAGCTTCGACGTGGTGGTGGTGGACCGAAAGGCCCCGGTTCGTCTTCTTCGCAACGTCGCGGGTGGGAACGGGCGGCACCTGCTTCTGGACATCAGAGATCGGACCGGAGGTCCGGCACTTGGTGCGAAGGTGGTGATCGATCTTCCCGCCGATGACGAAGGGCGGGAACGCCGACTCACCAGGACCGTTCGCACGGATGGCAGTTATCTTTCTGCGCGTGACCCTCGAGTGCATGTCGGCCTCGGTGGAATCGCCCGGATTCCCCGGCTTCAGGTCTTCTGGCCCGATGGTGGGACCATGTCGTTGGAAGACGTCGCGGTGGATCGAATCATGCGGATCGATCCTCCGGTCTCGGATGGAAATTCCTGAATTCAATTCGCTCGGTCAGCGGGATGATCGAGGCTCCGCCGATCGTCGGCGTGGCGTGAACGTGGGATAGGTGTCGGGATCGAAGACGCCGTCCGGAAGATCCATCGTGGATTCCAGGCGGAATTCAATCGACGTCACTTCCCGCTCCTCCGGGTCGGAGTGGAAATCAAACCGGCAGAGCACGATTCGTTCGGTGTCGGGATCTGTCCAGAGTTCGATGCGTCCGGGATTCATCGCCCCGCCCCGCGAACCGGCCCCGCCCTGCGACTTCGACCGACGCACGGCTTCGTGGCGAATCAGAGGCGGCCCGCCATCGACATCCTCCACCAGAACGGGCCCGCTGAGATCGTATCGCCGTTCGATTTCTTCGAGTTGACTGGCCAGATCGTGGGTGATGAATCGCAGGTACCTCTTCGAGGGATTGAAGCGTGGTTCACCCTGCCCGTTTTCTCTCTTGGCCCGAGAGGATTCCGGATCTTTGAAGTTGCTCCAGTTCCTCGAACCATCGAAACCGCGAGCCAGCACCTGATCTTCACGGACATCGACCAACAGAACGGATCGATTCCCCTGAGTGTGCAGNATGGCGCCGTCGAGTCGTTTCAGGTTCCGCGCTGGAAAGACACGTTCGGAGCCTTCGGGTCGGAGTCGCCATTCAAGCGTTCGTCGCCCCGGATGCTTGATCGAGGGGTTTCTGGGGATGATCCTTCGGGTGTCGGCCCGGTCGCGATTCCTTCCACGTTCCTTCTGCACGAGGTCGTCGCGCGGGTTGGAGACGCTCACGATGTAGGTCAGGTCTCCGTCGGCGAGCCGTTCGATCGATCTCTGGAGGACGGTGGCGTCGGCCGGCCGGGGGCGGGCCACGATCAAGGCAAGCCCCGTGATCGTGGCGAGAAGGAATCCGGCGGCCAGGGCGCGACCGAACGGGCGGTGTCTCCACGGCGTGAAGGCAGGCCTGGTGTCTGCCGGCTCGCGTTCTGGATTCCGGTCGATGGCCGCCATCACCCGGTCGATTCGATCGTTCTTCGCCGCCGGGGAATCCTGCAGATGACCACGGAGCATCGCGTCGAGCAACTGATCGTCGCCGGTCGATTGGGAGTCGGATTTTTCTGGGGGATTGTTCATGGTCGACATTCGAAGGTCAGTCCGTCACGGCCTGGTCGAAGACCCCTTTGCGTTGAAGGCATTCGGCGAGGCTGGAGCGAATCCGTTGGAGTCTCTTCTTCACCGTCTCCCGCCGGAGATCGGTTCGGATCGCGATTCGTTCGGTATCCATCTCTTCTCGATAATGAAGATCGAGCAGGGTTCGATTCGGTTCCGGGAGCAAGGCCAGGCAGTCGTCGAGAACCTCCAACTTCTCCTCCCAGGTGTCGCCGGCACGTTGTCCGATCTGGTCGATTCGGGCATCGAGATGATTGAGCACCGTTTCCTCGCAATGAACCGGGAGGCGTCGGGTTCGTCGGTAGTGAGCGAACACATGATTTCGTGCGATGCCCCGCAGCCATGGGGCGAATGGGCGATCCCGATCGAAACGATCCAGAGTCTTCCAGGCGGTGACCAGGGTCTCCTGGTGCACGTCATCCACGGCGGCCGCATCCTTCACCAGGGCCCGGATGAAGACCAGCAGCATGGGAGAATGTTCCCGGACCAGGATCTCGAAGGCGGTTCGATCTGTGGACTGGTGGTCGATGGTGGAGCTCCTTGGGCTGGCCGGGTCATTGTCGTCCCGATCCGATCCGGGGACGCAGAACTCTCGAATCCATCGACTCGGTACCGTGCTTCGATGTCTTCAGACTCCTCCTTGCCGCCGATTCACGCCACCACCATTCTTTCCGTCCGGGACGACGAGGGAGTCGCGATCGCCGGAGACGGTCAGGTCACGCTCGGAGCGGTGGTGGCCAAGTCCACCGCCTGCAAGATTCGACGCCTTCGTGACGTCGGAGCGGAGCGGGCTGGTGTCCTGGTCGGATTTGCAGGAGGAGCGGCGGACGCCTTCGCCCTGCTCGAACGGTTCGAGGGGCGATTGAAGGCCAGCCCGACCCATCTGCTGAAGGCGGCCGCGGAACTCGCTCGTGACTGGCGAAGCGACCGGGCCCTTCGCCGTCTGGAGGCGATGATGATCGTGGCAGATCTGGAGAAGACCCTCATCGTCAGCGGCCAGGGGGATTTGATCGAACCTGATGACGGGATCGCCGCCATCGGGTCTGGTGGTCACTATGCATTGGCGGCGGCCCGGGCACTTCGCCGCCAGACGAAACTTTCGGCATCGATCATCGCGCAGGAGTCCATGCAGGTCGCGGGGGAGCTGTGCGTCTACACCAACACCGAGATCTCGATGGAACGCCTGCCGGCGGCCGAGTGAACGATCCGTGGGGGCGAGGATGTCAGTCCACCCGTTCGCCGGTCTTTCGGAAGGTCTTCCGCCGTTCGGCGTATTCCGTGGGTGAGACGGGGAGATCCATCGGCTCACCGGCCTGGTGCTGGGCGTGGAGTTTTTTCAGGAAGGGCACGCACCACTGGCAACCGGTTCCCGCGCCAAGGCACTCGGAAACCAGGCTGGCGACCGGAGGATCCTCGCGGGTGATGTGATTGCGAAGTTTTCGAAGGCTGACGCGGAAACAGAGGCAGACGTTGTCGTCGGGGTCCAAGGGGGATCTCCGGGTTCGGTGAAAATCGAGGGGGCGTGCGGGTCAGCCGTCCTTCGCATCGGTGATCAGGGGTCCGATGCTCTTGAATTCGAAACCCCAGGTCATTTCTATTCCGGGGGCGATGAAACGAGGATTGTCGAATGGGCCGACTTCCTGACGCTGGGGGTTGAATCGAATACCGGGCAGGAAGACGCCCTCGAGCTCCAGAGTTCGGGTGGCGTCGGTCTTTCTCGCCTCGAGGCGTTGGAGTCGATCGAGGACTCGGACCGGAATGGTGATCGGGAAGGATTTGCCGGTCGGCTGGTCTTCCGAGACATCCCAGATCGTGACCACCATTCGAGCCGAGGTGACGTTGAGCCGTTGTACGTCGCTCATGACCACCGGCCACTTGACCTTCCGCCGGAAGTTTCGATTCGCGGTCGCCACCCATTTCTGAACCGCTCGCTGGTGCCGGGCGGAGGCGGCTTCATCCCGGGCGTCCGGCGAAGGTGGGATCGCACCGGATGCGACCGCTTCGGCGTGGCTGGACTGGATTTCGGCGATGACGCCGCCAGGGCTGGCCGCCGGCGCTGGTGGGGCTGCGGCGGCGGTGTTCGACGAACCGGCGGAACCACCGTTCGATTTCATCGTCTTGATTCTCGTCTCAAGCTCTTGAATCCGGTTCATCGCTGCTTCAAGGGNGGCTTCAAGATCTGAGATTCGAGCCCGTAATTGTTCGTTCTCGCGAGCAAGATCGGATTCGCGATTCTGAGCGAGGGCCGTCGGGGCACTGGCCATCGATCCGAGAAAAACGATCAGGAGGGTGGTGAGAATCGGGGCGTGGGTTCGTGAATGCATACTCATGGACATCTCCGGTCGGGCGGTGACCACCCAGTCGTCTTCGATCGTTTCAATACCCTTGCATCGGTTCCGTGAGGCTCGGGACTTCAGGGCATCGGCCGAGGGACGTTTCTACGCTTCCGGTCCGGAGAATGATCGGGATCAGTTCTAAAAGACCGGAAACTCGCTGCCGGGCGGCCTCCGGGGCTGGGGTGCTATCCTTTGGAAGACTCGGAGGAGCCCCCCCATGCAGAACATCGATGATCTGGTTCGATTGGCCTCTCGCAGACTGGCGGTGGGGCGATTCCTCGATTGGTTGGTGTGGTCCACCGTTCTCGGGCTGGCCGCACTCCTTGTCTGGGTGGTGGTGTCTCGTGCCACACCCGTGCTTGCGAGTCCATGGTGGCTACCCGCCGTGATCATCGGGGTCCCGGTTCTCTTGGTGTCGGCCATGATCGGCTTNCGAAGCGGACGGGATCGGGTCGCGGTGGCGATCGCCATCGACACTCGGCTTGGGCTTCGAGATCGTTTTTCGACGGCCATCCAATTGGCCGATCGAGATGATCCCTTCGCCGTCGCGGCCATTTCGGATGCGGCCCAGGTGGCGGCTGACCCCGCCATCAGATCGCGGGTGCGTGAGGCCTTCCAGCCGAAGGCTCCTCACGGGTGGTGGGTGACCTCGGTCCTGCTGGTCGCGCTCATCGGGGTCTGGACGATCGTGCCGCAGGCGGATCTCTTCGCTTCGGCGGACGATGGCGAACTCGTGGCCGCAGCGCGGGCCCGGGAGGACGCTCGCGCCGAGCTCGAGCAGATCGTCGCCACGGTGGAACCTGATGGTGATGGCGANCTCGCGCCGGAAATCCGGGATGCATTGGCGGAACTCGCCGATGCGGATTTCGCACCGACGGATGAAGATTCCGAGATGACACCGGACGAAGTTCGTCGCGAAGCCATTCGGCAGGTGGGGGACGTCGAGCAGCGAATGCAGGAACTCCTCGACGGGCAGGAAGCGCAACTCGACGAATCTCTTCGGGAATCACTCGCCGGACTGGACGCAGGCGGCCTCAAGGATGCAGACGCCCAGGAGTTGGCGGAGTCACTGGCGGAAGGCGATTTCAAGTCGGCGAAGGAGTCGTTCGAACGACTTGCCGCGAAGGCGGAGTCCAAGGAGATGTCGGCGGAGGANCGGGCGGCCTTGGAGCGAGATCTCCAGGCCCTCGCCGAAAAGATGAACGAACTGGCCGAAGAAGGGGCGGCCCTCGAGGATGCCCTGAGAGAGGCCGGCCTCGACGGAGATCTCGCCCGTGATCCGGAGGCTTTGAAGCAGGCACTGGAAAACGCCTCGATGAGCGAGAGCCGCCGGGAGGCGATCGAGGACATGATGAAATCGCAATCGGCGGCCTCGGAAGCGATGAAGGGGCTGGCGAAATCCATGCAGAAGATGGCCCAACAGGGCCAACAGGGCCAGGAGGGCCAGGAAGGCCAGCAGGGCGAGCCCGGCCAGCAGGGGCAGCAGATGTTGAGCGAGATGGAACGAGTCCAGCAGATGCTTCAGCAGGCCGAGGCGACGCAGCAGCAGTGTCAGAATGCTCAAGGCCGCATGGGCTCCGGACTCTCGCAGTGGGCTGCAGGACTTGATGGCCAGGGCCAGGGCCAGAGTCAGAGTCAGGGGCAGGGGCAGGGTCAGGGCCAGGGTCAAGGGCAGGGGCAGGGGCAGGGTCAGGGTCAGGGCCAGGGGGGCGGGATGGGTGGACGCGGTCAGGGAAGCGGCGGGAAGGCACCGATTTCACCGACGCCGAGCCGGTCCGTTGATCAACGCGAAAAGGTCGACAATCGAGGGGGCGACATCATCGCCCGAGAGATGATCGAGGGTGAGATCATGGTTGGTGAGTCCAAGGTCGCATTGCAGCGGATCGCGGATCGAATCGCCCGGGGTGACGAAGAAGGCGTCGGGGACGACCCGGTGCCTCCGCATCTTCGAGATGTTCATCGTCATTACTTCGGTGAGGTTGAAAAACGAATCCGGGCGGTGACCCGTGACGACACCGTTCCTCCGGCGAAGACGGCCGAACCTGCCGCCAAGCCCGAAAAGACGGAGCCCGTCGGCGGCGAATGAGACACTTCGCCGGATCGATGATTCTCTGGTGGTCTGGACTGCTCGGCATCCTGACCGGCTGTGAACGAGAAACCGATTCTCCGTCGGTGGTGGTCTACGTCTCGGCCGACCGCGCGGTGGCNTTGCCGATCCTCGAAGCCTTCACCCGCCAGACCGGCATCGAGGTCCGGCCCCTCTTCGACACCGAGGCCACCAAGACCACCGGGCTTGCCAACCGGGTGAGGCGTGAGCGGTCAAGGCCTCGGGCTGATGTCTTCTGGAGTTCGGAACCCTTCGCGGTGGAACAGCTCGCGGCGGAGGGTCTTCTTCAGCCCACCGCTCATCCGGATCTTGATGGTCACCCCTCGGAATGGAGAAGAATCGATGATCGTTGGTTCGCATTCGCGGGCCGTGCCCGAGTGATCGCGTTCGATCCTGAGCGTCTTTCGATCGAGGATTGCCCCCAGCAGTGGACGGACCTCGCGGATCCCCGCTGGAAGGGACAGATCGCCATGGCGGACCCTCGGTTCGGCACGACCCGGGGTCACTTCGGCGCGATCGCGGCTTCAGAATCCATCGGGGACCCNGCGGTGTCGTATCCGGTCTGGCTGGACGGACTCGCGGCGAACGGAATTCAGTTGTTGACCGGTGGCAACGCGGCCACGGTCGATGCGGTGGTGCGAGGNGAAGTGCTCCTTGGATTGACGGACTCCGATGACGTCCGGGCCGCTCGGCGACGAGGTGCCAGGGTCGAATCCACGGCACCGCGTCACCTGGGCTCGAACGCCGTGGGTGGGGGGACGCTGTTGATCCCCAATGCGGTCGGCATGGTGACCGGCGCACGCCACCCGAACGCGGCGTCGGCNCTGGTCGCCTTTCTGGCCTCGGCCGAAGTCGAACGCCTGCTGTACCGGTCGCCGAGTGGAAATCAGCCGCTCGCCCACCCCTTGGATGAAGGTGAACGGATGGTCGATGATGGACCGTTGGCGGAAGATCCCTGGCGCATCTCGATTTCGTCCGTCGCCGAGGTGATGGATGGTGCGGTGGACNGGGCGATGGATGCGTTCTCCCTCCCGATCAGCCCGGGCGACGGGCGATGACTTCGGTTCCGGGGTGGCGGGTTCTTCGGGGCATCGCTTTACTATCGGCATCGGCGATGCTGCTCCCCGTGGTGGCGGGGCTTGGTCTGGCGATCTTCGATCCGGTCGACGCGACCGCCGCTGAATACGGTTTTCGTGGGGGCGAGGTTTTCTGGACGACGGTTGGCTGGGCGATCGCCATCGGTGGGGTGGCGACTCTTCTCGCGACGATTCCCGCCACCGATTTTGNAATCTCGGATCCGAACTCCAGATGGCGGATCGCCGGCATCGTCCTCTGGTTGATGCCGCTGCTGCTTCCCCCGGCGTTGTTCTTCGATGCCTGGTGGCTGGAACTCGGGCCCGATTCGATCATCGGCCGGGCGGCCGCGGAAGCCGGCCAAGTTCCGTTGCTTCGACGTGCCGTTCTAGCGGTCGGGTTGTTGGGCATGGCCACGCCGCTGGCGATGTGGCTTCTGGCGGCAGGACGCGATGCGGCGGCTCATCGAGATGAACAGATGATCCGTTTGGATCGCCCGTCTCCTCGTGATGTCCTGATGATNCGGCTGCGGCGATTCGTTCGGCCGGCGCTTCTGGCCTGGGTTCTGACTTCGGCGGTNGTGGCTGGTCTCACCGTTCCATTCGATCTCGCCCAGGTGCGGAGCTGGGGATTCGAGCTTCGCACGCTGGATACCCGCGGTGCCGGTCCGGGCACGTTGCTTCAGGTCGGACTTCCGGGACTGGCGATCGCGATCTTCGCCGGAGTCGCCCTGATCCGGCTGTTGCGTCGGGTGGCGGTGACCCGAGTCGAGCAGGGCTGCGACCGTGGTTTCTCTCCGGTGGGGCGTGAGGGTCTTTGGACGCGGCGAATCGCGGTGGTCGCGATCTGGATGACTTTGGTCGGTTGGCCACTGGTGATGCTTGCGAGGCGAGCGTGGTCTCAGGATCTTCAGGTCGCCTGGAGTCTTCATCGCGAGGCACTGGCAGGCACGCTTCTTTTGGCGGCGGGGGGGGGCGTGATCGGTTCGATCATCGCCGTGGGATTCGCGGCCTGGCGAGGTGGGGGCGNGGCTCGTACGCGGTGGTCGGTCTGGATCATCCTGATACCGGCGTTCGCGATTCTCGCGAGCATGCCGGCGACGCTTCTCGCAGTGGGAATCGAAGCGGTCTGGAACCTCGAAGGTCTCGGGTCGTTCGTCGATGGGCCGGTGCCCACCGTGTTGGCGGTGGCGGGGCGAACGGCGATCGGGGCGGCGATCGTCGGATGGATGATCGGCGGTCGCATGGGGGTGCTTCCACGACTCGATGCCCCCCGTGGACTGGCTGCGGGCTGGCGGGCCGGCTCCCCGGTGTTCACTCGGGCCGCCGCCACTGGTTTTCTTCTTGGGGGTACGCTGGCCGCGGGTGAGATTCCCGTTGCAGCCCGGGTTCGCCCCCCTGGTTTTTCGACCCTCACCGGCACTCTTCTGGACGCGATGCACTACCAATACGCTGATTCGGTCCTGCCCGTCGTTCTCGGCCTCATCGCGGCCGCGACCATGGCGGCGTTGCTGATGTCCGTGGTGCTCGTCGGGGGCGTTGGATCTTCCTCGCGGGTGTTCCGGGCGGGGGCGGGTCTCCTGTCGGCGTTGGTGCTTCTCAGTCCTCCCGGCTGTGGCTCGAGTGATCCGGAGTCGGATACCGGTGGGGTGCCGCACGCGGTGGCTTTCGGCCGACCTGGAAACCTGGACGGACGTTTCGACTATCCGAGGGCCATCGCTCTGGATGAACCGCGTGAGCGGATCTACGTGGTCGACAAGAGCGCGCGGGTGCAGCGTTTCGCCCTCGACGGCACCCTCGAGGGGTGGTGGCGGATGCCGGCCTTCGAGAACGGGAAGCCGACCGGAATCGCGGTCGATGCCGAAGGACGAGTGATGGTGGCGGACACCCACGAACATCGCATCTCCATCTTCTCGCCCGACGGCGAACTGCTGGAGACTCATGGAGTCCTCGGGACGGAACCCGGTGAATTCATCTACCCCACGGACGTCGTCGGTGGCCCCGGAGGCATCTGGTTCGTTTCGGAATACGGCGGAAACGATCGAGTACAGATCTTCGATGCGGATTGGAATCCGATCGGAGTGATCGGGCGTCCGGCGGAAGAGGACCTCGAAATCGACGGCCGCACGGTGCCCGGATTGTCGAGGCCGCAGTCGCTCGTCTGGGACGAAGCGGCGGGAGAGTTGTTCATCGCGGATGCGGTCCACCATCGAATCGTGGTGGTCGACGAGACCGGAAACATGCTTCGGTCGCTCTCNGGTCCGGGGCTCGAGCCCGGGCGACTCGGATATCCCTACGACATCGCGTTGGAATCCGACGGAACCCTGCTGGTGGTCGAATACGGCAACAACCGTGTTCAACGCCTCGATGCTCGAACCGGCGAGAGCCGNGGCATCTGGGGAGGGACGGGAACCGGCCCCGGGAAACTGCGATATCCCTGGGGGCTGGATGCAGGCGAGCGGACGATGGTGGTCCTCGACAGTGGGAACAGCCGAGTGCTGGTGGGGCCTCGCCCCTGATATTTCAATGGTGTCTTCCGGCCGCAACACCCCGGGGGGGGGTAGGCTTCAGTACCCAGAAGGAGCTTCCACGGCATGCTCGCTGAGATCCCGGTCACATTCGAACACCCCTGGCTGCTTCTGGTGGCTCTGCTCGTGGTTCCGATGATGCTTCTGGCCCGGATCGGTTCNGCCGGACAGAGTCGTGGAAAGTTGATCGGCTCGCTGGTGGCCCGCTCGCTTCTCCTGATCCTTCTTGCCGTCGCCCTTTCCCGACCGGCGATCGTCGATCGCGGCGAGTCGCTCACCTTGATGGTCGTCGCGGACATGAGCCAGTCGATTCCCCGGGAACTGCAGCGCAGCAGCGAGCAGTTCCTGGCCCGGGTCGAGGAAGCCAAGCGGAACGAAGAAGATCGCATCGGGGTGGTGACCGTGGCGGAGGCTTCGGAGATTCGTCAGACCCCCGATGCCAATGCACGCATCCAACTCGATCACGCCGGCGATCCCGCCGCCACCAATCTCTCGGCGGCGGTCCGAACCGCGATCTCCCTTCTGCCCACCGATACCGCGAATCGAATCCTGCTGGTATCCGATGGGAACGAGACGGAATCGAGCGTCCTCGAGGCGATCGAACTCGCGTCCGCCAACGACATCCCGATCGACGTGCTGCCGATCGAATACGAATACGAACGAGAGATCGTGTTCGAGGGGCTCAAGGCCCCCAGCCGGGCACGGCTCGGGCAGTCGGTGGATCTTCGTGCCTTCATTCATTCGGCCGTGGAGACCGAGGGAACCCTCACCCTCCGGCGTAATGATCGGGTGATCGATCTCGATCCGGGTTCGGATTCGGACGGCATTCGGATCGGGCTCGACGCCGGCATCAATTCGATCGCGATTCCAGTGACGCTCGAGCAGGGCGGTGCCCAGCGATTTCGGGCGGTGTTCATTCCCGACGACCCTGAGGCCGACTCCCTGATCGAGAACAATCTTTTCGATGCGGTGACCTTCGTCTCCAGCGATGGACGGGTGCTCGTGGTGACTGACTCGGCGTCCGAGGTCGAGGCCTTCGTCTCGGCGATCCGTACGGGTGGACTCGAAGTCGTGGTCGAGCCATCTTCGGTTCTTGCATCGGGCATGGCACTGCTCAACGGCTACGACACGGTGGTGCTGTCCAACATCGCTCGCTGGACGATCGATGCCGAAGCCGACCGGGCGATTCGATCCTACGTCCACGATCTCGGCGGCGGACTCGTCATGCTGGGGGGTGATCAGTCGTTCGGAGCCGGAGGCTGGATCGATTCCGAGACCGCCAAGGCTCTGCCATTGCGGCTTGATCCGCCGCAGGAGCGACAACTGACCCGCGGCGCACTGGCCTTGATCATGCATTCCTGTGAAATGCCTCAGGGGAACTACTGGGGTCAGAAGACCGCGATCGCGGCGATCGAAGCATTGTCCAGCCTCGATTACGTCGGGATCATCACCTTCAATTTCGGGGCGATGGGACAGCAGGTCAACGGGTGCAGTTGGAACTTCCCCATGCAGCTGGCCGGGGACAAGCAGGCCGCGATCGCCGCGGCGAAGTCGATGGTGATCGGCGACATGCCCGACTTCACGGCTTCGATGCAACTGGCCGAACAAGGGCTTTCCAACGTGGGCGCGGGGCAGCGACACGTCATTGTGATTTCCGATGGGGATCCGGCACCGCCTCCCAAAACGCTTCTGGACAAGTTCGTGGCCCAGGGCATCACCATCACCACCATCATGGTCGGTGGGCACGGAACGTCCTCCGATCGCATGAACATGCAGGGGGTCGCGGAGTACACGGGAGGGACGTTCTACAACGTCACCAATCCCAAGGCGCTTCCGAAGATCTTCATCAAGGAAGCCACGCTGGTCTCGCGTTCCCTGATTCAGGAGGGGGACTATCAGGCGCAGGTGGCCCCGTCACTCGACGGCCCCACTCGGGGGATTTCGAGCGTTCCCGGGGTTGCCGGGTTCGTGCTGACCGTTCCGAAGGAGGGACTGGTCAAGATCCCGATCAAGATTCCGGTCGAAGATGGTGAGGATCCGCTGCTTGCCTCCTGGAATCACGGACTCGGCAAGGCCGTCGCCTTCACCAGTGACGTGGGAGCCCGCTGGGCCGGCCCGTGGGTCGCCTGGGCCGGCTTCCAACCGTTCTGGGAACAAGTGATTCGCTGGTCGATGCGTCCGGCCACTCCTTCGAACCTCTCGATTCGTACTTCCATCGACGAACAAGGGTTGGCGGTGGTCGAAGTCGAAGTTCTGTCCGCGGATGGCGGCTTCGCGGATTTCCTTCCGGGCGAGGCCCGGGTCCTTTCGCCCGATGGCACCGGAGAACCGGCCCCGTTGCAGCAGATCGGCCCCGGTCGATACCGCACCGATTTCGCCGTGGAGCAACAAGGGGCCTATCTGGTCAACGCGGTGTTCCCGGGAGAGGACGGCCAGGCTGCCGCCAGCGTGCAGGCCGCGGTCGCGGTTCCGTATCGTCGGGAGTTCGCGACCACCCGCGACAACCGAGTGCTGCTGGAGATGATCGCAGAGCGGACCGGCGGCCGGATCTTCAAGTCGGACATCGATCTGGAGGTCGTCGACCCCTTCGATCGAAGCGGCTTGACCATGCCCGTTTCCCCGACCCGGATCTGGGACATCGTGATCGTCGTGGCGGCTTCACTCTTCGTTCTCGACGTGGCGGTCCGACGACTTTCACTGGAACGCCGCCGCAGACGTCTTCAACCAACGGGAACCGGTGGCGGGACGGTCGAGGCGTGGCGAACCGCGCGTCGGCGGGCGTCCAAGGAGGGCGGTGCGACCGAGGCGGGGGATCCCACGCTCGCGTCCCGTCGGGTGGAGATCGATGAACAGGGCGGCGGTGAGTTCTCCGTCGGCGATGACCTGGGATCCGTTCCCCGGGATCAGGCCGAGTCCGCCGCTCGTCGGGCCTCCAGTCGGGAAACCACCGCGGATCAGGATCGAAAGGCCGCTGCGGATGGAGCCGAGGACATGACCAGTCGGCTGCTCCGGGCGAAACGTAGAGCCAGTGGTGATGATGGAGGGCCGACCGATGGGTGAATTCGCCCGAGGGCTTCAGGTCGCGGTGGAGGACGTCGATGGGGTTGCGTCGGCATGTACGCGGTTCCGAGACGCGTTCAGCACCTTGCGCCTGGAAGTGGGCAAGGTCGTGGTTGGTCAGGAAGCCGTGGTGGAACAGACGCTCGTCGCCCTCTTCGCCGGCGGGCACGTGCTCCTCGAAGGCGTTCCGGGGCTGGGCAAGACGCTGCTGGTAAGGACCATCTCCGACGCGCTGGGCCTCGATTTCAGTCGCATTCAATTCACGCCCGATCTCATGCCCGCCGACATCACCGGGACCACCATCGTGGTGGAGGATGAAGCCGGGTCGCGATCGTTTCGATTTCGGCCGGGTCCCATCTTCGCCAACATCGTGCTCGCGGACGAAATCAATCGAGCGACCCCGAAGAGTCAGTCGGCGATGCTCGAGGCGATGCAGGAGCGTGCGGTCTCCACCGGTGACCGAACCCGCCCGCTTCCGGATCCCTTTCTGGTGCTGGCGACCCAGAATCCCATCGAGCAGGAAGGGACGCATCCACTTCCGGAAGCGCAACTCGATCGGTTTCTGCTCAAGGTCTCCGTCCCGTACGCCGTCCGTGGCGAGTTGATGGAGATCCTGCGGCGAACGACGTCATCGGGCAATCGATCCGCGACCCCGGTTCTGGATGGCGACGACATCATCGCGGCGCGAGCGCTGTCCCGTCGGGTCCTGATCGCACCCTCGGTTCAGGATTACGCGATCCGACTCGTGATGGCGACTCATCCCGAAGGTGAGTTCATGGTTCCTGCATTCCGCCACTACATCCGGATGGGTGCCAGTCCCCGGGCGGCGCAGGCCCTGGTCTCCACTGCCCGGGTCCTCGCGATCATGGACGGCCGTTATGCCGCCAGCGTGGAGGATGTCCGACGAATCGCCTTGCCGGTGCTCCGGCATCGGATCATTCGCACCTTCGAGGCCGAAGCCGACGGAGTGGAAGCGGACGACATCGTGAACGGACTTCTCGAGCGGCTCGCGGTGGATCCGGAGCATCCCGAGGATGGAATCGGAATCATGTCGGTTTCAGGGGGCGGCCGATGACTCGCTTTCCCGATGGCCCACCGCCGCCCTCCGAACGACTGACTTCGGTGGACCAGTTGATCGACGGCCGACTCATGGCCCGTCTCGATCACCTCGACGTGGTGAGTCGAAAGATCTTCAACGGACGGGTTCAAGGGGAACGCCGAAGCAAACGGCGAGGGCAGAGCGTCGAATTCGCCGACTTCCGACCCTACGTCGCGGGTGATGACCTCCGGTTCGTCGATTGGAACATCTACGGAAGACTCGACCGCCTGTTCCTGAAGGTCTTCCTGGAGGAGGAGGACCTTTCGATGATCGTGGCGGTCGATTCGTCCGCCAGCATGCACTGGGGGAACCCCGGCAAGTTCGACTACGCCCGCCGGCTGGCGATGGCGTTGGGCTACATCGGACTGGTGAATCAGAACCGGGTGTCGTTCGCGGCATTCGGAGGACTGGGGCCGGAAGGCGAACCTGCCAACCTGCAACGACTCAGCAATCTTCGCGGTCGTCGCCGTACCCATGAAGCCGGCAAGTGGCTGCTGGGTCTGGAACCCGGCGGCAGCGGTGGTTTCTCCGAGGCCATGAAATCGATCGCCTTGTCCAGGCAGGGACGAGGAATCATGATCGTGATCAGCGATTTTCTCCACAAGGAGGGATTCGAGTCGGGACTGCGTTACGTCGCCGGGCGTGGCTATGACGTGTTCGCGATGCAGTTGCTTTCGCCCCAGGAGATCGATCCGCGTGGCCACGGAATGAATGGTGATCTGCGGCTGGTCGACCTCGAGGACGATGACGAGGCGGAAGTCGCGGTCAACGCCGCGGTTCTTCGAGGCTACAAGCAACGACTGGACAGCTGGTGCGGGGGGCTGCGTGATTACTGCATACGCCGAAGCATCATGCACATGATCGTCGACACCGGAATGGACCTGGACACGCTCATGCTCGAGTACCTTCGTCGACGAGGTCTCCTTCGGTGACCTGGTTGACACCTCTCTTCGGCGGCATCGTCCTCGCCTCGGTGATCCCGCCGCTGGTCGCGCTGTACTTTCTGCGTCTGCGAAGAACACGGCGGGACATTCCGAGCACCATGCTCTGGAAGAGATCGGTGGAGGACGTTCGGGCCAACGCGCCGTTCCAGCGTCTTCGACTGAATCTGCTCCTGCTTCTGCAACTTCTGCTGCTGATCCTGCTCGGCATCGCACTGATGCAGCCAAGGTTCGATTCCGGTTCACTTCACGATGGGCGGACGGTGATTCTGGTGGACCGGTCGGCTTCGATGAACGTCGCGGACGGGGATGGCACTGGACGAACCCGATTGGAACTGGCCAAGGAAGCCGCGATCGAGCGGATCGAGTCGTTGCATGCCGGCGGCATCTTCGGCGGATCCGATGCGGAGATCATGGTCATCGGTTTTTCGGATGACCCGGCGATTCGGACGCCGTTCACCGATTCCCGGCAGGAAGCGATCGCGGCCGTGGCGGGAATCGAGCCGACCGATGGTCGAAGTCTGGTCGGACCGGCGTTGGACCTGGCCCGGGCCTACACGACGATCGTCGATCCGGATTCTCAAATGGGCCCCGGTGAAGCACCCGCGGCTCTGGAGATCTGGTCCGACGGCCGGGTCTCCGATCTTGCCGATCAGGTTCTCATGCCCGGTGAAACGCTTCAATACCACCAGGTCGGTGATCCTGACGCCCGGAACATCGGGATCGCTTCGATTGCGGCTGAGAGACCTTACGACCAACCGGGACGGATTCAAGTCTTCGTGGCGGTGGAGAACCCGGATCCGGAGCCTCGGCAGATCGACCTGCAGTTGGCGGTGGACGGTTCGGTTCGTTCCATCACGCCGAAGCCGATAGATATCCCCGGCGCGAGAACCGAACCGGGTCTTGGCCGAATACCGGGCCGACGACAATTTGCCTTCACGCCGATCGAGCAACTTCGTGGGGCGGTGATCGAGGCCTCGATCCTCGGCGAGGATGGCCTCGCGGTCGACGATGTGGCGGCCATGGTGGTTCCGCCCGCTCGGCGGATGCGGGTGGCACTGGTCGGTCTGAATCGACCGGTCCTTCGCTCCCTGCTGGAAGGCATGCCGCTCGAGTCGCTCGAGGTTCTCTCCGGATCCAGGTTCGCGGCGGTCAGTGAGGACGACGCGGATGATCGATGGGATCTGGTGATCCTCGCGGATCCTGACCTTCAGATGGATTCGTTGCCACCGGGCCGGTACCTGTCCTTTGGAACGGCCCCGCCGATCGAGGGCCTGCAGAATTTCGGAGATCCCGAAAGCGGCGTGATCGTCCGGC
Source organism: Phycisphaerae bacterium (assembly GCA_002683195.1). Next base: position 33,291 of record NYSW01000063.1, read on the forward strand.
GGACCCGCGACACGCACCCGATTCTGCGGATGGTCAATCTGGACGATCTCTTCATTGGTCGACTGGCCAAGGTCATTCCCGGGAGCGGGGTCACGGTGCTCGTGGAGTCCGGGCGGGGGCCACTGGTGCTCGAGGTGGAACGTGGACCGATTCATCTGATCCACGTCGCCTTCGACCCTCTGGATTCAAACTGGCCCTACCTTCGATCCTTCGTGAACTTCACGGCCAATGCGGTCGACTACCTCGGAACCGTCGGCGATGCACTGACCAGCAGTGCCGGCATGCCGGGCCGCCCGATCACGGTGAGACTCCCGGTCGACGCCACCGACGTGAGGCTGGTTCCGCCTGGAGGTGACCCCGTCGAACTTCGACCCGGCCAGAACGGACTGGTCTCCTGGGGACCGGTTCGAAGGGCAGGTCTGCATGAGATCACCTGGCAGGAGCCGGGGCGAGAGGACCGTTCTCGACGGATGGTCGCGGTGAATCAGCTCGATCGTGAAGAACGATGGATCGAAGCGGCGGAGTCGGTGGAGATCGGTACCGCGTCCGTTCAAGGGCGGCGGGCTCGGCCGGGTGGGACCCGCTGGCAGGATCTTTGGCCGTGGATTCTCGTGGTGGTGATCGGCTTGTCCTTCATCGAGTGGTTTCTCTGGCAGCGGCAGGTGGGCGCTGGTTGATCCAGCCGGTTCGGACGGGCTCGGGCCGAATCAGATTCGAGCGAATGAAAAACCGCGGCGACGGCCTTGATGGCCGGCGTCGCGGTTTCTGGTTCCTGCTTCATCTTCTTTCACGGCGGTGAGGTGCCCTCAACCGTTGAGAAGCTTCTCGCGGAGTTCGTCGTCGATGCCGAGGAACTCACGCATGTGTCGATCGTAGGTCTCCTGATCTTCGTCCCGGCTGAAGTCGAGGCGGAGTTCGTTGATGACCTTGGTTCCCTGGCCGATCCAATCGGTCCAGGTTTGAAAGGAGATGTTCTCCTGGATCCAGGCACCGATCGGGCCCTTGAACGGGGGATGCTCGAGTTGGGTTCCAGTGCGGCCGGTCTGCCGGCAGATGAAGGAGCCGGATGCGGCAAGTTCATCGGCCGCCGCATTCTCCTCTTCGGAGAGGGCGGGCGCGGCCCGCCCGATCGACTCGAGTTTGTCTCCGATGCCATCCCGGACGAGGAGGTCTCCTCGCGTGGCCGCCACTTTCCAGCCTGTTTCAAGGACCACCACGGCTCGATCTTCAAGACCCGCGTCGAGCATGGCTTCGCCCGCCAGTTGATACGCCTTGCTCATGTCAGCGTTGAGCTCGATCACTTTTTCGAAGCTCTTGGCAGCTTCAGCTGCTCGGCCGGCTTGAAGGTAGGCGTTGCCGAGAGAGAAATGAGCCATCTCATTCTCGGGATCCGCCGTGGTCATGTTTTCAAACTGGGCGATACGTTGTTCGAGGCGGGGATCCCGCTCGTCGGTAGTAGGTGCGTCGGTCATGCCCCGATGCTAGCACGCAGGACTCGCCAGCGGTCGCGGTAAGCCGCAGGCAGGAGGCCAGAATGTCGCCTGTTCCTCGAGATTCAGCCGAAGGCTTGTGGATTCACGGATTTCATGAATGCCTGGAGGACCGATTGCAGGGTTTTTTCCGGTGGGAGCCCCCGCAACGAATCGACCAGCAGCGCGAATTCCCGGCTTGCTCCGGACGTGTTCGCGGAGTCGATCACCGCCTGAATCGTACAGTCACGAATCAGGCCTCCGGGAAGGCTGGCCTGAAGATGATCGAGCCAGTCTTGGGCAGCCTTTCTAGATCGGTCGTCCGGTCGGGTCAGGTAGACGTACCGAGACCACCCCAGGATCCAACTTTCCAGAGATTCGTCCCGGGGCTGAATCAACAGGGTTCGAATCAGCGGGACGGGATCCTCGAAGGTCAGGGCCCGACGAACGTCGTCCCGCTTCACCCGCATGAAACGCCCGGTTCGAACCCCGGGAAGGGATCCTTTGGACCTCAGGCGTTCGAGGGTTCGGCGTGAAACCTTGAACTCGTCGGCAGCATCGTCGAGGGTCAGCCAGTTCTGATTGGTGGGGTCTTCGAACGTCATTGGTTACCCGTACATGCGTGTAACAGCTGGGGCGGCGCAGGAATTTCATGATTTGCGACCTCATTTTTGGAAAAATGCCCCGGATTCAGGAGATGAAAAAACGCGGCCACGATCAGTGATCGTGGCCGCGGCATGAATTTCCAGCCAGAAATGGTCTGGTTGAACCCGGGGGGTATTCGAGGTTTCACGGAACGCGGCGATCGGTCAGCGGCGTCGCCTGAATTCGTGACCCCGGAATCGGAATGGGACGAGAAGTTCGAGTCGGAAGGGGCCGTTCCAGATCGGACGCCAAGGTCGATCTGACGGCGTGCTTCGACTGGCGAAATGCCAGCCGTGCCGATTCACAGGTCCTTCGTTGTCGACGTCCGCGAAACGGAGTCTGAGTTTGCCGTTCTTGCCACGATCTTCGGCTTCGGCGTGGGCATCCCCGGTGATTGAACCCAGGCAGACCGCAAGGCCGAGAATGATGAGACTGACGGGGTGAACGTGGCTTCTGCCACGCGGGAGCCGGTGAATGTGATTCATGATGGTCCTCCGATGCGGGGTCAGGATGCGACGTCGAAAACGCGAGCGGCTTCGAGAATTCGCCAGCCGATGCGGCGGAATCCGGGAAAGCGACCCATGGTTCCGGTGATGGTGCGGATCTCTTCTTCGTCGAGAATCCAGTCTTGTTCGGTACCGACCATGTCGGCGATCCGCTGGCGTCGAAAGTGCTCGAGGGTGAAGGCGCGTTCGCGGAGGCCCCAGTTGCCGATCCGTTCCGCGATCTCCATGGCCTTGTTGGTGAGTACGGCCATGTGTCGGTGCAGCTGAGGTTCTGGAAGGTGCCGAAGGGCGATGTTGCAACCGAAGATCGACCACCATCCACGAGCTTCCAGCAGATCGATCGAGGGGCAGGTGTCCAGATCAACCACCAGGTCAAGTTCGTGGAGAATCTCCTCGATCGCCTCCTCGGCATCACGGGCGCCGGAAGCCACGTCGATTTCAAGCAGGCCGCCGGAACAGATCCTCGCCATGGCGAGGTCGGTCGGTCGGTCACGAGTCTGATGGAGGTCGACGTAGATGGAGGAGGCGCGACGCAGATTCTCCGTGGCTTCCGCCACATGGCTGTCGAACTCATCGTCCCGGGTCTCGAGCAAGCGACGCGAGGCATGTCCGAAGGCGTAGTGACCGATCGCGAGGTTGTCGCGAAGGACCGGATCCGTCAAGTCCTCTCCCCCGAGGCGTTCGATGAGATCGCGGGCCACGGATCTCGCCTCGACCAGGTGCCAGAGTGCGTAGTGGGCGTTGGCCAGTCGTCCCTGAAGTGTGGTTCGTACGTCCAGATCCGTACAGTTCATCGAAAGCCCCTCCTGGGCGCATTCGAGAGCCCGGGCGTAACGTCCTCGACGATCCCAGACTGATCCTTCACGGAGACATGCGATGGCGTGTTGGCGAGGATTCGCCGCGACTTCACGCATGCGGCGGCTGATCGTGAGGGCCTCGTCGAGTCGTCCGGCATGCCGTGAGTCGATCGCCCGAACACTCAGGGATTCGAACGTGCTGGGGGATTGGTCCAACAACGGGGCGGCTTCATGGTCCCAGACGGATTCGGCGACGTCACCGATGTTCCAGTCCAAGGCTTCCGCCAGACCGACGATGAGATCGAGTTTCGGATTGCCGCTCTCGGGCACGAGTTTGGATGGATCCCGGCCCAGGGTTCGTGACAGTTCGGTTCTCGAACAGCCTCGATAGACTCGGGCCAAGTCGACGAATCGACTCAGACGTCTTCGTTGCTCAACCTGATCTTGGCTCTTCATATCTGGTTCCTTCCTGCATCGAAGGATGCAGTGGGTGGTTTCCGCTCCCCCGGGATAGCGGGCTTCGACCACCGTGACCGCCCCGTCACGGATTCGCAGTTCGAACATCCGTTCCGACCAGAACGCACAAACATGGAATCCCATGTCTGGCGGTCGTCTTTCGATTGAATCTCGATTCCGAGTGATTTATTCCTCCGAAACCGATTCCGTTCGTCAAAACGCTCATTGCCGGATTTACAACGCGGAATACCGCGCGAAAAACCTTCACCTGCAGAGAGGGATCGCATGATGAGTTGAACTTGGGTTGCTGGCCTTCACGGAAGACGTCCGGTCCTGGATCGGACGCTTCCGGGCGTGGATTGGCTCCGGGCCCCTGAGCGATACCAACAAGATGACAGGATTCGGGTGTTCACGACAAGGAGAAAATCGCCGATCGGACGGCGTTTTTCGTCTGAACCAATGTCGGGCGGAACTTGTCGGTTGCCTTGGGGGGACTGGTGTCAGACCATGATTCGCATGAAGAAAGTGATTCGTCGGCTTGAAATCCCGCTTGATGATTCCCGCGATGTGGCCATGGCGGCGCGGTATGCAGATCGCATCGAGGTTTGTCGATCACTGGATCGCGAGGGGCTCTCGCCATCCCCGGAACTGGTGGCGATGGTTCGGCTCGCGGTCGAAGAATCCTTTCGTTCCGACCTGGGGAACGAGCGAATCCCGCCAGCGTTGGTGGTGCTTCATCAGGAGAGGCCACCGTTACCCGGTGTCGTGGGAGCCGATCATTCGATCTTCGTGCCGGAGTCGAATGAAGTGGAGAGTCTGCTCGCTGATGTTCCGCGTTTCGCCGATGCCGGCGCATCGTCGGTGGTGATCGGCTTCCTCGGTTCGGATGGTCTTCAAGACGACTTCTCGATCGAACGGGTGGTGGGGGCGGCGGAATCGGTGGGGATGTCGGTGGCGTTTCATCGGGCCTTCGATCTTCTTCCCGACCCCGCGGATGCCGTGGTGAGATTGCGTGATCTCGGCGTCCGACGATCGCTCGCTTCCGGGGTGCCGGGATTCGATCCGAACGTCATCGACTTCGAACGACGCCGCGACCGATTGGAGACGGCGTTGCAGGCTGGTGGTGATGACTTTGAAATCGTGCTCTGTGGAGGCGTTCGTGCCGCTCATCTTGAACGGATGCGGCTGCCTTTCCAAGCCGTGCACGCCAGTTGTCGAAGCGATCCTGATGCGTCTGGCCGGCGAGTGTTCGATCCCGACGTCGCGGCCGCGCTCCGAACGTCGTTGGATCTTGGGGGTGCTCCCCGGGGATTTCACGAAGCCTGATCGGCCGTCTTCAGCCACGACCAGTCGTCGATTCATCGGCCGGGGGGCGGTTGACGGCCGTCGGCGTGGTAGATTCCCGGTGTGACTCGACTGGCTACCAGACTCTGCGGCGTCCCGCTTCGCAATCCGATCATCGCCGCGGCCGGCACTGCCGGCTACGGGCCGGAGATCGCGGAAGTCGTGCCCGCATCGATGTTCGGGGCGATCACCACCAAGTCCATCACTCCCGAATCGCGGGCCGGCAACGCTCCGTGGAGAGTCACGGATCTGCCGGCGGGCATGCTCAATGCGATCGGGCTGGCCAACGTCGGACTCGAACGCTTCATGCTCGAGGTGATTCCCGAGATCGCCGCCCTCGACACGGTGATGATCGGATCGATCGCCGGGCACGAACTCGCCGACTACACCGAAGTCGCCAGCGCGTTCGCCCGGCCGGAATCGGCCTGTCTGAAACTGGTGGAACTCAATGTGTCCTGCCCCAACACGTCCACCGGACGCCAATTCGGTGACGATCCGGCGATGCTCGGAGAACTGGTGTCCGAAGTCGTGGGAATCCTGGACGGCAAGCCACTGCTGGTCAAGCTTTCGCCGGGCGCGCCTGATGCCGTCGGACTTGCGGAAGTGGCGGTGAAGGCAGGGGCGTCGGGACTGACGGTCGCCAACACGATGCCGGCGATGGCGATCGACCCGGAAACGCGGCGAAGTCGGATCGGAAGGGCCGCCGGTGGCCTCTCGGGCCCCGCGGTTCATCCCATTGCGGTTCGATTGGTGCACGAAGTTCGGCGACGATTGGAAGAGGTCGCCCCGGGGACCCCGATGATCGGTCTCGGCGGCGTTCTTTCCTGGAAGGACGCGGCGGAGTTTCTTCTGGTCGGAGCCGATGCGGTGGGCGTTGGAACCGCGCTCTTCGTCGATCCTCGGACACCTCGGAGACTGGTTCGGGATCTGGAGCGATGGGTCCGTCGGCAGGGCGTCGATTCAGTCGGCGAACTGGTAGGGGCCTTCGAGTCATGAAGCGGTCCGAGCGAGATCGGTTCGATGCGCTGCTGGACGAGGTGCTCGAGGTCCTCCCTCCGAGCCTGGTTTCATTGTTCGACGAGAAGCCCCTGGTGGTCGAGGATCGGCCCTCGCCGGAGATGCTGCGTGAACTCGGGATTCCCCTGGCTCAGGCCGACGAGATCTGCGGACTGCATTCGGGACCGATGGGGCCTCAGCGGACGTTCGACGCCGGCGGAGATGGTGATCCCGGAGCAGAGATCGGCGTGATTCACATCTTCCGTGAAGGTGTGGTGGCCTGTGCCGGTGGCTGGGAACCCTGGGCGGAACCGGAGGACGACGGAACGGTCATCCGCGGTGGCGGGGAGAAGATCGTGCGCGAGGAGATCAGAATCACCCTGCTGCACGAAGTGGGTCACCACTTCGGACTGGATGAGGACGACTTGGAGGGGCTGGGTTTCGACTGAAGCTCGCGGTGCCCAGAGAATCAGGCAGCATCACGAAGCATCAAGCTTCGGCTTCGGCCGTCTCGAGGTAGAGGATCCGAATGCAGTTCGGGCACTGCTGCACCGTGTTGTTGCTATCCGAGTGCAGGTTGACCACGAGGTAGTACGGGATCTGGACGTGGCAGGCACCGCAGGAATACTCGCGATGCCGCTTGCTCACCTCGGTCACCACCGCCAGCGTTTCGCCTTCGGTCTGTTCCGCGACCTCGTCGAACAAGGCAAGCATCTTCTCGGGGATCCGTTCGGCCGCGGTGATTCGCTCCGCTTCCAGTTCGCCGAGCCTCTCACCGATGGCCTGGTCACCCTTGTCACATTCATCTTGTGCGACTTCAAGCAGCCTGACTCGCTCGGCGACCTGGTCGTCGAGGTCCTTGACTTCGGCGGCCACGATTTCCTGGCGTTCCATCTCGCCGAGCTGACTGACCTCGACTTCATCTCGGAGCGACTGAAGAGATTTCATTTCGGCGAGGATCGCCTGGTACTGCTTGTCGGTGGTCGCGGTGTTGAGCTCGTTCCTCAGTTTCTCGATTCTCGTTTCAAAGTCGGTTGATTCGCCTTCGAGATTCGCGAGGTGAGCCTGAGACTGTCGTTGGCGGGAAGCCGCTTCCTCGTGCCGCTCGCGGACCTCGGTCAACTTTCGGTTCCGGATCTCAAGGAGTTCACGCGCGGAATCCGCTCTGGAACGGAGTCCACGGAGCTGGCTGTCGACGCGGTACAAGCTGATGAGGTCTTCGGTGAGGGTCATCCCCGCGATGTTACCAGCACCCGTGCCCCTCGCGGGGTAATCAACCGGTCGTCACCACGAGTATCCATGCCACCGGCCCGGCGAGAAGGGGTGAATCCAGGACGTCAAGCATGCCTCCCATGCCCGGCAGGATGGCTCCGCTGTCCTTGGCTCCGGCTTCGCGTTTGAGAAGACTTTCCAGAAGATCGCCGGTCGCTCCGACTCCGGCGAGCACCACTCCACCGATGAACCCGGCCAGAAGCGGCATGATTCCGGTCGCAGCGGCGAGCCCGAGGCCCGCGAACCCCCCCCAGAACAACGCGCCGACGCCGCCGGCAATCGTCTTTCCGGGGCTGAGCCAGGGAATGAGTTTCCGCCTTCCGAGGCTCATGCCGGTGAAATAGGCACCGATGTCACCGGCCTTCACGACCAGGACCAATCCGGCCGCGATCCAGCCACCCACCTCCTGGCAGACCAGAACCCAGAAGGCGATGCCCAGCCCGACCCACAAGGCGGCCATGACCATCGATGCCATTCCCGTGAACCCGCCTTCGATGCGTTTCGCTCCGAAGATCGGGATTCCCGCGGCAAGGAGAGCGAGCATCGGACCCAGAAGCGCCGTCCCGATGGCGAGCTTCGGATCCTGGAAAATCGTCGCGGTCAGGGTGGTCAAAAAGACGAATTCGGCCGCGACGGCAGTTCCGGCGGTGTTCGCTCGAACGCCGGCGCCTCGGAGCAGGCGGGCCGCTTCGATGGCGCCGAGTGGCACGAGCACGCCGGCCGCGAGGGCCGCGAACACCGTCCCCGCCAGTCCGGTTCGTTCGGTGACGAGCTCATCGAGAACCACCACGCCGACAAGGCCGGCGATGAGGAGCGGGCCGGTCACGAGTCGACGTCGAAGCATGCGGTCTTCCAAGGGGTGGGGTCAGACGATTCAGTAACGCGGGATCGTTCCGTCGACTTCAAGACTCCAGCGATCGATCCCTCCGGCGGCTGACAGGACGTCCTCGAATCCTGCTTCTCGCAGAAAGGCGACGACCTGAAGGCTGCGAACGCCATGGTGGCACATGACCACGATGCCGCGATCCGAATGCTCTTCAAGTTCTGGAAGCCGGGATCGGACGTCGGCCATCGGAACGTGCAGTGCCGCTTCGACCCGGGCGATCGCCAGTTCTTCGTCCGATCGGCAGTCGATCAGAAGGGGGGGATCTTCGGTCTTCAGTCCGTCCGCGAGTGCTGACGGTTCGATCTCCCACGGGTGCTGGCTCATGAGTCGTCTCCAGTTCGAGCGGTCGCTGGTTCCGGCAACAGAGCCCAGGAGGCGTCCGGTCCCTCCTGAACCGACCACGGGGGAGTCAGGATCATCCGAATCGGCGACTCCACGAGATCCCATGCGGCCGCGAAGGGGGCCAGAACGCCACTGAAGATGACGACGCCGGGATCGGTTTCGACGATGAGCGCCGTGTTCGCGGTCGGGAAGTCATCGGAGGGGACTTTTCGTCCGGCCGTCGTCGGGCTTCCAGCAGCAATGGGGCGATCGACGTAGGTGGGCTCGTGGCGGACCGAAGCCGTGGGAATTCGGATCTGAACCCGCTTCCAGTCGCTCCGATCCCACGGATCCTCGCTGGACGAGGCGAGGGACGGATCCCCGGTTCGGAGCGAGGAGGTTTCCGGAGTGGCACCTTCGCTCAGCGCGGGCAGGGGCTCGATGTCCAGAAGATCGTTGGTCTGCTCGAGGCAGCCTCCAAGCGGCGCCAGGCAGACGAGCATGCCGATGAACGCCGTTGGGTTCGGGAAGTTTGCGGGGCGGTCTCGCTGACTCATGGGGTCGGATCCTCTGGCTGTGATTCGTCGTGAAGGCCGCAGTGTCGCAGGGCGGCGCGGATCGTGTCGGCATCGAAGCCCCGGCGGGCCAGGCGTCCCATCAGGCGGGCGGAATCAGGTGGTGTGGCACCGCGTCGCGTCCGCTCGATGATCAAAATCGCCGCGTCGAGTTCGGGATCCTCTCCCGGGCTTTCGGAGGAGGCGATGGCGAGCCCGGCCGAGATCGAGGAATCATCCGCTCCGGCCGTTTCCAACCGGGCTCGGCATTCCGCGGCGCTTCGGCCGGCCGCTCGCCAGCGAGCGATCTTGTGACTCGCAAGGGTGTCGTCGTCGAGCAACCCTCGGCGCTGGAACGAGGCGATCACGTTCTCCACCGATTCCGCGAGAAATCCGGCGGCGAGAAGCCGATCCCTCAGATCCGACGAAAAGTGATCTCGTCGGGCCATCAGGTCCAGGCCGTGTCGCTCGACCGGATCCGGGGGGGGCGAGTCATCGCTCTGGTGGCGGGAGTTCATCCGGAGAGCGACTCGAGCAGACCATTGAGTTCGCTCTCGGCGTGGGCGTCGCCGGATCGTTTCGCGGCTGCGAGGCCCTCGCGAACCGCGGCGATGGCTTCCTCCACTCGTCCCAGATCCTCGAGCGAGCGGGCCTGGTGGAAATGGACATAGCCGTCGTCCGGAGCGGCCGCGGCCGCCTTGGCGTACCACTCGAGAGCGGTTTCGTGTTCACCTTTTCCGGCATGCTCCTGGGCGATGCCGTAGAGGCAGAAGGCGTCGCCGGGATCGGCGTCGAGCATGGCGAGCAGTTTCGAGAGGCGGTCTGGCTGGGTCATGCCGTGATTGTGAGGATGTTGGCCGCCGGGAGCAACCCCGCCAGCGGTCCAGGTGTGGGCGGCTCGGTTCGACCGGAGGGGGCTTGATGGCATACCCTCGCATCATGATCCGACCGTCGAACCTTGTGGCCGGGCTTCCCGGTCTGTGCGTGGTGCTGGCCATTCTCGGGGGCTGCGAGCCGAGCTATGCACCTCGGCAGACCATCGATCTCCGGCCGAGGACCTTGGAAATCGACAATCACCACGGCGGTACGCGTCGAATAAGCATCTACCACGACGGGCAGTGGTATCAGACCTTCGGCCCGTCGATCGAGGTCATCGACCCGGAAGACGGGCTTCGAATCGCCAAGATCGATCACCAGCCCTGGGGTGAGATCGGGCCGATTTCCGACATGATCGTGACGGACGGGCCGGAGCCCGAATTGGTGGTCATCCATGCCGGGGACCGCCTGGTTCGATATCAACTCACCAATCCACGTCGTCCGCTGCTGGAAGAGGAGATCGATTCCGACACCCTCGGCATCGAGCCGTATCTCCTCTCCCAGGAAGGTGGGCGGGTCTGGGCGTCCGGTCGCGGAGGTGCGATTCCGATCGAATCGCCGGGGTCCCCGATTCTTCCGCAAGGCAGTGACGGCGAGCCGGTCGGGCGAGTGGTTGCCACGGGGCAGGGGCTCGCCGCGTCGGTGGGACGTCGGATTCTTTCCATCGAGGACGGCCGCTATCTCGGGGCCGCAAGCGAACTTCAGCCATTGCCGGTGGCCCTGGCCGAGGAGATCGACCTGCCCGATGGCGTGGTCTTCATCCTCCGGGGCAACAAGGCATCCACGGTCGGCATCATGGGCGGCGACCTGCGGCAACGCGATCACAAGGTCTTTCCCGTCTCGATCTTCTCGGCTCGCGTTCTTGGGGGCCGCCTGTGGGCGGTGATGCCGGAGGAGATCGTGACCTGGCCGATCGAACAGGGAGGTCGTCTGGGATCGCCGATCTTCGTCCCGATCAAGGGCGCGCGGGACATCGCCATGCTCCGGGAGAACTATTACGCGGTGGGCGGAACGTTCGGCCGGGCGATCTATCGCCTCAAGGCGGATGGCAACGGCGACGCCGACACCTTCTTCGCGGTCGAGCGCAATCCGGGGCGAGTCACCATGGCGGTCGGCGACGGCCGACGCGTGCTGGCGGGCAGTGAAGAAGGGAGTTGGCTCTACAAGATCGGAGGCAGCGTCGAACTCAGTGATCGCCCGCTGCGAAACAACGCCGGTCAGGTCGACGAGATCACGTTGTCCTGGTGTGACGCCTCGATCGAAGAGGACGGTGCGCTGCTTCGCATCGAGCCCATCGAAGGCGAGACGTTCGACTGGTCACCTCCGCGAGAAGGACTGGTCTACACCCTCGAAGCCTCGGGTGAATATCTCTTCGCGGGCCATGACGACGGCCTCGAATGCTTCGGGTACCGGGACGGAGGGGTCGTTCGCGTCGGAGGAGTCTCGATGGAGGGGCCGGTCGCCTGGTTGTTCCGGCCCCGGGTGGGTGATGACGTCGCGTTCGTCAGCGCCTTCGGCGGACTTGGAACCGTCAAGGTGATCGCCGACCCGGATGCGGACCCCGCGTTGATCAAGGAGGTTCGGCGGGACGAAGCCGAGAAGGTCGAACGCAGGATGCGTCAGGAAGCCGGCATGCCCCCGATGCGTTGAGCATTCTCGGCGTGGACGGTCAGGTGACGGCGTTGGAACAGAAGCGACGGCAGACCGGGTCCTCGGCACAGGAAGCCCCGCGAGCCTTGCAACTTCGTCGTCCCTGAAAGATGAAGAGGTGGCTCAGAAGGCACCACGACGGTCTCGGAAAGAGCGTCATGAGGTGTCGTTCGATGCGCTTCGGATCCTCTTCCTCGGAATCCACCAACCCGAAACGGCGAGACAGCCGGCCTACATGGGTGTCCACCACCACGCCTTCGTTGATTCCAAAGGCATTTCCCAGCACCACGTTGGCGGTCTTGCGGGCGACTCCCGGCAGTTCGAGCAGGGCATCCATGTCTGCGGGTACTTCGCCGCGGTGCCGCTCGGTGACCAGAGTCATCGCACCGTGAACCGATCGGGCCTTGTTTCGCCAGAAGTTCAGGGTTCGAACCAGCGGTTCGATCTCGGCGGGGGTCGCAGCGGCATAGTCGGCGGGAGTCGGAAAGGCCGCGAAGAGCCCGGGGGTCGCCTTGTTGACCCCGACGTCGGTGGCCTGGGCGGAAAGAATCGTGGCGACCAGAAGTTCATGCGGGTTGGCGGCGTCGAGTTCACATCGAGCGTGAGGATGTCGACGTCGAAGAGCCGCGAGCACCTGGCCCGCACGCTTGATGTCCGCGGCGGATCGTTCGGGAAGGTCGAAACCCTTCTTGCTCCGGGGTCCGCCGACCGGGGGGGATTCCATCATGAGACCGACTCCTTCGCCGCCCTGGTCGCGGAGGTTCGGGTGGCGATGCCGCCGGTGATGATCGCCGACAGCAGAAGGATCATTTCGATTCCAAGAAGTCGCGACGCCGTCTGGTGAAGCGGATCGAAGACGGCCCACGCCGCCTCCGCCGCGGCTCGGTCGTTGGCGAGCACGGCTTCACGCCACGCGGTCAGCGAAACACCCAGGGGAGGACCGACGAAGACCAGATACCAACCAAGAACCAGGGTGGCGAGGATCACCGCCACCACGGCGAGTCGCCGGCCCATCCCTTGGCCGGACGGACGGAATCGGGTGCCGATCAACGCGACCCAGGCCACGATGGCGGCGACGAAACATGCCACGTCGGAGGCTAGAAAAAGGGGATTGGTGACGAAGCCCGCCACGAATCGGCCGGATGCCTCGGGATCGCCCGCGAAGTAGTCCCGGGTCCCCTCCATGGTGACCCCGAGTCGAGGGAGCCGGGTGAACGCGATCATCGCCGCGGCGCCGGGGATCGCGATCGCGGTCGTCCAGGTCACCAGGGCCAGCCACCAAGCGGCGGCGAGAATTCCTCGGATTCCGTTCATGTCGTTTTCTCGGAATTGGATTCAGGGAGCGGTGAAGTGGCGGTCGACCAGGTCGTCCCATCCTGCCACCGTTCCCGTTTCCAGATCGGAATCTCCTGCTTGAGGCGATCGATCGCTTCCCGGCAGGCGGTGAATGCGGCGTCGCGGTGATCCGCGATCGCGACGATATGGACACTCGCGCTTCCGACCGGGACCGAGCCACGGGCGTGTTCGATGGAGAGAAGGCGAAGCTGGTGCCGATCGGCGATGTCTCGGGCGAGGTCGGCAAGTCGGTCGGACGTGAGCGGTTCGGCCGCGTCGTATTCCAGTCCGAGCAATTCGCCATGATCCGGATGGCGTTCCGGTCTGGTCGTGCCCACGAAGGTGCAGGTGCCTCCACCCGCATGGCTCCGGGGCGGCGCAACCGGGCCCGGGTCGATGGGTCCCTGGACGAGGGAGACCTGGATCACCGGTTCCGATTCGGCATGGATGGAGCGAATAGTGGGCACGTCCGGATCCTACGGGCAAACCGATGGTGGTTCGTCGGCTCGACCGCGCATCGCTCACTCCCGTACATTCCAATCCATGTCTGATTCCAGTGATCCTCGACCGGCCGTGGCCGTCACCCTGGCGCCCCTCGGGCCTGATCCTCGCACCGGCCTGCAGATCGCCGCCGCTTTGGCGGTTCGCGGGGTCCAGGTTTCCGCCGGGCAGGCCGGGACCCGTGCCCGCGATCTTGATCGATCGGGGCGTCGCGACCTCTTGATCGCGGCCCGGCGTCTTGAACTCGACGTGGTCGGCATCGACGCCTGGTTCAAACCGGAGGATCTCCTGGATCCCGCGCGAGTCGATGACGCGGTGACCGCCTTGCTCGCCACGATCGAACTGGCGTCGGATCTGGGAGCCATTCCGGTTTCGACTCGTTTTCCTGCCGAAGGCGGTGAGGAAGCGATCGAAGCGTTGATGGGGGCCGGGAATCGAGTGGGCGTTTCACTGATTGATCACGGGGTGCCGCCTCGTGGAATGTCGGTTCGGCCGATCGATGTCAAGCGTCCGGCGTCCGGACTCGTGATTCCGGGATCCACCGAGGAGGTCGCGGTCTCGAGCCCTCCGATCGGCGAGTTGATCGAAGGTCTGGGCCTCGGCATCGATCCGCCGAGCTGGCTGGTGGCGGGCCTCGACCCGTTCGACGCCGCCGGCCGGGGAGTCTGGTCACTCCGATTGGCCGATCTCACGGCGGACGGCATGCGGATTCCTGCGGGTGACCCGGATGGCCGGGTGGATCCCGTGAGTCTTCTGGCCGCCGCTCGGACGGGCGGACTCCGACACGATCCGATCATCGATGCTCGACGATGGATCGATCCGGTCGCCGGCGTTCGTTCGACCCTGGCCAGTCTGGCCTGAATCCCCTCGAAGGCCAGCGGTCTTCAGCGGTCTTCAGAGGTCTTCGTGGGCGGCGGCGTCTGGCCGCCTGCGACCTGCCATGCCGCGTGCGCGAGGATGGGCAGGATCACACCAGACGTCGCAGAGGCGACGGCGTGCACCGATCCCGGCATCGTGAAGATCAGGACGGCGGTCGCGGCCGGGGCGAGTGAAAGCGGTCGATCGGCGACTCCGGCGATCGCCCGGCCCAGAATGGCCGCGGGACCGATTTCGTCCACGCCGAGGCGTCGAACCAACTCGCCGTAGCCGGGCATCTCGATCCTGAGATGTCGCCGGACCACCTCGACGGTGCCATCACGAGGGGCGAGGCCGGTTCCCCCGGTCAGGAAGATCGCGCGGAGGTCAGGGTTCGCAAGACCGGTTTGAATGGCGGTTTCGATCGCTTCCGGATCATCGGGTACCAGGCAACGATCTCGCACCACGTGTCCGGCGTCGGTGAGCAACGCCTCGAGGCGATCGCCTCCACGGTCGGTCTCTCGGGTCCTGGTGTCGCTCACGGTGATCACCGCCACCGGGAGGGAGGCACTCCGGGGATCGTTCGCAGCGATGTTTTCGTGGTCTTCGACGCTCATGCCGATCGACGGTAGCGTGGCGAGCGATGAAGATCATCGGACACGGCATCGATCTGGTCGAGATCGCTCGAATCGAGCGAATGCTCACTGACCACGCAACCCGATTCACCCATCGGTGCTTCACCGAGTCGGAGCGGGATTACGCCGAGGCGGCGGAGGCGGTGCGGGGCGAACGATACGCGGCGAGATTCGCCGCCAAAGAAGCGATTCTCAAGGCTTTGGGAACCGGGCTTCGCGATGGAATCGATTGGACGGACTTGACGATCACCAGGGATTCGCTGGGGAAACCCGGGGTGATTCTGACCGGGCGGGCGGCCCAGATCGCCAAGGAAGCGGGAATTCACGGCTGGCATCTGTCGCTGACCCACGCCGGGGGAATGGCGATGGCAAGCGTGATCGCGGCCGGCGAGCCTTCGTGAGTGATCGAGGATGATCGGGGAACCCGGACCTTTTCGTCCGCTGCCGCTACCATTCGGACATGCCGAGACGATCGGGGCCCACGCTCTATGAAGTGATGTCGCAGTCGGCCGCCTCCAAGCGGTCCGCGCCGTCCCGAGGCGCCACTCGTACCAGCGATGAACGGCCGGGAAATTCAGCCCTCCTCACGCCGGGCTCGGCCGTTCGTTTCCCGGTGGGTTACATCTGGACGGCCATTGTCCTGATGGTGGGGCTGGTGATTGGCGCTTATTTTCTGGGGTCCGAGCATGGGCGGGAAGCCGGCCGAGCAGAAGCCGGAGTGGTTGAAAATGCCCGAGAGATCGCCCGAGAAGAAGCTGGAATGTTGCGAGAAGTGGAGGGGCCCGGCCGGATTGCGGGTCGGGCAGATCTTGATTTCGACCCGCCTCGAAAGCCCTCAAACCCTGTTTCGACGCCAGAAAATGTCACCTCAGGGCTCCCCGCGATGCCCGAGGGGGCCCGGGCGTTGGATCGCAATCGGAACCTTCAGATCGAATGTCGAGAGCGGGGCTACGCCTATAACCAGATCATCGGCGGGATCCCTCTGAAGAATGCCCTGCACGTGGCGGCCGAGATTCGGGCCGCCGGAGAGGATCTGGGACTTGACGCCATTGTGGTGGAACGTCAAACTAGAGGATCTCGAGTGAAATCCGGAAGCGTCATGCTTCTACCGGGTTTCCGGTTGCCTCAGTCCTCATCGGAAAAGGCGGCCTGGAAACGCCGAATCAGTGAACTCTCACGGCGTCTCGCCGATGATCCGTTCCTGAAGTCCGACCCGACGCCCTTCTCGGATTACATCCAAGTTTCCTTCTGACTGAGATCCCCGCCATGAGCCTGCACAGCAGCCTGAAGACCAAGTCCGGCGCCCTGAACCAGCACCGCAACGTGTTGACCCGGGCCGAGCGAATCACCCAGCTCACGGACAAGGAATCGTTCGTGTCGGGTGAAACCTCACCCCTCGGCATTCCCAAGGTCCGGAGCATCAAGGTCCAGGCCGGCAAGAAGAAGCCGACCAAGGGTCCGGGCGAAGAAACCAAGGAGTAGCGGTTCGAGGCGGACCTTCGCCGCGGAGACGCTCGAGGTGGGACGCTCGCGTCCCGCTCCATACGATCCAATCGACAACATGGCCCCGCGGCTTGCCGCGGGGTCGTTCGTTCCCGTGGTGGAATGTCCTCCCACTGAAAGCGTGAGCCTTGAACCCAAGCACCGAGACCCTCGAGCGACTTCTGAGCCGAAGAGTCCTGGACATGGACGCTTCCGGCATCCGCCGCGCGTTCGAGCTTGGTGCTCGACTCGAGAATCCGATCAATCTTTCGATCGGGCAACCCCACTACCCGGTTCCCGAGGTGATGAAGGAAGCCGCGATCGCGGCGATCCGCGAGGACCGGAACGGGTATTCGCTCTCCGGCGGGATCGATGATCTCAACGTCGCGATTCGCAATCACCTCCATCATGAACTGGGATGGGATGCCGACGATCCCGAGATCGGCGTGGTGGTGACCAGCGGAACCAGTGGGGCATTGCTCTTGTCTTCACTGGCGTTGCTGGACGAAGGTGACGAGGCGATCATCCCTGATCCCTGGTTCGTCATCTACCCGCAGCTCGGACCCCTGACCGGGGGGCGGATGGTCGGGTGCGACACCTATCCGGACTTCCGGATGACCGCGGCTCGCATCGAACCCCTGATCACGGATCGGACGAAATTCGTTCTGCTGAACAGTCCGGGCAACCCCACCGGGGTGGTGCTGGATGATGATGAAGTGGAAGCCGTGGCCAGGCTCTGTCGAGAACGAGGCGTGCAGTTGGTGAGCGACGAGATCTACGACGAGTTCGTCTTCCCGGGAGCTGCGCGGGCCGATGGGACCTGCCCGTCACCCGGACGGTTCGATCACCGCACGCTCTTGATTCGTGGGTTCGGGAAGACCTACGGCTGCACGGGCTGGCGGCTCGGTTACGCCGCCGGTCCCAACTGGTTGATCGACCAGATGAAGAAGCTGCAGCAGTTCACCTTCGTGTGCGCCCCGACCCCCTTGCAACTCGGGGTGATCCCCGCGTTCGATCACGACAACTCCGAACAGATCGCGGGCTACATCCGCCGTCGTGATCGGGTGGTGGAAGCCTTGTCTCCCCACACCCGGGTCAACACGCCGGGGGGCGCGTTCTACGCCTTCTTTGAAGTTCCCTCGGAGCTCGGGATCGATGGCGCCACGTTCGTCGAACGAGCGGTCGAGCGACGGGTGCTCCTGGTCGCCGGTGGGGTCTTCTCGTCTCGTGACACCCATGTGCGGCTGAGTTTCGCCGTGGACGAGGCGATTCTCGAGGAAGGCCTCGCGGCCATCGTGGAACTGCTTCAGGGTCACTGAGCAAGGCGGGCAAAAGTGAACGCGGCGTGATCGTTGAACGATCACGCCGCGTTCTCAGGTTCATCGCAAGTCGGCGATCAGCCGCCCTGCTGCTCGAGACCATTGCCCTGGCCGGGCATGGCGTTGGGGTCGACCTTGGGGGCGTCGGGGTTCACCTTGCGAGGCGTGACTTCAATGACTTCTTCGCTCTCGCAGCCGGCGAGGCCGCCGAAGCCGATGACGAGGCCGGAGACGAAAAGGAGCGAGCTGCAGCGGGCGATGGTCTTCATGAGTGCATTCCCTGCGAGAGTTGGCGCCTGGTTGGCGCGGATCGTTTCGAATGAGATTCCGGCCGAGTTGGCTCGGAACAGCTACGTATGAGACCCGATCAGGTCCGTGGCCGTCAAGGCGCCCCGCCTCCGAGTTTCAGAAGATCCCCCCGGGGGGCGAGGGAACGCCACTGTGTGTGGTACGAGCGGTCATTGTCGGCGGTTTCCAACTGGATACCCGTGGCGGCCGCGGGATCAAGGTCCGGAACGACGATTTGAAGCCGATGAGTCGGTGATTCCGTCGGGCCGCTGGTTCGCCACCGGGCGGCCCGGGGCGACCGGGCGATCACGCCGCCCTTGGAATCGATTTCGACCAGCGTGGTGGACGCTTCGTCGTCGCCGGGTCGGGCCGCGTCGGGGGGTTCACACAGGAAAGTCCGTCGCCCGGCCTCGGTCTGAATCGTGAGTACGAACAGATCTCCGGCCGGGTTCCGTCTGGATTTGATGGTCGACGCCTCCGAGGCGCCGTCGTCGACCAGCAGATCGTCGAACAGCATCAACTCGACTTCGAGCCGCGGTCGGCCATCGACGTCGATGGACCGGGTGGTCATCGAACCGAGTGCCTCCCGTTCCTCGTAGACCGAATGCGACCAGGCGGCGATGGGCCAGTCTGGAAAACCGTCGGTGGCGTCGGGATCTTCGCGACTCACCGAGACCCGACGTGGAAGCACGATGGGAACCATGCGCTTCTGGGAATCCTCGAAGTGAAGCGTCACCCGGACTTCGGGCGGGGGCGGGGGTGTCTTCGTGGCGGACGCGACGAAGTGCAGGGGGATGGAACGGGAGGCGTTGGCTTCGATGAGCATCGACTCCACGGGCGTGAGTTGAAAGGGACCGTCCAGATCGGTGGTCGCCGGATTGGCGATGTCGTACTCCGTCCTCGCCACGAAGGCGTGGCCTTCCACCAGCCAGGGCTCGGGGGCGGTGGCCGGTTCGACGGTCACTCGAATCGGCCGGTCGAGTGGATTGCGGACCTCGAGTGACACGGTGGCGTCGACCGCGCCTCGCCAGGGGTCGGGAAGTGTTCCCGTGATTCTCGCCGTGCCGCCGGACTTGAGGCGGTAGGCCCGGTCCTGATCTTCCCGCACGACGAAATCGTCTGGAAGCATCACGCCGGCGGGAAGATGTCGAATGTGAATGTCGTCCCCCGGACCCAGATCAAGAAGCGTCAGGTGGTTGAACTGGCCGGTGAGCGGATGCTGATCGATGGCGCCGCCGCAGACGCCGAGCAGGTGATATTCGATTCCGTCCTGGTCGTCGTCTCGATGCAGGGCGTGGAAATGCCCGGCAATCACCGCGTCGACTCCGTTGTCGACCAGCATGGGATGGACCCGCTCATCCCATCGCACGTCCTTGTATCGCCAGAGCGGGCGGTGCATCAGAAGGACGATCGGTCGATCCGTGGGGGCGGCACCAAGGACCTGCTCCAACCAGTTGACCTGTCGGTCGGAGATGTCGACCTCGCCGCCGTCCAGGTTTTCGTCGCTGAACAACACCACGACGGTGCCGTGCTCCAGCGTCACCGCGTAGTGGAGAGGACCGAATCGACTTCGGTATCGATCCATGAATCGCTGGTCGTTCGAATCGCGGGCTCCCGAAATCACGTCGTGATTTCCGGCGGTCGGCCAGAACTCGGCGTCGAGCCGATTGACGAGCGACAGATAGTCATCGACCTCCGCTTCCCAGGTCGCGGGGTCCCGGGTGTATCCCTGCACCAGATCACCGACGCAGAAGACCGCATCGGGTTTCAGAAGATCGAGATCCGAGATCGCCCGGGCGAGGTGAGGCAGGCCCCAGTCCTCACCGGTGGTGCGGTCCGGGAGGATTCCGATGATCGTGCGATCGGTGGTCGGTGCCGCGGACACGACCTGGCCGTTGATCGCCCTGCCCTCGGAATCGACCTCGAACCGGCCTCGCTCGAGGACCTTGGTCCGTTCATCAGGCACTGGGGGGTTCTGGGCCGTGGCCGGCATCAGGTTTGGAAGGCCGAGCGTGAGCAGAAGGGTGGCGGCCTGAAAGCGGTACGGGTTGGAAGGGCGGGGGCGACTCATGGGGGGGGCTCCAGCGTTCGGGTCGTCGCATTGTGCCCGCTTTCACGGGAAACCGACACTCGCAAAACCGGCACCGCCGCATCGGCGAGGCCGACGCGGCGGAGCGGAGAAGGAGAGAGATTTCAAGAAACGATTCGCACTTGTTTCCCGTCGAGTTCCCGTCGACCCCTCTAGTAGTCGTGGTTGGGCTCGACGGTTCGTCCACGGCGTGGTTTTCAAGCAGAAAATTCGGGGGCCGCGGGCACGCATCGAGTTATCGGCGTTTCTAGGGCCTCAATCAGGAATGGCCGATCGGTGTCGCATCGCCATGCACGATCGTTTCCAGAACCGCCGCCCACCGAGGCGCGACTTTCGAGACCAGCGAGTCGCGAGCGTGCGTGGCCGAAGCCAGGGAGGGGGCATGGAGCAGTGCCTGTCGGGTCGCCTCTCGCCAGACGCCGGATTGTCGAGACTCGGTCGGGGTGAGCAGTCGATCTCCCGAGGCTTCGCTGCGGTCATCACGAAGGCGATCATTGGCGCCGATGACCACACCGCCGCTGATTCTGGCCTGAAGCTCGATGCTGCGAATCGCTCGATCACGATCGGGGGCGAGAATCACGTCGGCACCCGACAGCAGGGGACGCATGTGGTCCGTGTGATCGAAGGAACTCATTCGGTCCGCCATGGGTGTTCCTCGCAATCGACGCCAGATGATGGCGTCCTTCTGGCCCAGGCCGATTCCCAGCGCGAGATGTTGCATTTCAGGAAGGGTGCCTCCCGGGCCGGCGAGGCCGTCGATCATGGCTTTCCAGGCGTTCAGGTCACCCACGGGGCCGAGGGCGACGAGCAGGCCGCGGTCTCGATCATGGGGCGGGCGGATGCGTGGCACGGGGATCGGCAGGCTGGTGGTTCGATCATCGCCGATCCTGCGGGCGGCTCGCACCCGAAGTTGTTCGGTCGCCGCGATCACCGTGAGTGATGGAATCCGAATCGCTGCGTCGACTTCCCGCCGATCACGAACCTCGGCGACCAACGGAATCTGGAGCTGCTCTGCCGCGGTGGCGGCCAATGCGAAACTCCCGCGGCCGCAGGCGACGATCACATCGGGGTGTCCGAAACCGGTTTCTTCGATTCGATCCAGGACCGCGGCGGCGAGTCGTCGCCGAATCCAGAATGGCAGGTCCATCGGGGCCTGCATGGTCGGGATCGGTCCTTCGATCGTCTCCGGTGATTCGCTCGAATCCTCATCTGTGAGCGGCGCCAGCACCAGCGTCGGCCGAACCCCGTCCGCGGCGAGTCCGACCGCAAGTCGAGAAAAGGCGACCTTCTCCTCGCGGCGTCGCTCGCGGTCGAGAAACATGGCGACTCGGACGGTCAAGAGGGTTGCTCCCCCAGGGAATCCCCGGCGGAATCCCCGGCGGAATCCCCGGCGGAATCACGGACCGGGAACGCCGCTCGCATTTCTGGTGGGATCCGGGCCGGCCGTCGGGAGGTCAGATTCACGAAAGCCCAGCGGGTCGCCGCGAAGCAGATGAGCCGTTGGTCGGCGGATCTCATGATCGCGGTGTTTCGCCGCACCGTGGTGCGAGTCCAGGTATCGAGCCAGGTGGCCACCAGCAATTCGTCACCGCTGAATGCTTCACCCCGGTAGTCGATCTCATGCCGGGCCACGAACCACATTCGATCGCTGGCGAGCATTCGCGGGCGAGTGAAGCCCGCCGCGTCGGTGGCAAGTTCCGCGATTCGATCGATCCACCGGACGTACTCGGCGTTGTTCACATGAGGAACGCCGCGGCTGATCCCATCGTCTCCGACTCGAATCGTGGCGGTGAACGCTTCCGGCCCGGGCTCGATGCCGGTGGCAACGAAACTCGATGCGGGAAGGGCCGCGGCCTTGAATTCGGTCTGGATCATTCCGTGGCCTCGTCGGAACCGGGCTCCTGATTCCGCCCCGGCTCGATCTCTCGGAGGTACTGCCACGAGTAGATGCCGGAGCTGTGGCCATCGCTGAAACGGATTCGGATGGCGTAATTGCCGACCGGCTCGATCGCGGTGGCGGTCAGAGGGCCCGAGGCGGCCGAGGCCGGAAGGACGGTCAGGGGATTGGCGTCCATCTCCTTGCGGAGTTCCCGCGCGTCCGCGGAGGGGCTCATGCGGCGCAACCAGGCGATCGGATAGTGGATCCGGCGTCCATCGGTCCATTCGACGTCAAGGCCGCGGTCGCGTTCGAGGTGCAGATGGCGGGGTGGCTGGTCATCCATCGCCCTGATGCTACCGATCTCGGAGGTCGCGTGGCTGATCCGGTCCCGACCTCCGTACACTGCGAACCATGAACCATGATCCGTACCTGCCAGGGGCCAGGCTGGCCGAGCGACTCAAGGCGGCGACCGCACCCGTCTGTGTGGGGCTCGACCCGGTGGCCGATCGCCTGCCCACGAGCCTGCAAGACACCGATCCGGTTTCCGGAATCGAGTCCTTCTCTCGCGGAGTCCTCGACGCCGTGGCTGGTGTGGTGCCGTGCGTCAAGGTCCAGTCGGCCTGCTTTGAACGCTACGGCCATGCGGGGGTGGCGGCCCTGGAGCGAGTGGTTCGAGCCGCGGTTGATGCCGGGTTTGAAACCATTCTCGATGCCAAACGCGGGGACATCGGGGTTTCAGCCAGGCACTACGCGGTCTCCACCGCGGACACGGGCTGCCAGTGGGTGACCCTCAATGGGTACCTCGGAGAAGACGGGATTCTTCCCTTTCTGGAACGTGGTCTCGGCGTGTTCGTGCTGGTTCGTACTTCCAATCCATCCGGAGACGAGATTCAGTCTCCGGCCTGTGGAGACGGCACGGTCGCCTCCCTCGTGGGTGGCATGGTTGCCAGGCTCGGAGGTGATCCGGCCCCGGGTTCGACCGCTTCGGTCGGCGCGGTGGTCGGTGCGACCAAGCCCGAGGCCGCGGCGGCGCTCCGGAACGTCATGCCCCGGACACCGTTTCTGCTGCCCGGCTACGGGGCGCAGGGCGGCGGGCCGGAAGGTGTTCAAGCGGCGATGGATGTCGAGGGTGGCGGCGTGCTGGTGACCGCGAGTCGATCCATCATTCAAGCGTGGTACGGCTCCGGCGATGATCGGAACTGGACTGGAACGGTGGCCACCGCGGCGGAGGACTTCGTGTCCGACATCGCGGCGGTGGTCGGGGAGCGATTGGTCTGATGATGAAATATCTTCCCATTCTTTTTCTGCTGCTTCTGCTGGCTGCTCCATTCACCTTCGAGCGGCGAGGCGAGCAGCCCGATCCGGACGCTCGTCGTCTGGTGATCGTCACCCCGCACAACGAGCAGATTCGAGATGAATTCGCCCGAGCCTTCGAGGCGTGGTCACTGGCGAAATATCAGGAACCGGTTTCGGTGGTGTGGAGCACGCCGGGAGGCACCAGCGAGATTCGGAAACTTCTCGTCTCGGAATACACCGCGGCGCTCGAGGACGGAATCAAGGCCGGCGGTAACGCCGATCTGATGTGGGGAGGCGGTTCCTACGAATTCACCGAACTTTCCAAGCCCATTTCGGCGACGGTCGACGGGGTGGAACGCACCACCCGCGTGCTCGAGCCGATGGAGCTGGGTGACGACTATCTGGCCTCGGTCTACGGCGACGGGCAGATCGCCGGTGATCGACTCTTCGATCAGGACCACCGCTGGTTCGGGACCGCCTTGTCAAGCTTCGGGATCGTGTTCAATCGAGACCTGATCCGGCAGCTCGAGGTGGAGGAACCGAAGACCTGGCAGGACCTTGCCAATCCTGCATATCGCTCCTGGCTGACGATGGTCGATCCCGGGATGAGCGGCTCGGTCACCACCGCGTTCGACGCGATCCTGCAGCGGCGGGGTTGGACGGACGGCTGGCGGATTCTCCGACGACTCGCCGCGAATGCTCGGAGTTTCGCCGGCAGCAGCACCAAGGGGCCGCTGGACGTGGCGTCCGGCGAAGCCGCGGCCGCGATCTGCATCGACTTCTACGGTCGCTACGAGGCGCAACGAACCCGGGACGCGGCGATTCGTGCCGGTCTTGAAGGCCCCGACGCCATCGGCCGCATCGGATACGTGAGTCCCCCGGGCGAGACGGTCATCGATCCTGATCCGATCGGCATGCTCACCGGTGCGAACGATCCGGAACTGGCCCGCCGATTCATCGAATTCGTACTCAGCGTCGACGGGCAGGCACTCTGGCAGTTCCCGGTGGCGACCGAGGAACTCGGACCTCGGCAATTCGAACTCCGGCGACTTCCGGTCCGACGGGATATCTATCGCGACTACTTCGATCGATTCGTGGACAAGGTGAATCCCTGGGAGATCGCGACTCCGGTCGAGATCCCCAACCGGGCGATGCGTTCCTTCATCTCCCCGCTCTTCCGGGGGCTTGCGTTGGATCAGCCCGAAGCGCTGCGCGAGGCCTGGATGACGATCACCGAGCATCCGGGGTATCCCGACGACCAAGGACCACTGGTGGTCGCCGCCGACGTCAGCGACCCTGAACTCAAGGCGATGCTCGAGGCGTTCGATGCGATGCCGACCGTCCCCGGGCCCGATGGCGAGCCGCTCGATCTGGGGGATCCCGCCGCCCTGGCGGGGATCAAGGCTGGCTGGCTCCGGGGCGGTTTCGATGACGCCGGACTCTGGCATTCGGATGCCGATCCGGCAGAGATCCTCCGGCGAATCGTTCGCCGTCAGGCGGGAGCCCACTATGCGGCGATCTCCGACGGATCGATCGAGGCCGAATTCAAGGGGACGTCTCCGTGAGCTCCGCTCCGCCCACGCGAACCCAAGTGGTCGCCACGGTTGGGCCGACCAGTCGGGATCCGGTGGTGCTCCGCCGGATCATCGAGGCGGGGGCAGGCGTGCTGCGTCTGAACCTGAGCCACGGGGTGCTCGACGAACATCTGGAGACGGTGAGCGAGATTCGCCGCCTGGAGACGGCGGTCGGAGTTCCGATCGCCGTGATGGCCGACCTCCCCGGTCCGAAGATCCGGGTCGCAAGGGCCACGTCTTTCGAACTCGCCGAGGGCGCCATCGTCGATCTGGTCGAGCGGGATGCGATCCATCGAAGCGATGAGATCGTGATCGGGATCGACGTCGACGACGTGCTTCCGGCGATCTCCGTCGGGCATCGCGTGCTTCTGGACGATGGGAACGTCCGATTGCTGGCGGTGGAGATCGGAGGTACGGAAAGTGGTGGACCTCGAGTCCGTTGCACGGTGACGTCCGGCGGCACGATTCGCACGCGGGTCGGGGTGAATGTTCCCGACAGTGATCCGGACCTTCCGGCGGTCACCCCCCGAGACCTTGAATTCGCCAGGGCGATGTGCCAGGCCGGGGTGGATCTTCTCGCGGTGAGTTTCGTTCGAGATGGCGACGACCTGCGACGTCTGCGGGAGGCGCTGCTCGCCACGGATTCCGATGCCTCGATGCCCGGCCTCGTCTCCAAGATCGAACGGCCGGCGGCCATCACGGCGTTGGAGGATGTGATCGAAGCCAGCGATGCGGTTCTGGTCGCCCGGGGTGATCTGGGAGTCGAACTGGACATCGCTGAAGTCCCGGTCGCTCAAAAGCGGATCGTCGCCGCGTCGATCAAGGCCGGTCGGCCGGTGATCGTCGCGACCCAGATGTTGCAGAGCATGATCGAACAGGCGAGCCCGACCCGAGCGGAAGCCACCGACGTGGCGAACGCGGTCCTCGATGGAGCCGACGCCCTGATGCTCAGCGGCGAAACCGCGATCGGTCGACATCCGACCCTGGCGGTCGAGACGCTTCGTCGCATCGCCCGCCGGACCGAAGCCTGGCATCATGAAGTGGCGGTCGAAGACCTGGGTTCGCGGCCGACGCCGCCCCTCGAGGATCCATGGCTTTCGGCGATCGCCGGTGGCGTCCATCGCATCGCGGTGGAACTCCCGATTCGAGCGGTTGCGGCCTGGGCCGAAGGCACGCACACCGCCCGGATTCTCAGTCGAGGTGATCTTCGGGTGCCGTTGGTGGTCTTCACGGACAAGGTCCTGGTCGCACGGCGAATGCGATTGCTCCGAGGTGTGCACCCTTTGCTGGTGGAGCCGGCTTCGACCATGCCCGGGGAACGCCAGGCGTTTCTCGTGCAGGCCGGACGGCGGATGATCGAGGCGGGAATGGTGGCGGCTGGGGACACGGCCATCTTCGTACATGGCAGTGGACGGGAGTCGGCGCGGCCGACTGATGCTCTGGGCGTCTTCACCATCGCGGATCCGGGAGCTTCGAGCCATGGCTGAAATGGGCGATCAGCCGGCGTCCTCGATCTCGGTCGGTGATGAGCTCCTGGCCGGAGAGTCTCTGGACACGCACGGCCGGACGATCGCCGCGGCCCTCGCGGATCATGGTCGGCGGGTGATTTCACACCAGGTGGTGGGCGATGACGTCGGCCGGATCGAGACGGCGATCCGCGATGCCATGACCCACAGTTCGCTGGTCATCGTCACCGGAGGGTTGGGACCGACCCTCGATGACGTGACCCGGGAAGCACTCGCTGCGGCGGTCGACGAGCCGCTGGTGGAGGATGAGGAAGCCGTGCGAACGGTCGAAGCGTGGTTCGCGGGGAGGGCTCGCCCCATGCCGCCGACCAATCGACGGCAGGCCCTTCGGCCGGAATCCGGCTCCTGCCTCGAGAATCCGAATGGAACGGCTCCTGGTGTGCTTTGGGAACGGAACGGCGTGGTGGTGATGCTGCTGCCCGGCCCCCCGCGTGAGATGAACCCGATGCTGGACCTCACCCTGCGGCGGATCCTGCCTTCCGCGCGTCCCCGTCCGGCCATCGTGGTCCGAGCCCACGGGATCGGCGAATCGGATGCCGCGGCCAGAATTCAATCCCTGATGGATCGCAAGGTCGAACTGCCGGTCGCCACCACGGTGTCGGACTCGATTCTCGCGGCACGAATCCGGGGACGGAACGCCGGCGATGCCGCCACGGTCGAGGCGTTGGCGACGGACGTCGAACAGGCGTGGGGCCCCTACGTCTTCGGACGTGATCCGGTATCCCTCGAGTCGGCACTCGGGCGGGATCTGGTTGCTTGCCAGGCGACGCTCGCGACGGCCGAGAGTTGCACCGGTGGGGGGCTCGGTGCGGCGATCACCGCGGTGTCCGGATCGAGCGACTGGTACCTCGGTGGATACGTGACCTATTCGAATCTCCGCAAGATCCGGGACCTCGGGGTCGAGGCGGAGACGATCGAACGTGATGGCGCGGTGAGCGAAACGGTGGCAAAGGCGATGGCCGAAGGAACCCGCGCCAGAACCGGGGCGTCGATCGCGGTCAGCACCACCGGGATCGCCGGGCCCGGGGGGGGGTCGCGGGAAAAACCGGTGGGCACCGTATGGATCGGCATCGCGGATTCATCGGGGGTGGAGGCCCGCCGGTTCCAATTGCCGGGCGATCGGCAGGTGGTTCGCCGACGGACGATGCTCGCGGCGATGCAGTTGTTGCGGTTCCGTCTGCAGGGGATCGTCGCACCGTTGCTGTGGGAGGAGACCTCCAGCCGCACGGACGCGGAAGGATGAGTGCAAGCGGGTTCGCCATCGGTATCGGGTCGAATCTCGGGGATCGGGCCGGTCAGATCGATCGAGGTCTGGAATTGCTGGCCGGAACCCCCGGGGTGCGGTGGTGCCGTTCCGGACCGCGGATCCTGACCGAGCCGGTGCTCCCGGAGGGGATCGCTGGTGAACATCCGATCTATCTGAACACCGTGGCCATCGGTCGGACCATCCTCGGGCCGAGGTCGCTGCTGGCTCGGCTGCTGGCGATCGAGACGTCGATGGGTCGTCGGCGACGTGGAGGTTGCGATCCCAGAACCCTCGATCTGGACCTCCTGGTGCTCGAAGGCGTGTGCATCGCCGAATCGGGAATCGAGGTGCCCCATCCTCGATTGGAGGGCCGAAACTTCGTACTCGATCCCCTGAAGACCCTGTTGGACGATTGCCGGATCGATCCGAATTCGGAGATTCGCGAGACGGCCGAAAGCCTCTCGGCCGTGATTCCAGGCATGAAAGAACGTTCTTCCCGCGAATGAAACCCGTGGCGCTTTGGGGGAGTACCATGTCTCGTTCCATCATGAATCCGTCGAACCCAGTTGGAAATCAATCGATGCGTATCTTCCGTACCGTGCTCGCGACGAGCCTCCTTGTGTTCTCGAGTTCCACCGCCCTCGCTCAGGCCGGCAAGGAAACGGCGAAGGCTGTGGTCGCTCCTGGTTCCGTCTCCGACTTCACCGCGGCGGATCAGTCCCCCGAAGCGATCAAGAACGGACTCCTCGCCCTGGAGAAGACCCGCCAGGCCTACCGGGCCGCACCGGCGATGACGGAGTCGATCGAGATCTCGGTCATCGCTCCGAATGGCAAGCAGACCATGAAGGTCGTCTCCGCCTATCAGATGGATCGATTCCAGATCGAGGTGGTCGGTCAGATCGACATCACCGGGATTGGAAACGACATCTTCATGTCGATGCCCACGGTCTCCCCGGACCGTTACATGAGCGGAACGGTCGAAAACGGCCAGGTGATCGCGGCGATCACCGACCTCACCGAGGGTGGCGGACTTCCCGATCCGGCGGTTCCGTTCCGGCTCGGTGAGGCGGAACTCAAGATCGAAGAGATTCCGGCCCTGCTCTCGCTCGGTTCGATGCAGAACGTCAGCCTCAAGGGCTTTCGTACCACGGGGTCCATGAGCCAGATTCTCATCAAGGGAGATGGTGGTTCCGGCGTGGTCACCTTGAACGCGAAGAACGGTCTCGTGGCCCGCATGGACCTCGAGCTGATTCCCCCCGGGATGCCGGCGGAGATGAAGATGGGTCTTCAGCTGGTCATTGATTCCAAAGTCATGAAGAGTCTTCCCAAGGACATCGCCTTCGTCACCGAAGGCAAGACCAAGGTGGATGACGTGAACTCGCTGCTTCCCGAGCAGCCGGGACTCCCCCAGGGTGGGCTCAAGGTCGGCCAGGTCGCGCCGAACTTCGATCTGATGACCCTGAGTGGTGAGAAGGTCTCGCTGGCCTCGCTCGCGGGGAAGGTCGTGTTGCTCGACTTCTGGGCCACCTGGTGCGGTCCCTGCCGGGCCGCGATGCCGGCGATGAACGAGTTGGCGATCTGGGCGAAGTCGCAGGGCGACTCGATCAAGATGTTCGCCGTGAACGTGGGCGAGACCAAGGAGAAGGCAAGCGGCTACTGGGACGCACAGAAGTTCGTCTTCCCGTGTCTCCTGGATACTCAGAACGTCGCGGCCCTCGCCTACGGAGCGTCATCGATCCCCCTGACCGTGATCATCGCTCCGGACGGAACGGTCGCGGAGGTCGAGGTGGGGCTGAACTTCAATCCCCAGGACAAGGCCGGAGTCGAAAAGCATCTCGAGCTCATGAAGAAGCTCCTGACCGGTCTCGTGGCCGGCAAGGGCTGAATTCTCGCCATCGAGATTCCAGATGATCGAATCACCGCCGCCCTGCCTGGGGCGGCGGTTTTTTCATTGGACTGCCGTCGAAGGGGGTCGAGACCGATCAGGGCCCTATGATTCGAGGGAAGCCGCCCCACGGGCCGGTGAACCAGACTGGTGATCGCCTTTCGAAGAGGAGCCTGTGCATGAATCAATTCCCCGGTCCCCCCGTCCGGCTTCTCCTGGTTCTGGCGATGGTGATGGCAGGTACCGCGTCGTTTGCGAACGCCCAGATGCGGGAGGCGAATCCCGAGTCGAGCGACGCGCTGGCCAAATTGGTGCAGGCCGTCCGGTCCGCGCCTCGGATGGCGGTCGAGGAGGTCGTGGTCACCACCCGTCAAGGTGAACTCGAGGAAGCGGCGCCACCGCGGCGACTTCGTTGGACCCTGATCCCCGAACAGGGACTGCGAACATCCTTCGACGGCTTCGATATTCGACTCGCCAATGGACGGCTGCAGGCCATTCATGAGTCGCGTGACGATCTCGTGATCGATCAGGACGACAAGGGGTCGCCCTACTACGCCTTGTTCTCGCAGTTCCGCGATCTTCCCTGGCCCGGCCTCGCGTTGGCGATCGGAGAGGTGGAGCCCGAAGACTGTGCGATGCAGATGAACACTCGGGCCCCCTGGCTGCAGCCGACGGGGCTTGCTTCGCGACCGGCCGACGAGAAGGGGAAGATCTCCGCCCGGCGTCGAATCGAACTGAGCAGCGACATCGAGGACATGTGGATCGACGTCGACGAAAAGACCGGCCTGCCGGTTGAAGCCGAGGTCACGATTCACGGGGGTCGTTTCGTGGAAGAGGGTACGGAACTGATCTTCCGTTACACCTGGAAGTTCGAGCCCGTCGCGGATCCGAAAAAAGCCCTCGACCTGCCGACGCAGGGCCGGGAACAAGTGGACATGGTCAGCGCGTTGGTTCGACGAGAACCGCCTCGAGGTGGAGGTGCCGGCGAGGGGGGGCTGCAGCCGGGTCGGACCGCACCCACCTTCGACCTTCACGGCCTCGAGGAGGAGAAGATCGTCCTTGAGGGCCTGCGGGGACGTGTGGTGGTACTTGATTTCTGGGCCACCTGGTGTGGACCCTGCCGGGCAGCACTGCCAAGGCTGGCGGAGTTGGGCCTGTGGGCCGAGGACAAAGGTATTCCGCTCGAGGTCATCGCGGTCAACACCAGCGAGCAGACCCGCACGCTGGAGCCCCGGCGGCGGCGGATCCGCGAGTTCTTGACGGAATCCAAGCTGGATCTCGATGGACTTCGGGTGGCTCTGGATCTCGATGGTCGGATTGCCGGGGCCTACGGGGTTCAGGGGCTCCCGACCACGGTGATCGTGGATGCCGATGGACGGGTGGTCTCGGTCAAGGTCGGATTCGGCCCCGGGGCGGAAGAACGCCTGCGAGAAGACCTTTTGGATCTCTTTGAAGGAGGAGAACGGGGCGGCGAGGGCGACGACGTCTCCTGACCGCGGTACCATCGTCCCCATGAGCGACACCCCTCCTGAACTCGCCGAAGACTCCTTGGACGTTGATGCTTCGCTTCCCGAGGCTCTGGTGCTGCTGGTCGATGACAACCAGCAGAATCTGGAACTCATCCTCGCCTATCTCGATGGCATCGGTTGTCGAACCGTCACCGCGACCGACGGCATCGAGGCCATGAAAGCCATCGAAGCGGAACAACCGGATCTCGTGTTGCTCGATGTCATGATGCCGAGGATGTCGGGCTTCGAAGTCTGCCAGAAGATCAAGTCCGATCCTTCGACCCGGGACATCGCGGTCATCATGGTCACCGCACTCAACGAGGTCCCCGATTACGAGCGGGCGGTCGAGAGCGGTACCGATGATTTTCTTTCCAAGCCGGTGAACAAGCTCGAACTTCTCACCCGGGTGAAGAGCCTCCTTCGGGTGCGACTGCTGCGGAAGAAACTGGACACACTGCTCGCCGACGGAAAACGTGGCGACTGAAGCATGATTCCATCTCCGGATGCGAAACGCCCCCCGCGACCGGTTGGTCGCGGGGGGCGTCTCGTTCCTTCTCTCTGGACTGCGGTGGAGCCTTCCTCAGCTCGCCGTGCGGGCGATCAGGGCCGGACTGTCACCGGGACGACTCCAACGGCTGCTGCCGCCTCTGGGCTCGCTGCCATGCAGCAGGTGGTCCAGGTATCGCTGGAGGCTGGCCGTATCGAACTGATTGAGCCAATCGCGGCCGGCGGTGTGGTTGTACTCGCGGATGGACTTGATGAGGTGGTCCTTGGCGGGCATGGCGAGGCTCCAGGGTTCGACTTCGGGGAGGGGAGAGGCGTCGTCGGTGTTCCGTGTCGGTACGGAATGCAACCGTCGACGCCAAGGTTGTCGGAACGACGGGTGACCGAGGTCAAACCGATAATCTCGCCTTGCACGATGATCGGGGTTTCTTATGGGACTAGGAGCCCCGGTTGTGGCACGATGCAGGGGGTGCACCCGCGCGGACCACAACCACTGGTGGTCGAGGTGGCGCGAAGTTTTTTTGGGTTTCACGTCCGGGTCGGGAGGCGGACGTTGGGAATTCAGTCTTCCCGGTCGCGGAAGGACAGCTTGGCTCGTCCCACGTCCTCGTGCAGATCGAAGACTCGGTTGAGTGCTGTGATCTGCAGAACCTGCGCGACCGCGCCCCGGACTCCGGCGATTTTCACGGTGCCGCCTTTCTCTCGAAGGCGACTGTGCACCCGAAGCAGGGCCGACAGTCCCGCGCTGGAAACGATCTCCAGCTCGCCGCAGTCGATGATCATCCGGTGGGCGCCGCCTTTGACCAGCACCGTCACTTCTTCAAGGAATCGATCGGCATTTCGATTGTCGATACCGCCTTCAGCTCGAAGGACATGGATGTCGCCGTCGACCTCGACCGTGAAGAGTTGCATGTGGTCAGTCCCTCACGACTTTCATGGCGACCAGATCCTGAACGTCCAGGATGCCCACTGGCCGGCCGTCGGTATCCACGACGGGGATTTCATCGACTCGCCGTTCCCGGACGAGTCGGACGGCATCTCGAACCAGGTTCTCATCGGTCAGGCTTCGAGGCTGCCGGGTCATGATGTCCGCGACCGGTGAGTCGAGGCCTTCCGGTCCGTGATGGTTGATCAATCGGCGGAGATCGCCGTCTGTGAAGATACCGCTCAGGCGTCCTTCGGCATCAACGAGCAGAATGGCGCCGGTACGACGGCCGTCTCCGCTGGCGGCCAGGGCGTCGCGAACGACCCCGGTATCGCGGACGACCGCGACGTTTTCACCCACTCGGAACCGAAGGAGTTCGACGATCGGCCGCAGGCCGGCTCCGAGCATGCCGCCCGGGTGATGACGATGGAAGGCATCCGCATCGAAGTCACGACGGCGGGACGCGGCGATCGCCAACGCATCGCCGATCGCCATCATGGCGGTGGTACTGGCGGTGGGGGCCAGATTCAGGGCGCAGGCCTCCGTGATCTCCCCGAGGGCCAGATGCGCAGGGCAGAGCGTGCCCAAGGTGCTGGTGGCGTCTCGACTGATCCCGATGCAGGGCACCTTGTCCGCCTTCAGGATCGAGGCGAGGGCCACGATCTCTTCGGTCTCGCCGCTGTAGGACAGCAGCAGGGCGACATCTCCCCGACGAACCCGCCCGAGATCACCGTGCACCGCTTCCGCCGGGTGGAGGGTGTGTGACGGTCGACCAAGGCTGGACAGGGTGGCGGAAATCTTGGCGCCGACCAGGCCGGATTTTCCCATTCCCGAGACCACCACGTGGCCTTCGCAGCCGGCGACCAGGCTGATGGCACGATCCCAGGATTCGGCGTCGTCTCCGAGGCGATCCGAGATCCGGGCCAGGGTGTCCCTTTCCGCATCGAGCACGGATCGAAGCAGTGCCACCTCTTCGCCGGAAGTCGGGCCTGAGGAGTGGGTGGAGGTGATGGACGGTTCCGTCGTCATGGCCGGATTGTACTCGCGGCCGGCCATCGACTTCTCGGCCTGGCGGACGCGACCTCGGAGCGGCACCCCGATATCATGCCCGGATGACCTTCCAGGATGACTACACGGTCCGTCTCGGCACCTTTGAAGGGCCGCTGGACCTGCTGCTCTACCTGATTCGGCGGGCGGAAGTCGATATTCACGACATTCCCATCGTCGAACTGACCGACCAGTATCTGGATGCGATCGCTCATCTCGATCGTGAGGAATCACTGGACATCGACGCTGCGGGCGAGTTCCTCGTGCTGGCCGCCACCTTGGTCGAGTTGAAATCACGCACCCTTGCGCCCCGCAAGGAAGGCGATGAGGACGATGCTGCGGACGGTGAGTCCGAGGAAGCCACGGATCCGCGTCAGGATCTTGTCCGGCAGCTGCTGGCGTATCAGCGATACCGTTCGGCCGCCGGTGACCTCGAAGATCGTCGCGAAGCATTCGCTTCGCGTTGGCCGGTGCGGATTCGCATCGGTGAGGCTGAGCACGACGACCCACCCGAGGCACCCGCGCTGGAATTGGATGATGTCCACGCAGGAGATCTCTTCGCCGCGTTCGAACGGATCATGGCGGCGATCGATCCCAGCCGGCTGGGTGAACACGCCGTCGAGTACGACGACACGCCGATCACCCTCCATCAGGAGGATCTGATGGACCGTCTCAGCCGCAGCGATGGAGGTCGCATCGGGCTCCGGGAGGCCTTCGAGGGGCGTACTCGCGGCGCGATGATCGGGCTGTTCCTCGCCCTGCTCGAACTGGCGCGACAGCGTCGCATCGTCTTTCATCAGGACGACATGGGGGAGATCGATCTGGAAGTCAATCAGGACGGTGACGAGGCGGCGTTGGCGGAGGCGGAGGATGACGCTGCGATGAAGGCGGAGATCGAAACGCCGACGGCGAACGAAGACGGTCCCGGGTCCGACGCGTCGGGCTAGATCGTACGATCTCGGCCGCCACCGTGGTTGCGATCCCACGCATCCAGCACTTCCAGCAGCGTTGGACCGTACTCGCTCAACTTTCGTCGGCCGAGACCGCGGATGCCGGCCATGGTCTCGACGCTCGAGGGTCGGATTCGAGCCAGATCCCGAAGCACGGCATCGGTGGCGATGACGTAGGCGGGTTTGGCCTTGGCGGTCGCGAGTTCTCTTCGTCGGGCCCGAAGTTCTTCGAAGAGTTCCCGGTCGACCCCGGAGAAGTCCGCGGCGTCGCGTCCGGTGACCGACGGTTGAACTCGTGAGGCCCGACCTCGGGCCGGCTTGGCGAGTTCGACTTCCCGCTCTCCCCGGAGCACCGGGACACCGTCGGTGGCGAGGGTCAGGACCGGTCGGTCTCCGCCGGTCCGCACGAGGCAGCCCAGGGCGGTGAGCTGACCGATCAGATCGGTCACCTGGGACTTCGTCAGGTCGCTCAGGATTCCGAAGGTGGAGAGTCCGCTGTGGTCCATCGAGCGGATTCGCTCGGTGTTGCCACCAACCAGGATGTCCGCAAGATGTCCGGCTCCGAACTGTTGCCCGAGCGTGCCGAGGCGAGCCACGCAGGAGAGGATCTTGCGGGCGACGGTGGTGGCATCCTCGAGCCGTTCGATTTCCCCGAGGCAGGCGTCGCAGGCGCCGCATCCGCCTTCTTCAGCGTCCGATCCGTTCCATTCATGCCCGAAATATTCGACCACGGCTCGGTGCCGGCATCCGAGGCCTCGGCACCAGGCCGAAGTCTCTGCCAGAAGATCGAGCTGAGCTCGGGTGTTTCGGGCGACCAGGGTCGGATCCCCGCCGTCCGCGATCGCATCCTCGGCCGAGCGTTCGATCAGGCTTTGCCATCTGGCGGCGTCCGATGCCGCGTGCAGGAGTACGCATTCCGCGGACAGGCCGTCTCGCCCCGCTCGCCCCGCTTCCTGCTGGTAGTGCTCGAGTGACTTCGGCATGTTGGCGTGGATCACGCATCGAACATCACTGCGGTCGATGCCCATGCCGAAGGCGACGGTGGCGACCACCACCGGGAGGCGATCGGCCTGGAACTTCTCGTGCACGGATGCCCGCTTCGCCGCGGGCAGGCCGGCGTGATAGCAGGCGGCCTGAATGCCTCGGTCGACCAGTCGTTTGGCGATTCGTTCGGTTTCGGCTCGCGTCTGGACGTAGATGATGGAGGCGTCCCCGGGATGGCCCTTGAGCACTTCGAGGATCTGGCTGATGGCATCGGTTCTCGGTTTCACCCGATAGATCAGGTTTGGCCGATCGACCGATCCCACGACTCGGGCGGGATCCTCGAGTCGGAGCTGATCGACGATGTCGTCGCGGACCCGAGGCGTCGCGGTCGCGGTGCAGGCGAGCATCGGGACGTTCGGCATCTGGGCTCGAATGTCCGCGAGTCGTCGGTAGTCGGGACGGAAATCATGCCCCCACTGGCTGATGCAGTGGGCCTCGTCGATGGCGATGAGGCAGGGGTCCGCGTCGGCCAGGATCTCCAGAATCGGTCCGAGGGCGAGGCGTTCGGGGGCGAGGTAGAGCACCGGGACCCGCCCGTGCACGAAATCCCGGAGAACCTGCCGATTTTCTTCTTCGCTGAGCAGGCCATGCAACGCGGCTGCCGGAACGCCGCTGGCTCGGAGGCTGTCGACCTGGTCCTTCATCAGGCTGACCAGCGGACTGAGCACGATCGCCGGTCGTTCGCGGACGAGGGGTGGGAGCTGGTAGCACACCGACTTGCCGCCACCCGTGGGGAGGACGAGGAGGGTGTCACGACCCTCGAGCACCGAGGTCACGGCCTGGCGTTGCATGGGACGCAGCGCATCGTGGCCCCAGAATTCGCGGAGGATGGAATCCGCCCGGTCGAGATCACCTTCCAATTCGGTCATCGATGATCCTGCCGGATCGTTCATGAGTCGCGACCGTGATTCGCGATTTCGCGGGCGACTCGTTCCTGCAGCGCCTTCGCGCCTCGTACGTTCGCGGCGACGCCGTTGCAGAGCACGCTGAAGGTCCAGCGGCGGCCGTCGGGGCCGGTCACGAAGCCACTGAGCGTGCTGACCCCGCTGATGTAGCCGCTCTTGCCGTCGACTCGCCAGCCGTTGGGGAGGTCGCGGAAGCGTCGGCCGAGCGTGCCGTCGTCGGGGTCGCCGCCAGTGGAAAGACTCTCCACGAAGAGCTCTCGCAGGGCCGGATCGTCATCGAAGGAATCCAGCCAGGCGGTGATGAACGAGGCGGTGACTCGATTGTCGCGGGAAAGTCCGGAGCCGTCCTCGATCTTCAATCCTTCCACCAGCCTGGCGGATTCGGGGCCGAGTCTCTCGCGGGCGATCTCCTGGATCGTGGAGTCGGCATCGGACCACCGACCGGGAACGTCGCGACGTTCGTGCACCGTTCGCTTCAGCAAGGCCTCGGCGTAGAGATTCTGGCTCTGCTCGTTGCACCGCTCGACGATTCGATCGATGGGAGATCGGATCACCGGTCCGACCGTCGCCGCCTGCTCGGCGTTCTCGACGCTTCCGCGTCGGATGGCCGCGACCTCGAGGCCGGCTTGTTCGATGCGATTGGCGAGCAGTTTCCCGAGCATCATTCCGGGGTCGTGGATGGTCAGCTCCAGTGGAGCCTGCTGCTCGCTGAATCTTCCCTTGACCCCACCCCGGAACGTGAGCTTGTTCGAGGTCGGGGTACGACTGATCCAGCCTGACGGCTTGCCGTTCTTGCCCACCCGGGTTGAACGGTTTCGCGAGCCCGCGAGAATCCACGGAGCGGCCGGCCGCATGTCGGACCAGTCCGGGGTGCCGCCGCCGGAGGCATCCGGACGGAAGTGAAAGGTGTTTCGGTGGAAGTTCAGGCCGCCGACTTCGGCTGCATAACGCTTCAGTCGGTCATTTGGATTCCAGCCGTCATGCCAACCCTTGGACTCGAAGATCGAGTCGTCGATCACGATGTTGATCGGAGGAAGGGGTGCGGATTCTCCGCCGTTCCGTCGTCGATGATCCCGAATGATCGCATCCACCCAGAATCCGAGCAACGCCTCTTCGTCGAGTTCGCGGCGTTCGCCATTGCGGTCCCGGAAGCGAAGCAGATCGAAGAACGCCGGATCGCCGAGGGCGGGG
The DNA here is from genome assembly GCA_002683195.1 of Phycisphaerae bacterium. The sequence continues at coordinate 71,047 of NYSW01000063.1, forward strand.
TCGCCGTCGCCCAGCAGCACGTAGTCGTCGCCCACTCGAATCACGCGGGTCTCGAACTGGAAGTCCGGTCCGAGCTCGTGCAGCGCCGCCCCGGTGGTGACGACTTTGAGATTGCTGGCGGGAACCATGGAGCGATCGGCCTCGATCGCCACGAGTTCTCGTCCCGGTCCGGAACCGTCATCGCAGGCTCGGACGCTGACCGCGATCACACCCTTGCCGAAGTCGATGTCATTCATCGCCCGCTGGATGCGTCGCTTGAGGAGGGCTTCGGACTCCGCGGAGGCCCGGGGGGGAGAGGCGGCAACCGGTCGTGGGACGACTTCCGGCCGCGGGGTGTCCACCGCAACCGGGCGAGGGGTTTCCGCGGTGGCGGATTCCGGTCGGACGAGCCCGGGAACCACGAGGATCGCCAGGATGGTTCCGAACGCGAGCAGCAGACCACGCACGACTCTTCGAGTTCGGACGCGGCGTCGGATGGATCGGGGGGATACTGGTTGGTACATCAAGTCGAGGAGCCTCCGCATCCTTGCGTCGAGTCGCCTGCTTCCGGCCCCGGAGTCTATCGGGCTGGCCGTGAGGTTTCTCCAACCTCTACCATTCATCCTCCATGCGACGTTTGTTCGACAACTTCGGCTCCTCGGCTCGATCCCGATCCTCGCGATCGGCGAGGTCGAGGCGGATCGCTCGCCTGCTCCACGCCCTCGGCGAGCCGGCGAAACTGGCGGAAGAGCATGGGCGGGCGATCGCCGGTCGGATTGCCGACGGGCCCCGGGGGGAGCGGCTTGCGATCCTCGAGCATCGGGACCGGACGACCGGCGGCGGAGATCGAGGGCGGGAAGCCTGGGTGCTCCGAGTGGTGCTTGGCTGGTCCGATCGAGATGCCGCCAAGGCCCTGGATTGTTCTCGAACCGCCTTGGAGGGCCATCTCCGCACGGTTTCCGACCGCTTTGACGCGGATGATGTCGCAGCCCTGCGCCGAGGAATCAGTGCGGTGGGAGGGATCGCGATGGAGGACCAGCGTCGATCTCAATCGCCCTCGACCAGCTGGTCGAGACTCCGGCCTCTGGCCGGGATGGCGATGGTGGCCGTGGGGCTCGTCCTGGTGATCCGATGGCTCGGCTGAACGGGTGGCGACCATCCTATGATCCGGACATGAAACGGCACGCCATTTCGAGAAGTACGGCTCGGCGAGGGGGGATTCGGCCCTGGTTGCTGCTCGCGTTGGTGACTGGAATCACGGCGATGCTGGTTCGACTGTTCGTCGTCAACCTGCCGGGACCTCCGAGATTCGATCCGCTCACCATCGAACCGGGGTCGGAAGCGGGAGAACGGGGGCACTTTGGAATCACCTTGTCACTCGGCGATCCGACGGCTTCCACCGACCGGGCCTGGCGAACTCGTACCTTCGGCTTCGTCGACGGGCGGCCCGGGCCAACGAATCGGCTGGAGGGGATCGATCTTCAGGCGGGCGAATGGACCTACGTCTGCCGAGTCCCTCTGGCTCGTTCTGAAACAACGCCCGCGACCCTTCTGTTCGAAACCAACAACGCCCGAGTGGTGGTTCGGTCGGAGGATGCGGTGATTCTCGAGGGTGGCGGCGAGGGTGCGGCGTCGAGCCGATCCAACTCTCTGCTGCTGCCGGTGGGTGTTGGTGAACTGTTGGTCGAGGTGAAACCGCTCGGGCCGCGTTCCTCGCTGGCGGGAGCCTGGCACCCGCCGGGGAATCCCGAAGAACGCCGAAATCTTCGCAGCCTCGCCGAGCCGGCTCCAGATCAGGGCCGCGACTGAGTTCGGAGCATGAAAAAGCCCGGTCCGAAGACCGGGCTCTCTCTGGCTTTCATCGGTGGAACCCGATCGGGTTCCGCCGTTGGATCACTCGGCGCCGACCTGATAGCGGACGAACGCCTTGAGGCTTGCGCCGGCGGGAAGAAGCTCTCGGATCTGCTTCGTCTCGTCACGAACGAACTTCTGGCCGAGGAGGGTGACCTCCTCGTAGAACTTTCGGATCTTGCCTTCGGCGATCTTTTCTGCGATCTCCGGGGGCTTGCCGCTGTTTTCGGCTTCCGCCTTGGCCTCACCCATCTTCAGGGCGACCAGTTCGGCCGGCAGGCCGGTCTGATCGACGGCCATGGGCGTGGGCATGTGGGCCGCCACGTGCTGGCAGATCCCGGTGGCGACATCCTGGGGGACGTCACCTTCGAACTGCAGAAGCACACCGAGCTTCGAGTCGTGATGGAGGTAGGAGCCGAAGCTTCCACCGCTCATCTTCACGCCTCGAGCCATCGACAGGTTCTCGCCGGTGGTGATCCGGACGTCGTCGAGGAGCTTTCGCTCGGCGTCACCCAGTTCGATATCGCCGTCCGCGCCTGTGAGGGCGGCCTTGGCGATGGTGGCGGACATGTCGCGGAACGAATCGTTCCGGGCGGTGAAGTCGGTCTCGGCCCGCATCTCAAGGATCACGGCCTTGTCACCATCGATGTCGATGGTGATGCAGCCTTCGCCCGCGGCCCGATCGGCCCGGGTATCCATCTTGCCCTTGAGCTTCTCGCGCAGGGCCTCTTCGGCGGCTGCGGCGTCGCCGCCGGCCTCGATGAGCGCCTTCTTGCAGTCCATCATTCCCAGGCCGGTCTTCTGGCGGAGGGCCATCACGTCCTTGGCATTGACGTCGGTGGTGGACATCGTCGGTTCCGTTTTACGTTGATCTGAGGAAAGTGTGATGACGTTCCGGGGCTTCAGGCCCCGGAGGTCTCGGTAGGGGCGCCGGCATCAGCAGGAGCGTCGGTGGCGGGAGCAGCAGGTTCGGCTGGAGCGGCGGCCGCTTCCGGAGCCTTTTCTGCGTTGCCATCGGCGCGGAACTGACTTCGACTGGAACGTCGCCGGGGTGCGTTGTCATCGCCCTCGGTGTCGCCCTCACGGCTTGCAGCCGCGGCGAGAGCGGCCTGCTGCTTGCCTTCGGTCGCGGCGGCACAGAGTTCGCGGACCACGACGTCGATCGAACGCATCGAGTCGTCGTTGCCCGGAATCGGGATGTCCGCGAGGTTGGGATCGCCATCGGTATCGATGAGACAGATGGTGGGGATGCCCAGATTGCGAGCCTCGTTGAGCGCGTTCTTCTCGCGATTCACGTCGACCACGATCATCGCGCCGGGCAGGTTGCCCATGTTGCGGATGCCGTTGAGGTTTCGGTGGATCTTTCGCTGCTCACGCATCAACTGCGACTCCATCTTCTTGGAGTACGACTTGATCTCGCCGCTTTCGATCAGCTGATCGAGTTCTTCGAGTCGCTTGAGCCGTTCGCGGATGGTCCGGAAGTTGGTGAGCGTTCCGCCCAGCCATCGTTCGGTGACGTAAGGCTGGTTGACATCGGTGCAGTACTTCTCGATGGCGCTCTGCGCCTGTCGCTTGGTACCGACGAACACGACATCCTTGCCCTGGGAAGCGACCTTCTGGACGAGCTTCCGGGCGAGCAGGAGACCCTTGATGGTCTCCTTGATGTCGATGATGTCGATCTGGTTCCGGGTCGCGAAGATGTACGGTCGCATCTTCGGGTTCCAATTGCTCCGGCGCTGGCCGAAGTGGATGCCCGCTTCGATGAGTTCCTTGACGAGGGATGCCATGACAGGGACCTTTCCGCCCGGCGAATCAACGCGGGGCTTGAACGACCGAAGATGGTCGCGAGACTGCAGCGACACCTGCGATTCATTCCGGTGGTGAACCCGCTTCGTCGTGGAGCGAGGTCGGAGGATCGCGAGAGGGCGCTTGACCGAACGTGAGTTGAATCCGATACGTCGCGGATTCGAAACGATGCGACCCGTTGAAACGGGCCACGAGGACTCCGGAAGGCCACCACGACCTGCCGGTCGACTCGTCGGGGGATGAACCCGGGCCGATCGAGAACGAATCGGAAAGGATAACCACCCCCCGCTCCGGAAGCAATGAACCAAACCGGGTTTCGGGGTCGCTGCGGGGGTCCAGAAGAGGGTCCGGGAATGGTGACGGCGGGTCACTTGCCCCCGGGCAGGCCGGGAAAGCCCGGAATCGTGTCCGGGCGTACCATGAACAGCGGGCTTGAGACTTGCTTTCAATCTCCGAATTCATCCCTCCGAACCCCTACACAGGCGATTCCCCGTGATCGGCAAGGTCTTCAAGGCGAACGATGTCCGAGCCATCCACCCCCGACCTCTGAGTGAGAAGGTCGCCTGGCAGGTGGGGCATGGCTCGGCGGTCCATTTACTCCAGATGGCCCGGGAGACCGGGCGGTTGGACCCCATGGCCAGGGCGGTGGTGGTCGGTCACGACATGCGGAAAAGTTCGCCATCGCTGGTCGCCAGTCTCATCGACGGCCTGAGGGATGGTGGCGCCCGGGTCATCGATATCGGATTGGTCGACACCCCCGCGGTCTACTTCGCGATCAATCGCTTCGACACGGCGGGGGGCATCGAAGTCACTGCCAGTCACAATCCGGCCAATTACAACGGTTTCAAGATCTCGGGTCTTCACGCCCGGCCGATCGGTACCGGGACCGGCCTCGAAGAGGTCAAGCGGCTCTCCGCGATGGCTGATCGTCAGCGGACGCCATCGAGTGAGAGCGCGATCGAACATCGCGACATCTGGCCCGACTACCGAGACTTCCTCTTGGAACGGCTCGATCCCCGCGTTCGTTCGGGCGAACGGCGATTCCGAATCGCGGTCGACGCTTCGAACGGGATGGCCGGAGCGATGGTGCCCGCGATCTTCGGCGAGGTGCCGGGGCTGGATCTGATCGAACTCAACTTCGACATGCCCGGAACCTTCGTGCACGAACCGAATCCTCTGGTCGAATCCAATCTTGCCCAGCTCCGCGAAGCCGTGGTCTCCCAGAAAGCGGATTTCGGTGTCTGTTTCGATGGTGATGCCGATCGCTGCATGATCGTGGATGAAGGCGGCCGGACGGTCGGTTGTGATCTGCAGCTCGCCTGGATGGTTCGCCCGGTGCTGAAACAGAATCCCGGCGCTTCGATCGTCTACGACGTTCGCTCCAGTCGAGCAGTGCGGGAAGCGATCGAAAAGGGGGGTGGCGTGCCGGTGGAGAGTCGGGTCGGCCACGTCTTCATGAAAGAGGCGTTGCGGAACACCGGGGCGCCGATCGGCGGCGAACTCTCCGGACATTTCTACTTCGCGGATCATTTCGGAACCGATTCCGGCGCCCGGTCGTTCATCGAGGTCTGTAATCTTCTGGCCGATGGCGGCACCGTTTCCAAGGCTGTTTCGCCTCATGATCGGTACGCCCGGAGCGGCGAGATCAACTTCGAAGTCGAGTCCATCGAGGAAGCTCTGGAATTGGTCGACGAGGAACTGGGATCGCACGAGGTCTCTCGTCTCGATGGCGTGAGCCACGACCTCGGTGACTGGTGGAGCAATGTGCGGGCGAGCAACACCGAGCCACTGCTCCGGCTCAACGTCGAGGCGCAGGATCAAGCCACGCTTGATGCGGCGCTCGAGCGATTTCGAAACCTTCTGGGCACGCCGGTCGATCACTGACGGACGGCCTCGCGATCATTCGGAGAACCCCATGAACAGCGATGCCTTCCTCGCTCATCATCAACTCGAATCAAATCCCTTTCGCGGCGAGGAAGCCCGTCAGGACGCCGTCTTCGACCGAATCGAGGGTGCGTGTCGCCATCATGGATTCGAGAAGATCCTTGGTGATCCCCATCATCCCGCCTCGGCGGTGGTCTTCGGTGAACGCGGCAGCGGCAAGACCGCGCTGCGTCTCCAACTCGAGCACGGCATTTCGGAATGGAACCGGAAGCACCCGGAGTCTCGTTGTCTGGTCATCGGGCACGATGAGTTCAATCCGATGCTCGGGTCGATCGGTCGCTCCCTCGGCCGGGAGGATCAGGATTCCGTGGTGACCGCGGTCACCTTGGCGGACCACCTCGACGTCGTCCTTTCACGGGCGGTTCCGGTGGTGGTCGATGCGGTCCTTGGGGGACGACCGCCGGCCGCGGGACCTCTGGTCGACCTCGCGGACGCTCGTCGGTCGATGCGAGCGGCACCGCTCGCGGATCGAAGGGAACTCCAGAGGCTTCAGGTGCTCTACGACGGTGGCCCCGACGCGGCGGACCGCGCCCGGCGGCTTCGGAGCGTGCTGCGGCTCCCCGGGTCCTCCGGAGGGCGATTCATGCTCTTCGGCATGATCCTTCTCTCGCTCCTCGCGGCGATCTGGGGCGTGTTGCTCGGGCTCGAGATCGTCACCGGACCTGAAGGTGCGATCGTGCTTCCGTCCTTGATTCTGCTTGCGGGCGCGGGGGTGACCGGGTTCGGCTGGATCCGAAACAGATTCCGCGTCTCCCGCCTCGCTCGGAACGCGGCTCGGCGACTTCGGTCGCTGGGGCGGGAATCCGAGTCGTTCCGATGTTCGGTGCGGCAGGTTCCTTCGCGGGCTTTCGCCTCACTCCTGCCACCCACGGGTGGTGGTGCCGATGAATGGCGGATAGAGCGTCTCGCGGGTCTGGTGGACGTGCTTCGTGCGATCCATGTTCCCGGCATGGTCGTGCTGGTCGATCGGGTGGACGAGCCGGTCGCGGTCAATGGCATGACGGCTCGGATGCGGGCGTTGGCCTGGCCGCTTTTCCGCAACAAGGTCCTGCAGATGCCCGGGGTGGGGATGAAATTCCTGCTTCCATTGGAACTTCGCGACGAACTGCTGCGGGAAACCCCGGAGTTCTTCCGAGAGGCGCGGCTCGACAAACAGAATCTGGTGGAACGACTGGTCTGGAGCGGGGCGATGCTCTTCGATCTCTGCAACGCCCGCCTGGCCGCGTGCTCGGCGGTCGAGACCCCGCCCGGCGTCATGGATCTCTTCGACGACTCGGTGAACCGGCAGGACGTGGTGGACGCCCTCGATCAGATGCAGCAACCGCGAGATGCCTTCAAGCTTCTCTACGGTCTGATTCAGGAGCATTGCGCCAACGTGGTGGAGGAGGAGTCTTCGTTCCGGATCGGGCGGACCACGCTTGATGTGATTCGCCGACAGCAGGTCGAACGCAAGGAAGGAATGCTTCGGGGAGTCCGCCCGGGCTGACCGGCGAGGCTCGTCGCACTCTCGATCTTCCGCCCGGGGTGTTCCCCTCACTCGCCGGGAATGTGGGTGATCACACCTTCCCAGGGGCTCGACGCGGTGGCGTAGAGACGCTTGGGAATACGGCCGGCACGGAATCCGAGCCAGCCCGCATCGCAGGCCAGTCGCATGGCCTTCGCCATCGAGACGGGCTCTCGGGCGTGGGCGATGCCGGTGTTGAGCAGCACGCCGTCGGCCCCGAGTTCCATCGCGATCGTGATGTCGCTGGGGGTGCCGACGCCGGCGTCGACGATGACCGGATAGTCGGGGTCGCCGCCGTGGGCTGGATCCTTGAGGAGTTCGAGAATGATCCGGATCGCCGCCGGATTCGAAATTCCCCGCCCGCTGCCGATCGGACTTCCCGCGGGCATGACGCTGGTCGCCCCGGCGTCTCTCAGTCGAGCCGCCATGATCGGATCGTCACTCGAATAGCAGAGGACGTCGAAGCCGTCCGCGACCAGTTCGCGGCACGCTTCGAGGGTGCCGACCGGATCGGGAAGCAGCGTGGTCTTGTCGCCGAGCACCTCGAGCTTGACCCAGTCCTTGCCGGGGTTGTCGAGTTGGTCGAGGAGTTCGCGGCCGAGTCGTGACACCCGCACCGCATCCTCGGCGGTGAAACAGCCGGCGGTGTTCGGCAGAATGGTGAGCCGATCGAGATCCAGGTCTTCCAGCAGGGAGCGGCCTTCGGCGTTCACCAGACGTTCACGGCGGACCGCGACGGTCACGGCGTCGCAACCGCTTTCTTCCAGAGCCGAACGCATCGTCTCGGAATTCGGGTACTTCCCGGTGCCGGCCACGAGGCGACTCCGCAGATTGAATCGCCCCACGGACAGCGGGGGAATGCCTGGAACGCTCGTGTGGGCTGATTTTTCGGTGGACTGGTTCATCGGAAAGGCTCGAGCGATCGAAGGGGGTAAAAAAAACGGCGGTCGGTTCAGCCGCCACCGACGAGGGTCACGATTTCGATCGCATCCCCGTCTCGAAGGCCGTGGAGGGCATGATTGCGGCGGGGCACGATCTGACGGTTCACCTCGACCGCACAGGGTCGGGACCCCAGTTTCAGATCTTCAAGGAGGGCGGCCACGGTGAGATCCTCGCCGCAGTCCCGGGTATCGCCATTGACGGTGACTCGCATCCGGTCATCATAGGAGGCGAATCCGACGTCGCTCGATTCCGACCCGGCATCGACGACGTCTCCACTTCTCCTGGAAATCGGACCATGTCCACTTCTAGAGCCCGCGTTCGAATCAGCCCCTGGTCGATTCTGGTGCCCGCCTTGCTCCTGATCGGATGCGAAGAGGCCCGGTACGAGACGGAGACCCCGGAATCAGTGCTTTCTTCGGCCCGTGAGATGGTCGAGAACGGTGATGCCCACCGTCTTCCCGACTTGATCGACATCGACGCACGGGACATCGAATTCGAGGATGGCGTGACCGAAGCGAGTGCGATCGTCGAGGTGAAAGGGAAATTGGCGGAACTTCTCGGCCGACTCTGGCAGGTCGGAGAGGAACTGCAGGCTCGATTTCCCGGTGAGTCACTGGCCTCGCTCGATGAGGCGGTGGGGATGGTCGAAGCCGAAGGCGGCGGCGACTGGACCGACATCGTGGGACAGGTCCTGGCCAATCCCTACGCCTTCCTCGACGAGGGCGAGGGCCGGATCGAGATTTTCGATCTCGGAGATGGCACCGCGGCGATCCTCTGGGATGACGAGCCGGCGTTGGGGGGATTCGTGGCGATGGTCGAGACGGACGACGGCTGGCGGGCCAGCGTGCCGATCGAACTCGTTCGGGACACCGACTTCTGGCCGGAGACCCGTTGGGAGTGGTCGGTGGTCGCGTCCATGCTTCTTTCGATCGAAAATGCGTTGGAGGACTTCGAACGCGACGTCCAGTCCGGCCGATTCAAGAGCCTTTCGCAGGCCGCGGCCAGTGCGGGCCGGCTGATCGGCGAATCCGCGGTGGTGCAGGGCGTCATCTACGGGATGATGAAGCGAGACGTCGACGAGGAAGATTGAGTCGGCCTCGATTCGGTTCGCTCGGTCGGCCGGGCGATCAGCGCCGAAGGAAGAGGGGCACCGAACTGGTCTTCAGAAGCGACGAGGCCGTGTCCCCGGCGAGAAGGCGTGAAAGTCCCCGTCGTCCGACGGCGCCCATCACCACCAGGTCGGCTTCCATGCTGGAGGCGTGCTCGAGGATCGCGGTCGACGGCGGCCCATCAAGCACGAGGGTCTCGACCGAATACCCATGGAGTTCGAGATAGCCCCGGGCCTCCGCGAGATCTCGTTCCCCATCTTCGCCGTCCTCACCGCATCGGACGACCCGGACGAGGGATGGATCGAAGGCGTTCAGGGTCGCGAACGAGCGAAGGGCGTCTGCCGCCGCGTTGGAACCGTCGTAGGCCGCCAGCACCTTGGAGACCGGGCGGGCGCCGTGAGGCATCGCGATGACCGGCCGATTCGAAGCAGTGGCGACCCGGGCGATGAAATCATCTTCGTGGGCGATGGTGCCGTAATCGAACGCGTGTCGGATGCCGATGATCGCGATGTCCGAGAGTCTGATCGCATCGACCACGGCTTCCTGGGCGTCCCCGTCGATCTGCAGTGTCCGCCCGGGCAGGCCGCATCGGGCGAGGAAGGCGTCGAATCGTTCGACGGCGGCCTGCATGCCGTCGCGGACCTTCCGGGTTCGCTCCTCTCGGAGATCTGCGGCCGCGGCTCCACCGCCGATCGGGGCGGCCTGCACCGGATCGACAAGGGTCTCGTCCATCACCGCGAGTCCGACGATCTCGGCTCCGTTGCGTCGGGCAAGCTGTGCGGCTTCCGCCATCGCCGAATCCATGTATTCCGACCCGCCGAGAGCCACGAGCACGCGCTTCAGAGCCATCTGTCGTCTCCAGCCGGGGGAAACCCGGTCGTCGATTGCGGAAAATGGAGGCATCGCCGATGCGAAGCGCTCCGGAAGGAAATCCGGCCGATCACAGGAACAGGAAGTGCACCAGCACGAAGCAGGGAATGAGCACCAGTCCGCTGTACATCATGTATCCGAAGAAACTCGGCATTTTCACCCCACTCTGTTCGGCGATCGACTTCACCATGAAGTTGGGTCCGTTGCCGATGTAGGTGTTCGCACCCATGAACACGGCGCCCAGGCTGATCCCGACCAGAAGATCTTCGCGGATGAACTCGCCGGTACCCAGTTCCAGCACACCCTCGCCCGCCTCGAGTGTCAGGCTCTCCGCGGTCTGGAAGAAGACCAGATAGGTGGGCGCGTTGTCGAGGAAGCTGGAGAGGATGCCGGTCAGCCAGTAGAACTGACCCGCAGTCTCGAGTCCGAGTGAGGCGCCGTTGGCCTTGAGGACCGCCAGTGGCACCTGCATCGTGATGAAGATGCCGACGAAAAGGGCGGCGACTTCGGCGATGGCGTGGTAGTTGAATCGATTGGCTTGGCGGATCCCGGACGGCGTCAGCCCGAGGCTTGCGCCGGCGAGTCCGAGCATCACGAGTTCCCGCATGAAGGGGAAGGCGTGCCAGTCGGTGCCGGGGAGGGGCTTGGAGGGATCCAGCAGGGCGACCGCGAACACCACGCCGAGCAGGAGCAGCATGTTGATGGTGCCGCTGACTCGCAGAGGGCGGCGAATGGCCTGGTCCAGGGCGATGTCGACCTTGGTTTCCCGCTTCACCACGATGGTGTCCCAGATCCAGTAGATCGCCAGCAGCAGGACGCCGAGGAAGGCCCATTCCTTCCAGAGCATGAGCGTCCAATCGAACGGGACGCCGCGGAGGTATCCGAGAAACAGCGGGGGGTCGCCGATCGGAAGCAGGGTGCCCCCGATGTTGCTCACCAGGAAGATGAAGAAGACGACGGTGTGCACCACGTGCTTGCGTTCGCGGTTGGTCTCGAGGAGCGGCCGGATCAGCAGCATGCTGGCTCCGGTGGTGCCGATGAAGCTCGCGATCAGGGTGCCGACCGCGATGAATCCGGCATTGACGGTCGGCGTCGCCTTGAGGTCTCCGGTGATCGAGATGCCGCCGGAGATCACGTACAGCGAGAACAGCAGCATGATGAACGGCACGTACTCGCCGGGAATCGCGTGCTCGACCGCCAGGAGGGCGCCGATCCACGAATCGAAGACCGCGTAATAGGCGAGCGTCAGGAAGGCCAGGATCATGGAGACCGCCAGCCGATTCGTGTTGTTCTCCCACCAGTGCATGGTGGGGCGAAGCAGGGGCAGGACCGCGATCGCGAGGAGCAGCAGGACGAAAGGCACGGTTCCCAGCTGCCAGAGGTGGGGGACGCCGTGGTCCTCCCCGTGTCCAGCCACGGATTCGCCGGTGGGTGCGGCCGCCTCCGAGAAGGGTTCGGCGGCTTTTTCCAATTCCGACATCACCGCATTCGGGTTGGCGTCGGCCCCGTCTCCATGGATCGAGACCACCAGAGGGGCGAGAACGAGGAGCGCGAGAATCACCAGCCCGATCAGGGTCGGCGTTCGAAGGGGATTCGGGGAACTGTCGTCGTGGGAGGTCATCGGGGTCCGTTTCAAGCGTCCAGCCTCGGGGGGGGCGTACTCTACAGAACCCGCGACCGGTGAAGCGGATCGGATTCGAGGTCTTCGTGGAACTTCAGGTGACGATCATGTGCCATTCAATCTTTTTCCGTGTGCTCATCGGGCTGCTGGCGATCTCCTTCGTCGAACTTGCCGGAGCGGAGCCTCCGCGATTCGGTCGTTTCATCGCGCAGGAGCCCACCGGCCGGGCCGGGCGGGCGATCGCTTTCGCTGCCGCTTCTTCGGAAGAGGACCCGGTGATGCTGCGGGTCGACGCGGAGGGCCGCCTTGCGTCGGATCCAACCGCCCCCGGCGGACTCCGTGATCTCGAGATCGCCTCGGACGGGCAGGTCGTCGTCACGGGAGACCGAGGGACCTTCGTGCGGGCCGCCGAAGGTGGTGAATGGCGTCAGGTCGGTGATCTTCCCGGCCAGGCGGTGGCGATCGACGGCGATTCCGGGCGGATCCTGACGATCGGATCCCGCGGTTCCGAATCCGACGGCACCGTGACCGCCGTCGATTCCGTCGGTGGGGACGTGTTGTGGTCACGACCCCGGGCCTACCCCGGCGCTCGAGGCATCGCCCTTCTGCCGGACGGTTCCAGCTGGATCACCGACACCGATCGTCATCGCCTCGTTCGGCTTGCGGCCGACGGCACGGAGATTCTGGCGGTGGGTGATCGCGGGGCCTTCCCCGGGCTTTTCAACACGCCATCGGACGTCTCGTTCTTCAACGACCGGATCTTCGTGGCGGACATGCTCAATCATCGGATCTCGACCCACCGGGCGGCCGATGGCAAGTTCATCGATCAATGGGGGATGCACGCGGTCATGCCCCGGCAGGGAGAAGGCCGGATCCACTACCCCGAACGCCTGGCGATCTCGTCGGACGGGGCCATGGTCGCCGTGCTCGAGCCGTTTGAACGCCGCTATCAGTCGTTCGGCCGACTGGCCGAGGGTGAGGAGCCTTCCGGCGCGAATCTGCCCGGCCGCCGTGGGGTGGAGAGTCACTTCGGGACCGACATCGACGCCGCCGGGGGATTCCTGGCGATGTGGGAGCCGGAATCGGGGTCGGTACTCGCCTTCGACACCCGCTACGACATTCCGATCCACGTGGCGACCTTCGCCACGGGAGGGCCACCCCCGGCCGGGGTGGGACGGCTCGCCTCGATCGCGGTCGATGGCCAACGCAACGACGTCTGGATGCTGGATGCGGGGCACCGCCGGATCTCCCGCTGGCTCCTCCGCACGGAACGCCCGGGGGAACTCGTCTACGACCCGTTCATGGGCAGGTTTGCTCGCGGGTGGACCTACGATCTGCTGGCTCGACGAGTGGCGGCGTTCCAGAATGTCACGGATCCACCTTGGATCGAACCCGTGGATCTGCTCATCCGGGGGGATCGGGTCCATGTGCTGGATGCGGCCGGTCCTTCGATCGTCGTCGCCGACCGGGATCTCGAGGTCGTGCAGGTCATCGATCTTTCGGAAGACATCACGCCGGTTCAGTTTGCGATCGAGGAGGATCCGGACGGTCAGGTGTCGGCCTGGGTCCTGACCGATCCCGACGCAGGCGTGCTGCGAAGGGTGGAGCCGGACGGCGTGGTGGCGACCGTGCCGCTGGCCGATGCCGGCGTTCGGGAGCCCAATGGCATCTCGGTCGCCGGAGATCGGTTGGTGGTCAGTGATCGAGGAAGTGACGAAGTCGTGATGCTCGATGGAACCGGATCGTTGATCCTCCGTACCGGCGAAACCGGGGCCTGGGACGGTGGGCTCTGGAGGCCGGCGGGCACCACGGTTCTTCCCAATGGGGTGGTCGCGGTCGTTGATCAGGGCAATCACCGGGCTCAGGGATTCGATGCCGTGACCGGGGAATGGAGATTGTCATTCAGTCTCGGGCAGGGGCACGACAAGCCGATGCTCTTGAAGTCCTCGTACGTGGACGGGCCGGAAGAGATCGACTCGGAAGATGCAAAGGATGTCCCGTGATGAACCCTCGAAGAATTCGTTTCCCATTCGTCGCCTCGATCCCCGCTTGCGGGTCGCTTTGCGTGCTGGCGGTCGTGATGACCCTTGGCACCGGCTGCGGTGAGGAGTCGACCTCGTCGACCTCGTCGACCTCGTCGACTTCCGGGGCGGACGCCTCGGAGATCGCCTGGCGTGAGCAGCCCACGGCGGATGGCCGCTGGACCGTCGCCTGGCGACCCGTGGCCGAACCGATTCCCGCCCTCGATCCTTTTGCGGTCGAGGTCCGAGTGGTCGATGCCGAGGGCGGCCCCGTCGGCGAAGAGGTGTCGATTCTGGTCGATGCCGGGATGCCGCATCACGGTCATGGAATGAACGTGGTGCCGCGGATCTCCCGGCGGGCTGGAGACTGGATCGCCGAGGGCATGCTCTTTCACATGCCTGGCCGCTGGGAATTCATGGTCGACGTCCTGCGTGACGGAGAAGTGGAGCGGGCGCAATGGACCGTCATGCTGGACAACTGATTCTTCTGGTCGCCACTTTCGGATTCGGTCCACCGATCGGGTGTGAGCGGCCCGCGGTGGAGCCGGCGATGGAGGCGGTGGCGAAGACTCCGGACGAGATCGGACGGGCGGTCGGCCTTTCCGAGCCGATCGTTCGACGCGCCCTGCGAGCCTCGCCGCTTCCGCCTCCCCCGGCGGATCCCACGAATCGGGTCGCGGACGATGCTCGAGCCGCGGCGCTGGGCCGTGAACTCTTCTTCGACTCCGGATTGTCGATCGACGGTTCCGTGAGTTGCGCCACGTGTCACCGGCCGGAACTCCGATTCACCGACGGGCTCGTTCGTTCCGAGGGCCTCGAGACGGCCGCGCGGCACTCGCCGTCGCTGGTCGATGCCTCGCACCAGCGTTGGTTCAATTGGGACGGACGTTCGGATTCCATGTGGGCACATGCGATCAGGCCGATCGAACATCCCGATGAAATGGGAGGTGACCGGACCGCGGTTGCCCGGTATCTCCTCGGAGATCCAACGACTCGAGCCGCCTACGAGGAGATCTTCGGGCCTTCGCCGCTGGAACCGACATCGCTGCCGGAACGAGCGAGGCCGGAGGGGGAGGCGGCGGCCGTGGCAGCCTGGGATGATTTGGATGAACCGACTCGCTTCGAGATCGACCGGATCGCGGCCAATGTCGGCAAGGCATTGGCGGCGTACCAACGAACCCTCTCGGGTGGCCCCACTCGTTTCGATGCCTGGATCGATGATGTTCGTGGAGGTGGTGACGGCGAAGCGATTCTCGAGCCGGCGGAACGTCGCGGACTCGAACTCTTCTTCGGAGCCGCGGAATGCTGGGAATGTCACGCCGGTCCGCTCTTCAGCGACGGTGAGTTTCACAACATCGGAACGCCGGTGGCTGGTGGGCTTCCGCGGGACCCCGGTCGTTACGACGGGGCGGCGCTGGTGGTCGAGGATCGATTCAACGCCGCCGGTCGCCACAGCGACGACCCGGACGGGGCACGCGGAATCGTGAGCCTCGGCGTGAAGCGGGATCCTTCCCAGTGGGGGGCCTTTCGAACACCCTCGCTTCGAGGGGTGGGCCAGACTCCGCCTTACATGCACGATGGCTCGATGCCCGATCTTGAATCGGTGGTGCGGTTCTATTCGACCCTCGAGGGCGCGATCCAGCTGGATCATCACCAGGAATCCGTCCTGAGCGTTCTCGATCTCGACGAGGGTGAGCTTTCGGATCTGGTGGCGTTTCTGAAGACCTTGGATGGGGCGACGGAATTGTCCGATAACCACAAGTAGGGTCGCGGTCGAATGGGGGAAATCGCGCGTTTAGTGCCGAGAATCATGATTCGCGGCACCGGTTGTTCTTTTTTTCGGGAACAGAAACCGCCTCTCCCCGTCAATACGTGGTCCCGGTATGTTTTTCGGGCTACGGTTGAACATCGCTGGCTCGAGTATTTCACGAGGCGGTGCGTCAAACTCCCCGGGTAGATCCCTTCACTCCAAAGATCCGTACCTTTCCAGGAATCCAAGATGCCCAGCATCCCGCGTTCCGTGCTCAGCACACTTTCAGCCTCGGCCGCCATCGCCATGTCGACCGCGGTCATCGCCCACGACAATGATCCGAAGTCCCAGACTCTGCCTCCGATCTACGGAGAAACGGTCATTGGCGGTCAGGACGGACTCGCCGGAGGATTCGATTCGAACGGCTTCATCTTCTGCTCGCAGGTCCCGATCAATCAGCTTGGTGGTTCGGGCAATGGATCGGACTGCTGGGGTTACACCCACCCGAGCGGAACAAACATCGCCATCGTGACGATGGAAACCGCGGTCGCCTGGGTGGATGTCTCGGATCCGTACGCACCCAACGTTCTCTACACCTACCAACGAGGTGGTACCAGCTCCCTCTGGGGAGACGTGAAGGTCGTCGGCTCGCGAGCCTACGTGGTCGGCGAAGGCGGAGGCAGCATCAAGACCTTCGACATGTCCAACGTCGACAACGGGATCGTGACCTACGAAGGCGAATCGTCTTCGAACGGTGATACCGCGACTCACAACATCGCAAGCGTTCCACAGGCCAATCTCATCGCTCGATGCGGTGGTGGCAGCAACGGACTCCGCTTCTACTCCACGGCCTCGAACCCGGACGACCCGGAGTTCATCGGTTCGTGGAACGATCGATACGTGCACGATGCCTGTCTCGCGATCTACCCCCAGAACGGCCCCGATTCGAACTATCGCGGTCGAATCATCGGCTTTCTCAACGACGGCTTCAACGGCGGCAGCACCGACACCGGACTTTCGATCGTCGACTTCGGTGTTCCGAGCAACCCGAATCCGTCGGGGACCCTGCTTTCCAGAGTGACTTGGCCCGGTGCGGGCTACAGCCACCAGAGTTGGCACAACGACGATTTCACCTGGGTGATCTCCAACGACGAAACCGCGCTGAACTCCACCTGGCAGATGGTCAACATCACCGACCTGAACAACGCCACGCTGGGCTTCACCCAGTCGATCCCCGGATCGGCGAACAACCACAACAACTACGTGAAGGACGGGCGCCTCTACGCCGCGAACTACACCATGGGGTTGCGGGTGCTCGACTGCTCCAACGGGAACTTCATGGACGAGATCGCCTACTTCGATACGTATCCGGAGAGCGAATCCAGCGGCTACAACGGCATCTGGAGCGTGTACCCGTACTTCGACAATGGATTGATCATCTGCAGCGACTTCCAGCGAGGTCTCTTCTGCATCAAACTCGATCTCTCTCCCATCGGCTACTCGTTCCCGGACGGCCTGCCTGAGATGGTTCCGAGCAGCGGGACCGAGATCCTGGTCGAGGCGAACATCGAGGCCGGCTTCGACATCGCCTCCTTCGAAATGTCCTACGCCTTCTCCGGCGGTTCGAACGGCACCGTCTCCGGAACCCCGATCAAGGGAGGCGATCGCTACGCCTTCCAGCTTCCCGCGTCCTCCGTGTGTCCCGGTGAGGTCACGTACTCCTTCGAGGCGACGCTGACCAACGGTGACAGCTACCCCGATCAGTCCGGCCCCTACACCGCGCTGGTGGCGGATGGCTCGGTGGTCGCCGGTGAATGGGACGGGACGTCCTCGGCCGGCTGGACCCTCGGGCTCGGCTCCGACACCGCGACCGACGGTCAGTGGGACCGAGGCGTGGTCGAAGGAAACAACCGTGGCGACCCGTCTTTCGATGGCTCCGGGTCCGGCAGCGGCCAGGCGTTCCTCACCGACATCGACCCCAGCAACACCAACAGTGACGTCGACGGCGGCTTCACCACACTGCTCTCCCCGGTGTTCGACGGGACCGCGACCGAGGGCACGATCCTCAGTTATCAGCGGTGGTACGACGACCAGGCCGGTGCCGCACCCGGCCTCGATCAGATGGACGTCTCCATTTCCAACAATGGTGGCTCGACCTGGCAGACGCTCGAGACCGTGACGCAGAGCACCAGCTCGTGGGTCACCGTCGAGTTCCCGATCGAATCCGAAATCACGCCCACCGCCCAGATGCGTCTTCGCTTCGTGGTGGGGGACTACGACGAGGGTTCCGTGGTGGAAGCCGGCGTCGATAATCTCAGGGTCTTCGGCATCGCTTGTGATGACTCCATCCCCGGTGACCTCAACAACGACGGGCTGGTCAACGGTGCCGATGTCGGGATCTTCCTGGCCCTGTGGGGTAGCAGTGACCCGACCGCCGACCTCAATGGCGACTTGACCGTCAATGGTGGTGACCTTGGACTGCTGATCGCCAACTGGTCCATCTGAGTCTCGCGATTCAGCGGACGATGACTGTTCCACGACCCCGCGCCCTTGTCGGCGCGGGGTCGTTTTTCTTGTGGGTTGATGCGTGGACTGGAATCGGGCCGGCAAGGCCGTTCGCCATTCAAGTCGCCCCCCTTTCATCGCGGATATCGACCTCGTAACCCGGATTAGGGCTGGACGGCATTGCGTTGATCGGCGATCATGAGCACTCGCCTCGAGGAGTTGGCATCGTCGATGTCAGTTGGTCTTCGAGGAACATCGAACCCCCGGTCGACTCGGCCGGTAGATCGCAAGCAGACCTGCGGGTGTCGCCCTTTCGGTGAAACCGAGGCTTGAATCCGATCTTCTTCGTCTGGCGGAGGACTACGAGCAAACATGTCTCACGACACTCTGGTTGGAATTCGACTCTGCTCGAACCTGGCGATGGTGAGCTTCGCTCTCCTGGCCGGGGGCTGCCAGACCGCCCCTTCGGAGGACGCTCCGCAAGCGGTCGGTGGATCAGGGGAGGAAGCGACGACGATGGTCGCGGCGCCGGCAAGCACCGAGCCGCTCGAGCGGATGTCGCTTCCGATCGAGGGGACGAGCGTTGAACTCGAGTTGATCCCGGTCCGATGTGAAGACGGCCGTGAGGTCTACGTCAGCGACACCGAGATCACCTGGGACCTCTACGACGCCTTCATATTCAATCTGGATACCGACGCCGGAGCGAGTACGGCGGAATCCGATGCCGTCACTCGTCCCAGCAAGCCGTACGTGCTGGTCGATCGCGGATACGGACACGCCGGCTTCGCGGCTTTGAGCATCAGCCCCAAGGCGGCGGAGCAGTTGGTCGAGTGGCTGGTGGTGAAGACCGGCCGCCGATTCCGCATTCCCACCGAAGCGGAGATGGCCCATCTGCTCGCCACCAGCGGTGCCGACGGAACCGACGCCAGGCTTGTCCACGGATGGTTCGAAGAGAACTCGGACTACACGACTCGAAAAGTTGGATCTCGTCCGGTGGACGCCAACGGTCTTCATGACCTCTGGGGCAACGTGAGCGAGTACGCCATCGCCGAAGATGGTTCCTACGTCGTGATGGGCGGATCGTTCATTGATCCCGTCGAGGACGTCGGATTGTCCTACCGCAAGGCGTTCACCCCCGATTGGAATGCCGACGACCCCCAGATTCCCAAGAGTCCGTGGTGGCTCGCTTCCAACGACTGGGTCGGTCTGCGGGTCGTCTGCGATCCCTGAGCGACCGTCAACCAGAGACTTCATTTCACTTTTTCCGTCACATCATTCGCTCCGTCGATCTGCGGAGCGAGCACCGACCGCTGGAGAATCCATGACCGACCATTCCCCGAGTGAGAGCGCACCGTCGCGTCGAGAGTTCGTCAAGGGCACCGCTGCCATCGGAGCAGGAACGGTGGCCGGCATGGCGATGCCGGTCTGGGGCTCTCTTCCAGCATCCGGGCGGCTCAAAGTCGGACTCGTGGGCTGCGGAGGTCGTGGAACCGGCGCGGCGAATCAGGCGATCAATGCCGATCCTGGAGTGCTGCTCTGGTCGATGGGTGACGTCTACGGCGATCGTCTGCAGGGAAGCCTGAACGGGCTCAAGCAGCAGCACGGCAATCGGGTGATGGTGGACGAAGGACGCCAGTTCGTGGGCTTCGATGCGATCGACAAGGTGCTGGACAGCGGCGTCGATGTGATCATTCTCGCCACCCCTCCGGGATTCCGTCCGGATCATCTCGAACGTTCGGTGAATGCCGGCAAGCACGTCTTCTGCGAAAAGCCGATGGCCACCGACATGCCCGGCCTGCGGCGGGTCATGGCCTCTGCGAAGAAGGCCAAGGGGCAGGGTACGCAGTTGATGTCCGGTTTCTGTTGGCGATACGCGATGCCTGAGCGGGCCATGTACGGCGAGATCAACGACGGGGCGCTGGGTGAGATCGAGTCGGTTCACTCGACGTATCACACCGGCCCCCTCGGCACGCGAGCTCGCACCGAAGACATGACCGACATGGACTTCGAGCTCCGGAACTGGCAGCACTTCAACTGGTTGAGCGGCGACATCATCGTCGAGCAGTCGGTGCACAGTGTCGACAAGATGAACTGGGCGATGAACAACGTGGCCCCCGCGAGATGCACCGCCATGGCGGGCCGCGGTCTCCGAGAAGGGGCTGAGCGTGGAGACGTCTTCGACCACTTCGCGGTGATCTACGAGTGGGACAATGGCGCTCGTGGTTTCCTGACCTGTCGCCAGCAGCCCAACTGTTCCAATGACAACAGCGACTGGGTGGCAGGCACCAAGGGCATCGGCCGGATCAACGGCTGGGCGCCGCGGACTTCGAATCTCAAGTTCGCCGACGGCTCCAAGGAATTCCGATTCCGAGGAGCCACTCCCAGCATGTACCAGACCGAGCACAACGAACTCTTCAAGGCGATCCGGGATGGTGAAGTCATCAACGACGGCGACTGGATGACCCAATCCTGTGCGATGGGAATCATGGGTCGCGAGGCCGGGTACAGCGGCCGAACCATCACCTGGGACGAGATCATGGGGTCGGAGCGAGAGATCGTTCCGGCGAACCCCGCCTTCGGACCGCGTCCGGAGATTCAGATTCCGTCACCCGGGGTCTACCAGTTCAGCTGAATCGATCGAGGATCACCCGCCGCCGTCCCGGGTCGTCTCCGGGACGGCGGTACGATCTCCCCGTGGCGGGACCGGCCCGTCGGTTCGGACAACCCTCTCTGGGAATGAAGATGCGTTCAAATCCCGCGTCCCTGGCGTGGATCGTGCCGCTTGCTCTGCTGGCAGGCGGGCTGTCGTCTTCGGCGGAGGCCGGGGCCACGGAGCAAGCCGTGAAGAAGGCGGTCAAGATCGAGATGGTCGCGGAGGGAGACACCCTCGAAGAGAAGTTCCGCTTGCTGCGGGAACTTGGATTCGACGGAGTGGAACTTCCCAGTCCCAATGAATGGACGGTGGAGGAAGTGGTCGCCGCCCGGGATGCGACCGGGCTTCCCATTCATGGCGTGGTCTGCAGTGCGCACTGGAAGTCACCACTCAATCATCCGGATCCGAAGGTCCGGGACGTCTGCGTGGACGCCATTCGAGAAGCGATAGCCGACGCCGCCGCCTACGGGGCTGATTCGGTGCTGGTGGTTCCGGCGGTGGTGAACAAGTCGATGCCCTACGAAGACGCCTGGCGTCTCTCCAGAGAGTCGATCCTCAAGGTCGTTCCCGATGCGGAACGGGCGGGGATCGACATCGCTTTCGAGAACGTCTGGAACAACTTCCTCCTGAGCCCGCGCGAGGCCGCGGAGTACGTCGATTCCTTCGGGAGCGACCGGGTCGGGTGGTACTTCGATGTTGGAAACCTCGTCGCCTACGGCTGGCCCGAGCAGTGGATCCGAGTGCTGGGTTCCCGGGTCAAGAAGGTCGACGTCAAGGAATACAGTCGCAGGAAGCTCGATCAGGAAGGGCGTTGGGCGGGCTTCGACGTGCCGCTTCTGGAAGGTGACTGTGACTGGCCCGCCGTGATGCAGGCGCTCGACGACATCGGATTCAAGGGTTGGATGACCGCGGAGATCGGAGGCGGAGATCGCGCCTGGCTGATCGACGTCGCGGCCCGCATGGACCGGATCGCCGCGTCCGGCGAACAGAAGAAAGAGTGAATGACTCGCGGCCCCGGTCCTGCCGGAGGTCGCCTTCCCGACTGGACTCCATTGGAGAACCGATGAAAGACTCCCGCTTCGACCGCCGTGACTTCGTCCGAACCGCCGGCCTCACGGCGGCAGCCGCCGGAGGGATTCTCGCGGCGCCGTCCTTCGCCCGGACTCTGGGGCGAGCTGAACGAGAACTTCGCATCGGAGTGGTCGGATGCGGTGGACGGGGAACCGGTGCCGCGGTGAATGCCCTCGAGGCCAGTTCGGATGCTCGGATCACCGCGATGGGAGATCTCTTCGCGGATCGTCTGGATTCCAGTCTCGCCAATCTGCGTCGAAACAAGGCGGCCGGCGAGGACGGCGCCCGCGTCGATGTTCCGGCCGCCCGACGATTCACCGGGTTCGACGCCTTTCAAGGAGTCATCGACAGCGACTGCGACATCGTGATCCTCGCCACCCCGCCGGGCTTCCGTCCTCAGCACTTTCAGGCCGCGGTGGCCGGCGGAAAGAACGTCTTCATGGAGAAGCCGGTCGCGGTGGACGCCACTGGAATCCGAATGGTCATGGAAGCGGCTGCGGCGGCGGACGCCAAGAAACTTTCGGTGGTCTCCGGAACCCAGCGCCGACATGAGAAGTGCTACATCGAAGCGATGGAGCGTCTGCACCGTGGCGACATCGGGCGATTGCTTGCCGCTCGCTGCTACTGGAACATGGGCGGGCTCTGGAAGGTCGACCCCTCCAAGGACAAGAGTGATCTGGAAAATCAGATCCGCAACTGGCTCTACTTCACCTGGCTCTCGGGTGATCACATCGTCGAGCAGCATGTTCACAATCTCGATGCGATCAACTGGGCTTTCCAGTCGCCTCCGACCGAAGTCTTCGGCGTCGGCGGAAGGCAGTCCCGGACCTCCGGGGAGTTCGGTCACATCTTCGATCACTTCGGCCTGGAATATCGGTATCCCGAGGACCGATTCGCGATGAGCATGTGTCGGCAGCAGGTCGGAACCGCCGGCCGGGTGGAAGAAGTCATCACCGGTGCGGAAGGCAGTGCGACCCTCACCTCCGGCCGTGCGGTCATCACGGGTCCGAAGGCCTGGCGATTCAAGGGGCCGCAGCGAAACCCGTATGTGCAGGAGCACATGGATCTTCAGGCGTCGGTTCTCGGCAAGGGTGAGTATCTGAACGAAGGGCAGCGGATCGCGGAGAGCACGCTCACCGCGATCATGGGTCGCGAGGCCGCCTACACCGGGAAGGTCATCACCTTCGAAGAAGCCTTGAACAGCGAACAGGATCTGATGCCGGAGCTCATGGAGTTCACCGAAATGAAGACGCCGGCGATTCCGGTCCCCGGCAAGACCAGGATGGATCGGAGTGATGACGCCCGGCCCGCCCGGGGTTGAGCACCTTTCAGATGTGATCGGAGCAACCGTCCATGAACAGCATTGAACGACGTACCTTCATTTCCGCCGCCGGTGGTGCCGCGGTGGCGGGAGTCGCCACCGGGGCTTCGGCCGCGACCATTCGCGATGAGCCTGATGGCGGCCCCTTCAAATTGAAGTACGCGCCACACTTCGGCATGTTCAATGCCGTCTCCGGAGACGATCAACTCGATCAGCTTCGATACGCCCGCGAGCAGGGGTTCACGGCGTGGGAGGACAATGGAATGCCGGGGCGCTCCGACGCCGATCAGAAGAAGATCGGCGATGAGATGCGACGGCTCGGGATCGAGATGGGGGTGTTCGTCGCAGAGGCGGACTTCGGGGCGGAGACCTTCGTCAAGCGAGATGAGGCGACGACCGCCCGGCTCGAGTCGAAGATGAACAAGGCGGTCGAGATCGCCGGCCGGTGCGGGGCCCGTTGGATCACCGTCGTTCCCGGTCGATACGGGCAGTCCGAGGCCTGGGAATTCCAGACCGCCAACGTGATCGAGAATCTGAAACACTGTGCGGCGATTCTCGAGCCCCATGGTCTCGTGATGGTCCTGGAGCCGCTGAATCGTCGGGACCATCCTGGACTGTTCCTGACCGGCGTGCCGCAGGCCTTCATGATCTGCGAAGCGGTGGGCAGCCCCAGCTGCAAGATCCTCGATGATCTGTACCACCAGCAGATCACCGAAGGCAACCTCATTCCCTACATGAATCGGGCGTGGAGTGAGATCGCCTACTTCCAGGTGGGTGACAATCCTGGTCGTCGCGAGCCGACGACGGGGGAGATCGATTATCGCAACGTCTTTCGGCACATTCGTTCCCGTGGTTTCCAAGGCATCGTCGGCATGGAGCACGGAATGAGTCGGGGCGGCAAGGAGGGGGTCGAGCGACTGATCGCGGCCTACCGAGAATGCGATCGTTTTCGAGACTGACTCAATCGCTCTTCGGATTGCTCGGGCTCTGGATGCTGTCGAATTCCGGATGTTCGACCACGCCGTCGAAGCCTGATCCCTCCACGCCCGAACCGCTGGTCCGGGTGGTCGACCGTCGGGTGGTGATGGGCGTCGAGGCGATCATCACCACGTGGGCGACCTCGGAATCCCAAGCCCGAATCGCGACTCGGACGGCGTTCGCCCGGATGGCCGCCTTGGAGGATTCGATCAGCGACTATCGGCCTCGGAGCGAGTCGATGCGGGCGATCGAAGTGGTGGAGGAACGGGTTTCGATCTCCCGGGAATTCGCCTCGGCCCTGGCGCTCGGTGAGCGGTGGTGGCATCTTTCCGGCGGTGCCTTCGACCCGACGATCGGCCCGCTCACCGCGTTGTGGCGAAACGCTCGTGGGGAGGGCGTCCAACCCGACTCGCGTTCGATCGAGTTCGCGGCCACCACCGTCGGATGGGAGAAACTTCGATTCGACGATTCGACCACCCCGGCGACCGTGACCTTCCGGACGGCGGCGATGCGGCTTGATTTCGGCGGTCTCGGCAAGGGGCTGGCGGCGGATATGGGATTGGAAGCGATGCGGGAAGCCGGCCTGCCCCGGACCCTGATCGATGTCGGTGGTGATCTGGTCGCCGGTTCACCTCCTCCGGGTGAAGACGGGTGGCGGGTCGCGGTTCGGACGGTGGAGTGGGACCAGGGGTTGGTCATGACCATCGCCGAGGGGGCGGTGGCGACCAGTGGCGATGTCGAACAGTTCATCGAAGTCGAGGGTGAAGACGGTGTCGTCCGCCTCGGGCATCTCCTCGACCCCCGAACCGGGAGGCCGGTCCTGATTCGCCGCGAAGCGACGGTGTTCATTTCGAGTGGCCCGAACTCCGGCGCGAATGCGGATGCATTGGCCAGCCTCGTGGTGGTGGTCGGGATGGAGGAGGCGCAACGCCTCGTGGGTGATCGATTCGTCGGCAAGGTCCGGTTGGTGACCGCGACGGTCGACGACGCCGACGGTGTTCATGCTTCGGACTGGACGGTCGAATCCCAGTGCTTCGGATCTCCCCCCGCGGTCCCATCGATCCGGTGAGTGTGATCAGCCGTTCTTGGCGGTCTTGAACGCTTCGATGGCGCGGGCGCGGGCGGCCTTGAGTTCCACCATGGGTTCCGGGGCGGTGCCATCGAGATGATCGGGAGCCCAGCGGCGGACGTAGGTTCGATCGGCGTCGAAACGCTCTCGCTGAGTGTCCGGATTGAACACTCGGAAATACGGTGCGGCGTCGGTGCCGGTCGATGCGGCCCATTGCCAGCCGCCGTTGTTGCTCGGGAAGTCCGCATCCGCCAGTGATTCAAGGAAGAAGCGTTCGCCCTTTCGCCAGTCGACGAGCAGGTGCTTGGCAAGGAACGTGGCCACGATCATTCGGACCCGATTGTGCATCCATCCGGTGGCGGCGA
Source organism: Phycisphaerae bacterium (assembly GCA_002683195.1). The sequence continues at coordinate 96,406 of NYSW01000063.1, forward strand.
GTTGGCGCATGCCGGCGTCGACGATCGCGATTCCGGTGCGACCCTCGCACCACGCGGTGAAGGCCTCGGGATCTTCGTTCCAGGCGACTCGGTCGCTCCAGCCGTGGAGCGGTCGATTCATCGAAAGGCGGGGAATCCCGTCCATGACGTGTCGATAGAAATCTCTCCAGACGAGCTCGCTCAACCACGTCGCCGGGCCTTCGTCCCAGGTTCCGGCATCATCTCCGTAGCGATCCATCATTTCGGTGACCGCTCGACGGGGCGACAGGCTGCCGCAGGCGAGCCAGGGCGAAAGGGTGCTGGTGCCGTCGATGGCGGGTGGGTCCCGGTCATCGTGGTATCGCTGGATCGGGTGATCGAGGAACGAAGCCAGTCGGCGGGCCGGTTCCGCCTCCCCGGGCTCGAAGTCGGCGGCGGGAAAACGGGCGGCGAGGTCTTCGGCCGTGATCTCGCCGGGCAGGGGTCCGTCGGATTCGATGGAGGAGGTTCGGCCCGCAGAGGGAAGGACGTGAAGGTCCGGTCGTCCTTGCTCGGACAGTTGCTTCATCCACTTCTTCCGAAACGGCGTGAAGACCGTGTACGGGGTCCCGGCTCCGGAACGAATGTCGCGAACCGGAAGAATCGTCTGGTCTTCGTGCAGGATCAGGGCCCGGTCGTCGGCGTCGAGTCGTTCGGCGACCTGTCGATCCCGTTCATTCTCATCGACTCCGAATTCCCGGCCGGCGTGGACCTCGTCGATGTCCAGATGCCGGACGAGGGTGGCCAGAAGAATGGCGATCTCCCGGGAGTCTGGTGACTCGACTTCGAGCACTCGGAGTTTCAGTCCGTGGGCGATGAGCTTCGCTTGAGCCGCCCGCACACCGCCTGCGATCATCCCGAGTTTCGGTTCGCCCCAGTGATGTCTTCGCCAGGTCCCGGGGGTCGAAATGAAGATGGGAAGGCAGCCGCCATCACCACGTCTCATCGCCGCGGCGAGGGCCGGATGATCATCAAGACGAAGGTCTCCGCGGAGCCAGGCGATGGTACGACGGGAGGAACTGGTTTCTGGCATGTTTCGGACTCGGGGCATCAGGCCGCGAGGATCTCCAAGGCAGTATCAGTGCCGATGCGCACTGCATTCTCGAGCGACGGATCGTCCATCCAGTCACCGGCGGTGTGCACACCGATGGGCAAGTTCCGGGCGCCGGGAGTGACTCCGGGTCGAGGGAGCGCGTGGGGAACGTTGGTGGTCAGCAGGTGACGCCATTCCCTTCCGGGGACGCCGAGCAGGTCTCCGGCGGTGGTTTGGATGGCGTCGACGTCGAGGTCGATGCTCCGGGTTCCACCGAGGGTCGGCCGCAGACTGACCAGTATCGAGTGCATTCCGTCGGGTGCGAGACCAGGTGCGACGGTGGTCGGACTGCAGACCAGATTGAGCGGGCTGTCCTTGCGGCCGTCGAGCACGATGATCGGTTCGTTCAGCACCGGGGTCGGGCTCGCGAAATGGAGGGCGGTGGTGCTGGACCAGGCTCGATCCTCGGGTGGCTCATTCAACCCGAGCAGCCTGCTGGTCACGTCCACGGGAGTGGCGAGAACGATGTGGTCGGACTCGATCGAGCCGCGGTCTGGAAGTTCGACCGAGCCTTGTCGCACCCGGGCGACCGGAGTTCGGAATTCAATCTTCGACCGGACTGGTTCGGCCATGACCTCGGCCAGACGCTGCATGCCGCCGTCGGGGAGTTCGGCGACTCCGGTTGCAAAGCGATGAAGGACCTTCAGGAATCGGTTCGCCGGAACCGAAAGCGTGTCATCGAGAAAGACGCCACCGAAGAAGGGTCGGAGGAAGCCCTCGGTGAAACCGTCGGTGAAACCGACCTGACGAATGACGTCGATCGCGGTTCCCGGCTGGTGGGNCCCTCTGGTCGCCCGGATGGCAAGTCCNCGGCAACGAANGGCGCCCCGGAGATCCTTCCAGCCCACGAAGCCTTTCCACCACGCTCGAATCCCGGCGAGCGGCTCCCGCCCCGGATCGACCAGGCGGTGTCGACCCTCGTCGGTCACCACCACGGCGCCGGGGACGAACGCATTCCGGGGAAGCTCCGACCTCGGCACCAGCTTTTCCAACGCTTCGTAATTCGACATCGAGACCTGGAANCCGAGGTCGCAGGAGACGCCCTCGATCCGNGTGCTTCCCAGGCGNCCTCCAACCCGATCAGTGGCCTCAAGAATTCGAACCTCNCGCCCGGCGGATTGCAGGGTTCGGGCACACGCGAGGCCGGCGGGGCCGGCTCCGACGATGAGGACGGGATGGGCGGTCATGAGATCAGGCTCCGGGGCAGAGGTCAGTCCGACCCTTGCATCATCGCTTGAATCTCTCGTCTCGTGGCGGCGTCTCGTTCCCAGCGTCCACCGACCGACCGGGTCCGCATCACCGCTCCGTGGGCCTTGGCCCCCCGGATCTGCATGCAAGAGTGCGTCCCCTCGATCAAGACCAGCACCGCGGATGGNTCGAGGTGTTCTTCGATGGCCTCTCGGATCTCCCGGGTGAGACGTTCCTGTTGCTGCGGGCGGCGGGCGATGATCTCGACCGTGCGGGCAAGCTTCGAGAGTCCGACCACTCGGTCGTGCTGAGGTTGGTAAGCGATGTGCACCACTCCGGTGAAGGGAAGCAGATGGTGCTCGCACATGCTGGTGAAGGGGATGTCGCTGACCATGACCGGGTCCTCGCCCTCCTGAGGAAACTGTCGCCCGAGATGGGAGGCGGGCGATCTTCCGATCCCACTGAAGAGCTCCTGATAGGCCCGAGCGACCCGGGAAGGGGTTTCCTCGAGCCCCTCACGGGTAGGGTCCTCGCCGACGGCGAGCAGGATTTCGCGTACGGCCCGCTCGATCCGAGGGAGGTCGACCTCCCTGTCACTTTCCTCGAGTTGCGACGAACTTCGCTCCTGGATCACGATGGCCTCCACGGGTCAGGGATGGGGTCATGAATTTCGCTANCCNANAGTTCGCNNAATACGACTTGAGCGATTCANCAANGATGAAAATTTCAGCGTGGTTTGACGCACGCTCGAATTCGGATCTCACCGCGGGCTCGATCGGGGTTCACTGGTCTCCCGTTCTGGATGATCTCGACCCGTCCGGCGGCGGCAAGACGCCGGGCGGCTCGGCGGGCGGGCTCGAGCAGGNTCGCCCATTGCTCCGGGGATGCTCGGCGGGCGACCTCGGATGGGCAGATCGAGTGATTGCGGGTTCCCGACTTCAAAAGTTGGGTGATGATCGACTCCAGCGAACGATCGGTGTCGCGAATCCCCGAACGCCGACAGGCTTGAGAGCAGTAGCGGACGGAATCCCAGTCTCGGGCCCACTTCTTCCGCCAGGCGAAGGATCGGCCGCAGGCCACGCAGGTTCGACTGGGAAGTGGGGTGGACATCAGGCGAAACCGAAAAGGGTTTCCGCGGCGTCGTCGGCCACCGCGGCGGTTGGATCGCGNAGAATGGCGCCCGCGGCGGCGATGCCGCTTTCCATCGCGTGCTCGACTCGACCGCCAAGGCACCAGTCTCCACATGCCAGCAGGGTGCGGTCTCGCGATGCGAGGTGATCGACTTCGAGGGGTTGGCTCGTGAGTGCAAACCGCCAGCGGTGAGCATCGCCCGGGGCGGGTTCTGCGCCGAGTAGAGACGCCGCGAGAGCCCGCAGTCTTGGCTCGACTTCGGTGCGATCGGATTCGAGGTTCGCCCGCGTCCAATCGGGAGAGGCGTGCATGGTCCACGCGCCGTGATCCTCGCGGCCGGGTCGGCTTGCTTCGCGGGCGAGCCAACGAACGTCGGGCGTGGGGTCCACCGCGACGTCGAACCCCGGATCTTCCTTGATGCCGTCGATCATCAGGGTCCAGGTCGGATCAACCATCACCTGGTCCAGCGCGGTGAGGATGGGTCTCTGATCGCAGGAATCGAAGTCGTCTTCAAACGGAGTCAGCAGGACGCGGGCCTGATGCGCGGGAATCGCAAGCACCAGTCGGTCGGCCGTGCCGAGCGACTGGCCGTCCGCATCGCGTGCTCGCCACCCATCGCTCGTCCGTTCGAGACCGGCGACGGCCGATTGATACCTGACTCGGAGATCGGTCTGCAGGTGGGTGACCAATCCGTTCATGCCGGGCATGGCGACGTACCAGGGTGCGTCGGGCGTGGTGACTTCACCATCGGCGTTCCTGACTCGAGGATTCCAGGCCGCGACCACGCCATCCTCGACCCAACTACGAGTCAGCTGCTCTCGGAGCCGGCCTCTGAGACGGAGCACCTGACAACCGTGGTCGTGTCGGATCGGATGTTCCCGGTCCGGCCCGCGACGCCGGGTGCTCAAGCGTCCGCCAGGACCTCGTCCCTTGTCCAGCAGGGTGACGGGGTGTCCATGATCATGCAATGTCCGGGCCGCGATCGAACCGGCGATGCCGGCACCGACGACCAGAACCGAGGCCCGTTGGATCCCGCTCCGAAGGCGATCGGCGTAGCGAGAGAGATTCAGGCGGCGGGCATGGTCGGTGGTCGATCGAACCCTCAGGGTGCCGGTGACCGCATTCTCCTCGGGGAACGGGCGGTCAAAGAGGCCGAGGCACCACAGGAGGCCGCCGACGGAGTTGGGATCGTGTCCGTCGAGGGCAAATCGATCATTCAGGTCGAAGAGTCGGTCAAGAGTCTGCCCCGGATCGCGGCTCCAACCGGTCAGTGCCTTTCCCCAGGTCATGCGGAGATTGTTGTGAAGCCAGCCTCGCTGGCGAAGGGCGGTCTGGGCGAGGTCCCAGGTCGCATCTCCGGTTCTTCCGCGGGAGAGAGTCTCCCAGGAGTGGCACCTCCTCGGGTCGCGAGCGTGGGATTCAAGGGTTTCCTGCGCCCAGGCGGGAACCGCATCGTATTCGTCGTGAGCGTGCTGGCTCCGGCAGAAATGAAAGGACAATTCCCGCCAGACCAGAAGTTCGTCGAGGAATTTCGCGCCGCCGTCGCCGCCGGCCCGATGGGCGTCGCGAGCCAGCCGGAACGGGGAGACCATGCCGTGGTGGATCCAGGGTGAGAGGCCGCTGGTTCCGTCGACCAGCGGATTGTTCCGGCGCCGGTCGTAGGTTCCGAGTCCGTCTTTGAGAAAGGACTCCCAACGATGCAGACCGGCCGACTCGCCGCCTGGCATGTCGGTCACCGGCCCGACCGAATGGTCAAGGGGCCAGCGGCCGGCCAGATCACGAAGAGCGGTGGTGTCGTGGTCACGCAGATCGAGCGCGTCCGCCGGGAGATCCGCCGTGGATGGTGTCGGGGCCGAGAGATCGGACGGGGGCCAGTCTTGATCCAGTCTCGCATTCCACTCCTGCTGGCAGGCGTCACGGAATCGAAAAGCGCGTTCGTGCGTGCCCTTCACCAGTCGTCCGGGCAACAGGCAGGACGCATCGACCATCACCGTGGGGCCGGGCGCTCGCTCGGCCATTTGGTGTGTCCAGGCCGGGTAGGGATTACGAGGAAAGTCTTCGGTCACGAGTACCCTCGCCCGCGCGATCAACCCCCGGAGACCGCTTGGTCGGTCCGGTCCGGACGGAGGCGTGATCGACATCATGATGCCGAGGTCTCGCAGTCGCCTTTGAAGTTCGGCCCAGCCCTCGAGCATGAAGATGGTGTGGCGATCATTGGCGAACGGGTGCCGTCCCCCGAATCCGGCGTGGACCAGCAGTGGTCGTTCCACCCGTCGGGCGATCGACGCCGCGACCTCGATGACGGGATTTTCCTCGACCCGGCAGGCATGATGGAGCCAGCACACGACCAGATCCCCATTCGGGGCTTCGAGTCTGGATCCGGGATCGACCAGCGAACAACGTTCCGACAGATGGTGTGGAAGTTCGAACGGCAGCGAGTGTCCGGAACGAATCACGATGATCTGATCCGTCCGAGGCCACCGTCCACGCCGACGACCTGGCCGGTCACCCACGCCGAATCCTCGGAGGCCAGCCATTCGATCACCGGGGCGACGTCATCGGGGGTTCCGATCCGTCCGAGAGGGTGCATCTTTCGAGAATGTTCGAGGGCTCGTTCGCTGGATGTGATCCGGGAGGCCATCGGGGTGTCGACCAACGCCGGCGCCACGACGTTGAAGCGAAGCCCACGAGTGGCGTAGGTCGCCGCGGCGGAACGAGCAAGTCCTTCGACTCCTGCTCCGGCCGCCGCGATGGCTTCGTGGTTCGGGAGCCCGACGGTGGCGGCGACGGTCGACACCAGCACCACGCTTCCCCCGGATTTCATATGACGTCCGGCCGCCCTGACACAGGCGAACGCGGTCGTGAGTTTGGCGGCGATGGTCCGATCCCAGTCGGCCTGAGTCAGCAGGTGAGCGGGCTTGAGCGTGATGCAACCGGCAAGATTCACGATGGTCCGCAACGGCGGCCGGTCCGCGTCGGCCACGAGGTCGCCGACGATCGAGTCGACGTCGTCGATGTTCGATGCGTCACAGATTCGCCGATCTGTGATTTCCGGACATTCACGCATCCGTGATTCCTCACGTCCGACGCCGACGACGGCGAATCCTCGGTTGGTGAGGCGTCGAACCACCGCTCGGCCGATGCCGCCTCCCGCTCCGATGACCAGAGCGGTTCCGGATTCCTCATTCTTGATGGGTGCTTGATCGTGCGTCATCCGACGATGAACCTCCTGGAAGAAATTTCGGCTCGCCAACGGCGGGCAGGTACCCGCCGGGCAGGGCGTTCCGTTCGCGGACGTCCCGGGCGCGGCTTCGCCGCCGGGATCCGGGAGTTTCAAGCACGGGCTCGAGCGGGAAGAAATCCCGGAGATGATCGCCGGTTTCGCGATTGAAAGCGATCGGGGGCCCGAACTCCGGGACCCAATCCAAATCGCCGGCGTTGCGAAATGAGCCGAAATCACCCAGTGGGAAGCCGCACCCGGGAGCCGAGTGAGCGACAATATCCGCATGATCGAAGAATCAATCGGTAGAGCGGATCGAACACTGAAGGAACTGCTCGAGGATGCGTGGGCCGGGCTGACCGCGGCGGTGAAGGAAGGCCGGCATGAATGGCATCTTCCCGTCATCTCCACCACGACATCCGACGGATGGCCTTCAGCGAGGGTGGTGGTGCTGAGAGGAGTCTGGCCGGAGACCCCGGAAGGGCCAACCATCTCCTGTCACACGGACGTGCGGAGCGAGAAGGTTCGCGAACTCGGCTTTGAATCCGGGGGGTCCAGGCCGATGGCCTGGACGTTCTACGAGCGAGGCCGCAAGGTTCAACTTCGAGTTCGAGGGGAGACCAAGGTTCATGCGAACGACGACGTCTCCAATGAGGCCTGGAGTCGGACACCGACCACCAGCCGCCGCTGTTACATGGCACCCCACGGGCCGTCTGGTCGCCTCGACTCATGGCATCCGAACCTCCCGGACGCGTGGCGCGCGTCGGTGCCCGACGAGGCGTCCAGTGAAGCGGGGCGGGCGAACTTCGCGGTGATCCGAACCCAAATCTCGCGACTTGAGCGACTCGAGCTTCATCACGACGGTCATGTTCGAAGTGCGTGGGTCTGGGACGGTGCGAATCTGATCGATTCGACCTGGCTGGCGCCCTGATCAGGCGACCTTGCTCGGATGGTTCACTCGCCAGGCCGCAAGGAGGATCCCTCCAAACGGAATCCACCAGATCAGATCATTGGTCAGGATCGTCCATCCGAATGACCAGTCAATGGCCCCTCGGCTGGCCGCCCAGGCGAAGCCGATGGGTCCGAAGATCTTTCCGAGAAGCCCGACCAGAATGATCGGCCAGTGTCTGATCGGATCACGGCTCGCGGCCAGATAGCCAACTCCGTAGACGCCGATCACCATCCCGAGGCACTGCCAGATGGCCCTGCCGGGGTCCGGCAGAGGGTCCATCCCGGCCAGTTGGAAGGGGAGATCCGGGGTGAGAATCACCGGGATGCCCCAAAGCAGGTTGTAGATGCCGGCTGCAACCAGCCAACCGCGCATCCAGCGTCGAGGGGCGAAAGCGGGGGAGGCTGGATCGTGGGGTGGCGTCATGGCTCCGGCTTCGATTCAACCCGGGAATTGGATGCTGAAACGGTCTCGGGCGTTGGCCGCCGGCGGAGGGTCACCGCCGAAGGCTGGCCCGGCCACTGTCCATTTCGGTGCTGGTGAGAATGATCCGATCGAATCGGGTGGTGGAGTTCTCGGTTTGGATCCAGCGTTTGAGGACTCCGCCGTCGATGACCATGGCAGCATCATCGCTCATGCGAACGGTGGCCGACGGACCGTAGATGAAACCGGGCGACAGGATCGTGGCGTCATCACTCAAAGTGATCGTGGATGCCGCCGCCGTGATCAGCAGGGCGTCCGCCCAGTCATCGCCGATGATCGGGTCTCCGGTGAGCCGGCCGAAATCCTGAATCAGCAGATTTCCGGAATCAAGGAGCTGGATCATGGCGTCGACGAGGACGACTTCCGCGTTTCCAGTGATCTGAAGTCCGAGTCCGCCGAACTGGTGAACTCCGGGGAGGAGCCGGAGCGTTCCGGTACTGACGGTCACGCCACCGGGATGTCGACCGGATTCAAGATCAAAGACCTCTCCGGGTGCCAGGTCCGGAGGGGGGCTCGCGAGGTTCTTGTTGATCGTGAAGGGAATTCCCACGAACGGATCGTCGAGGGGATCGGCGCCGATTTCGATCGTGCCCTCGACGTTGGAGGCGTCTCCGGGGAGAAGATCGCCGGTGATCCGCAGTGCGGGCGTTTGAAGCAACGCTGAATCCCCGATTTTCGCAGCCTGCGAACTGGTGGAAACGACCGCCACCTCCCCGAAGGAGTCCTGAAGAGAAGCCTGGGAGAGCGAGAGTGCATTCTTGCTGCTCGCTTCAAGCAGGAGGAGCGACGTCGATGCGGGCCGAGGATTCCACGTGGCGATGCCCGAGCGTTCGAACGTGATGTCCGCGAGTGAGAGGATGTTCGGAAGCAGGAATCCCGGAGCCGAGTTGGGGGCGTTGCCGCCCACTCGAACCGTCACCTTGACGGCATCGCGGGCATCTGGATCGGCCGTGAAAATTCGGTTTTCCGAATCCCAGGTGCCGGTGTGCAGATCACCTCCGGGAAGATCGCCGGGGACTTCGATGATCAGATCGCCGCCGGCACCGGTATTGCCGCTGGTGGCCAACATCGCTGAATCACGGAATACGGCGAAGCCTTCAGGTAACCGGGCGGCGGCCGCCAGGGCGCCGGCATCCGCGGCGATCTTGGATTGCTGCAGGGACCGAAGGACGAGTCCGAATTCGATTCCCAGCCAGGTAAACGCGATCATCGCCGGCAGGGCGACGAGGAGCTTGATGCTGGAGATTCCGCGGCGACTCGTCATATCCGGTTTCCCTCGAACTACTTTTACAGATTCGACCCGTGTAGCCTTTGATCCGATACACCATCATGAGAGAAGGTGTGCAGGAAGGCCAGTGGATTTTGCAGTCCCACCTCTTCTTCCAGCAGGTCGATTTGTGGCTTGAAAGCCTTTGGAACACTTCATGATCTTAGCGACGAGTTCAGTATCAACGGTCGGCCCTCCGATTTGGATCTGGATCCTGCTGTTGGTGGCCTGTTCTGTGGCCGCGGTCACGGATATTCGTGAAACCCGTATTCCGAACTGGCTGACGCTTCCGCTCATTCTTACCGGGCTCGTGCAGGCTCCGATTCTCGGTGGTCTGCCGGGACTCGGAGATTCCGCCATCGGTATGGTGATCGCGAGCGCCCTTTTCATATGGGCGTACGCTTTTTTCGGGGGCGGTGCCGGCGATGCCAAATTCATGATGGGGCTTGGGCTCTGGCTCGGCTATGAAGCCGCTTTCGTGGTCACCGTGGCGATCACCATCGTGGGCTTCGTGTTCTCGATGTTCGGAGTGGTGATCCGGGGGGACATTCGGGACATACCCATCGTGATCCTCACCGGATGGGCTCGAACCGGCCGGGCGGTGGGGCGGGTCTTGACGGGGCAGATAATCGAGCGTTCCGCCGAAGAGATCGAGGCGGCCACCATCAAGGGTCGTCGGCGACCTAAGGGATGGATCCCCTTTGCTCCGGCGATTTTGGGAGGCACACTCCTCGGGTGGTGGTACCTTTCAACCTACGGGCCGATCATATGAACCACAGCAAGACATTGAAACGCCACCGACGACGAGGGATCGAGTCCATCGAGCTCCTTCTGGGGCTTCCGGTACTGCTCCTGGTCGTTGCGGCTGGTTTCGAGTACGGATGGATGCTGCTCAAGACCACTCAGCTTGATCATGCGGCCCGAGTCGGGGCCCGAGTCGCGTCTCTGGCAGGCGCGGACGGGGTCTCTGTTGCAAATCGGGTCACTGAAACGCTGGAGGCCTCTGGAATCAAAGGCGCTACCATCGAGGTCTTCCCCGGTGAACCGGGAAGCATTCCGGCTGGCTCGATCGTAACTGTTTCAGTAGAAGTGAATTACGCGGATTCTTCGCTGCTCGGCCTGGGGACATTCATGCCGCTTCCTGATTCGATTCGGGGTCAGGCCGCAATGGTCCGAGAACCTTGAAGAGGTTTGTGAGGACTGCGGCCTGATGATCCGGTACCAATCCTCAACCTCGGAGTGACAGGCCCCGGACTCCCGTTATAGTCGATTGAGTTCTTCTCTCACCTTGAGTGCCTGGAGTGCTCAACGTCCATCTTTCTTGATTTCAGATTCAGACCGAGGTCTCAGAATGCGCCAAATAACCATGATTGTGCTTGGTCTTGGGCTCGCTCTCGGAGCGGCAGCCTTGGTCTCCGTGCTCCAATCGGGCCTCGTGGCTGCCAACTCGGCGGAAGCCGCGGCGGCATCCGCATCGGCGCCCTCGTCCGCGAGCGGCCCGGATGAGGTGCTGGTGGCGGTGCTCGCTCGTGACCTGCAATCCGGCCATCGGATCACGCCCGACGATCTGTCGGTCGAGGTGGTCGATGCATCGGCCGACCTCAATGGTGTGGTACGGACTCCGCTGGCGGTGGTCGGGCGTGTCTTGATCGCGTCGGGAGTCAAAGGGGAACTTCTCCGAACCATGAACCTCGCAAGGCCCGGAACCGGTGCCTCCATCGCCGCCCAACTGCAGCCTGGTGATCGGGCCGCGACGGTGACGCTGAGAGATGTGGGTGCGAAGGTGATCCTGTATCCCGGTGCAAAGGTGGACGTGCTCGCGACCATGCAGCTTCTCGACGGTCGGAATCAGCGACGAACAGCGACTCGAACCATCCTTCAAGATCGTCGAGTCCTCGCCGTCGACGATGAAATCGCCGGCGGAGAAGTCGCGGCGATCGACGACGACGGACGTCGTCGTCCCGTGGCGAGATCCATCACGGTCACGCTCGCCGTCCGGCCGGGAGAGGTCGAGAAACTGGAGTTGGCGAGTGAGCAAGGGACGATCGGCCTGGTGCTGAGGCCCATGGAAGGCGACGTTTCGGCGGCGAATTCCGTGGCGACGGCGGAGACCATGTTCGGAGAATCCAAGGCTCGCAACGCTCCTCGGATTCAGGACGACTCCGCGGTTCTGGCGCCCGCCCCTCCGCAGGGACTCGATGCGGACTGGTGGGACATGGTCGTGATTCGCGGCGGAAAGTCTGAAGGTCACCGTTTCGATTCTGAATCCGAAGAACAAGAAAACTGACTCACTGTTGCTCCCCGGGGGGGGCGAGGACGCATCAATGATCCAATACATGACTGTTGCAGCCACTGCTCTGGCGGTTGCCACGTCTTCGTTCTCCTTTGCGACCGAGGACGGGAAACTCACTCAGACTCGGATTTCCGGCATGACCGATGTGGAATCGGTTTCGATCACCACGGGCCAGTCATCGCTTGTGTCGCTGGGTGAACGAATCGAACGTGTGGTCGTGGTTGATGAAAAGATCGCCGATGCCGAACCGGTCGACGCCGACGAAGTGCTGTTGATCGGGCGAGCCCCTGGTGTCACCGACGTGGTGTTTCGATTGGAATCCGGAGCCACCGTGTGTCGTCGACTCGAAGTCGGTTTCGATGCCGCGGGGCTGGAGTCGCAACTCCGGCGTCTGTTCGGGGTCTATCTTTCGGTCGACGAGGTCGGGGGGACGATCGCGGTGCGCGGCCTGATGCCGGATGTCGAGATCGCAGGCCTCGTGACCGCCTTCATGGACGACATTGGAATCAACTGGATCGACCTCACTCGGATTCCCGGGGTGCGTCAGGTCCAACTTCGGGTTCGGATCGCGGAAGCCAGTCGATCGGCGCTGAGGCAGCTGGCGTTCGGCGGGGTCATCGGTGGGAGTAACTTCTTCGGTGGAGTGCAGAGTCCCGGCGGATCCGCCTTCCAGAGCGCCGGCATCAGTCCGGTTGGCGCGGCCGCGGCGACGGGGACCGAATTCGACCTCGCAAAGGCGAAGACCGTTTCCAGTGCCACCACGCTCTTTGCTGGTGTTCCCGGTGCGGATCTGGAGATCTTCCTCGAGGCATTGGACGAAAACCGATACGTCAGAATGCTGGCGGAACCGAATCTGGTCGCATCCAGCGGTGAGGAAGCGACCTTCCTCGTCGGCGGCGAGTTCCCGATTCCAATCACTCAAGGCGGAGGCCTTGGTGGTGGCCAGGCGGTCACGATCGAATACAAGGAATACGGTGTTCGTCTGGTGTTTCGTCCGGAGGTTCTCGGTGACGGTTTGATCCGGCTCGAAGTGGCGCCGGAAGTGAGCGAGCTCAGCGAGCTCGGAGCGGTCGATCTGAACGGATACAAGGTGCCTGGGGTCACGACTCGGCGTTCAAGCACCACGGTCGAACTCGGGAGTGGGCAGTCGTTCGCGCTCGCTGGCTTGATTCGCACCTTCGAGCAGGGCAAGGTCTCGCGTATTCCGCTCCTCGGTGACATTCCGTTGCTCGGAACGTTGTTCCGNAGTGTGCGATATCAGAAGGATCAGACTGAACTGGTGGTGATCGTGACGGCGGAACTGGTCGAGCCTCTCGACAACGGACGAGCACTGCCGGTTCCGGGTGATCTGCACGTCACTCCCGATGACTGGGAACTCTTCGTGGAAGGTCGAAACGAAGGGAAGATCGAATTCGGGAGTCCGCTCGCCCGTCTGGAGTCCCTCGGGCTTGAAGGCCTCGTGGGTCCTGGAGCCTGGCGTCGACCTGATGAGAAGAGGAAGCCTGCCGCCGATCGCATGCCCGGCAGCGTCGGTCAGGCCGATGAGGAATCCGATCCTTCCACCGCCAACGAAGATTCGGAAGGCTGAGTCGACCGTGCCCCATGCTTCCGCCAGAACCGAAGACCCCGCTTTCCTGGAGTCAGTCCGGAGAGATGTCCAGTCTGGATTGATCGACCTGCTCGATCCGGAAGATGGCGTCGGTTCGGCCGAAGGCGAACTTCGGNATCGATGCCAGGCCCGAGTGGAAAAGTTGGTGAGTCGGTTCGGCCAGAAACTCAGCCCCGAGATGAAGGCGGAGATCGCGCAGGGCGTGATCGCCGACGCATTCGGTCTCGGGCCGCTCGACCAGCTTCTGCAGGACGACGAAGTCACCGACGTCCTGGTCAACGGGCCCGATCGGATTTTCGTCGAGCGCCATGGGCGGATCACGCGGACGCCCGCCACGTTCCGAGATCAAGCCCACCTGCTTCACATCGTGCAGCGCCTCGTTCGTCGGTCCGGCCGGCGGCTTGATGAGCGCAGTCCGATGGTTGATGCCCGTCTTCCAGACGGATCGAGGGTGAACATCATCATTCCGCCGTTGGCGCTCGAAGGACCTCAACTGAGCATTCGTCGATTCGCTCGTACGCCGCTCGATCTGGATCGATTGGTCGAGTACGGCAGCCTGGCCCCGGCGACCGCGACCCTTCTCGCAGCGGCCGTGGCGAGTCGGATGAACATCGCCATCACCGGCGGAGCGGGCTGCGGAAAGACGACGTTGCTGAACGCGTTGTCCGGTCACCTGGGAAGCGACGAGCGGGTGATCACGATCGAAGACGCGGCCGAACTGCGACTCGTCGGAGACCACGTCGTAAGACTCGAGACCCGGGCGGCGAACCTCGAGGGTGTCGGGGAGGTCGACGCCAGTGCGCTGGTTCGCAACGCTCTTCGGATGCGTCCGGACCGAATCATCGTGGGCGAGTGTCGTGGTGCGGAAGCCTTCGACATGCTGCAGGCCATGAACACCGGTCATGAAGGTTCGATGACCACCCTGCATGCCAATTCATCGCGTGACGCATTGATTCGTCTGGAATCGATGCTGACCATGAGTGGATTCGAAGCACCGATCCCGGTCCTTCGAGAGTATCTGGGTTCAGCCCTGGACATGGTGGTGCATATCGACCGCCTTCCCGGAGGACGGCGAGTGGTCTCGGGAGTCTCGGAACTGAGAATGAACGAGGATCGTTCCGTCGAGCTTCATGAACTTCACCGCTTCGAGCTTCTCGGGGTCGAGAATGGCGAGGGATACGGCGAGTTCAGAGCCACCGGAGAGTCCCCGTCCTTCATGGACCGTGCCAGCGCTCGAGGTCATGACATCGATCCCGGGCTGTTCGAGAAAAACGTGCTGGCGACCGTCGAGAGGAATGCCTCATGATGGAACTCATCCAATCCTGGCTTCTTCCGGTCGCCGTCTTCCTGCTGGTGACCGGCCTCTGGCTTCGAGTCGCCTTTCCCGCCGAGGAAGCGACGCGAGACGGCAAGGGGTCGGCGAAGACTCAGGCATTCCTGATATCGATGATTCCCACCTTGATGGTCGGTGGATTCGGGGTGGCGGTCTGGATGGCGACCGGTCGGCCTATCTTCGCCACCATCGCATTCGGATCCGGCTACATCATCGCGACCTTGGTTCGGAGGACGGGAAAGCGGCGATTTGAAGAACGAGAGAGTCGTTACGCACTCACCGCCATCCAGACCGCGACGAGGGTCTTGAAGGCTGGAATTCCCGTGCCCGGCATGCTCGAGGTCCTTGCGCGAGACGGCGAAGGAGACACGGGCAAGGCATTCCGAGAAGTCTTGCGTCGCGAGGAACTGGGGGAATCGTTGCCAGACGCGATCCGGGTCGTGCTTCTCACCGGATCGCGGCCCGAACTTCGAACCTTCGGCATGGCTCTCCTGCTTCACATCGACGTCGGTGGAAATCTGGTCGAGACCTTCGATCGGCTCGCGAAGTCCATCCTTGAACGCGGACGCATCCAGCGACGCTCCGATGCCATCATCACGTACGGGCGGGTGGCGGGCGGAGTGCTTGCCATGGCACCGTTCGTGGTGGTGCCGGTACTCAGTCTCACGCTGGACGGGTATGCGGATTACGTCTTCAACCGGCCGCTTGGAAACGCGATCATCATCACCTCGCTCGGGCTCATCATCGCCGGGGCCTACATCATGCAGCGAATGACCCAGGCGGTGCCAAAGCAGGCTGGAACGGGAGCGACCGTATGACCTCCGATGGAATCATGACCGCGTCGGTCGTCTTCGCCGGTCTGGTGGCCGCTGGGATTCTCCTGGGTCGCAAACCCATTCTCGCTGGTGCCCCATCCAAGGATGGAGTGGCCGGACTGCCGCCCGCATTCGTTCGTCTCATTCGCCGCGCGGGATACCGCCCGGACAGGGAAGGCTGGGCATTCATGCTGGCCGTGGTCCTCGCTGGTTTCTCGGGTGGTGGCGGCGGTTTCCTGGTTGCGAGCGTGCTCGGGCAGGCCTCGGACATGACGATCATCGGGCTTTTTCTGGGGGTCGTGATGGGCGTCTTTCTGCCACTGTCGTGGCTGCGAGGCCGGGCCGAAGATCGGATACAGACTCTCAACATCGATTTTGCGATGATGCTCGATCTTCTTCAACTCTCGCTCATGGGCGGTCAGGGCCTTTCGGCCGGCTGGTCCAAGGTGACGGATGCCATTCGAGACGGCATGCCTCAACTGGCGGCTGAAATGCGAGCGGTCAACCTCGAGATTTCGGTGGGTCGTGGCTGGT
Organism: Phycisphaerae bacterium; assembly: GCA_002683195.1. The sequence goes on from NYSW01000063.1 coordinate 112,339, forward strand.
CTGAAGCGTTGGAGGCGACCTCGCGCCGCAGTGGATGCGAGGACTTTTCGTTTCTCGGGCGTCTGCTCGAGCAGTCCGAGCGTTTCGGCACGGATCTCTCGCAGGCAGTCGGCGCCCACGCGGATTCGATCCGCCACGAAGAGTTTCAGGCGATCGAGGAAAGAGCGCACCGCGATTCGGTTCGAATGTTGTTTCCCATGATTCTTCTCCTTCTTCCCGCGACCCTTCTATTGATGCTCGGGCCCATGACGCTCATCTTGCTCGAAGCCCTCGACAGCGTGACCCCCGACTGATCGTTCGAACCCGTGGAGACCACGATGCACCGCTACTTCAAATCCATTCCGTCTCTCCTGCTGGTCGGATTCGCCGTCGCGGCCTGTGACACGTCTCCGGACCGAAGTCGCTCCGGGGGGGCCACGCCCGACTCGGATGCCATTCAGTTGGCTGACCGAATGATGGCGACCACGCCATTCGAGGAACAGGCTCGGCGGGGAGTGGAACGTCAGAAGACGCTCTACGACTATCACTTCGAACCAGACACTGCTTCCCTGACGCCTCTGGGGCGTCGGGATATTGACGTGCTCGCNGCACTTTTTCGGAGGGATGGGGGGCGAGTCTCGGTTCGTCGCGGACCGGTCTCCGAGTCGCTGTATGCAGCCCGTGTCTCTTCGGTTCGCGACCGCCTGGTCGCTGATGGCGTCGACGAGAAGCGGATCGTGATCGATGATGGTGCACCGGGAGGGCGAGGCGTGACCAGCCGGGAAGCGATCCTGATCCGTTCGGAGATCAGACTCAAGGACATGGCGGTACCAAGCGGATCCATTCTGGCTCCGNTGGGTGGATCCGAGGAGGTGAACCGATGAGATCGAAGCTCCATTGGAACCGGCGGGCAATTCGTTTTCTCGGGCTGAGTCTCGGCGTCGCGGCCNTGGTTGCGGGCGTCGGGTGTGAGTCGACCGGTGCGGACGAGACGGATTGGTTCGAAGGCGGCCAAGAGCTGCCGCCGAGTGAAGAGACTCTGCGGATCACGGCGAGAATCCTTGCTGCGAAGGGGGACTTCGTACAAGCGGGCGTCGCCGTCGAGCGCATGCTCTATCAATTCCCCAACCAGACGGGTACCTACACTGAAGGAGCCGAAGTCCTGCTGCAGCAGGGGCGGGTTCAGGACGCCATCGACATCCTCGATCAGGGTCTCCAACGCCTTCCCGGAGATCCGATTCTGCTGAACGACCGGGGGTTGTGTGCCCTGCTCGCGGCGGATCTGAAGACCGCCACTCGGGATTTCGAGGCGGCCCTCGCGAGGGACCCTCGAGATTCGGATTACGTCGCCAATGTGGCCTTGGCCAAGGCGTTGGCCGGCGATGTCGAAACCGCCAGAATCATGTGGTCGAGGGTACTTCCGCCCAAGGCGGTGGACGCCAATCTCGAAATCGCGAAGGCGGCCCGTCTTCATTTCGAGCCCATCGAGGGGTCCCCGATCACCAGCCCTTGATCTTTCCCAAATTCAGCGTTTTCGTCAAAAAATGGTGTAAGAAGTAGGAAAATGCCTGAGTTAGAACTATCCTGAAAGCGTCCCTGCTGGAGCAGGGGTGTACACCCTGACCGGCCGTTTTACACGGCCCTAAATCTGGAGATTAGAGCCATGAAGAACTGGATGATCAACTTCGTCAAGGACGAGCGCGGTGTCGAATCCGCCGAATTTGCTGTGGCCTCCGTCAGCATCGCTGGTGGCACCGCGGCCGTCTTCACGACGATCAAGGGCAACCTCAAGGACAAGGGCGACGCCCTCATCAACGCCATCGCCGTTGACGCTGGCTGATCCTTGTTTGCGACGATGATGGTTCGGCTCCAAGTCGAAACATGATCGCCAACAGTAGCTGGGGCTGACGTGACCACGTCACGTCAGCCCCACTCCTCTCTGAGCTGATCGCGGTATCGCCCCACTGGAAGTTGTTTTGGCCACTCGTATTCGACATCTCGGACGAATCCTGAAGAGATTCATGGTGGCCGAAGAAGGCGTCGAATCAGTCGAATGGCTGACACTGGCAATTCTGATGGCGTCGATCGTTCTGTACTTCGGCGAAAACCTGCTCACTCAGGTCTTCAGTGATTTCATCGATGCACTCAACACCGTGTCGGTCGACTGAGCGACGGTCTCCGGGAACCCACCCGGATCAGTAGAAGCACGATGCCCGGTTCGCCTCCGACGATGCACGGCATCGTTTTTTTATGCGCACCCGGGAACTGGTGCTTCGGCGTCCTCAGACGTCATGATCTCCCTACACGAATTCAAGGCCGGGAACTTCTTTGAACCTCGTCCGAGAATGCGGCCAGGCTGACCAGTTCTGAATTCCCAACCTGGCTTTGAGGCTGTGAGGAAAGGAAGGTGATTTTCGAGTCGATCTCTCCGGCGGGCTTGCCATGCGCAGGGCCGGGAGGGAAGCGAGATGTTGGAACGACGTGGGATGGAGATACTCGAGCTTCTGCTGGTGAAGGCGGTGCTCCTTGTGGTGTTTCTAGTGGTTCGTGGTAACTATCGCACGGCCACGGCAGATGTTCTTGAAGCGGGAATCCGCCAGATCAATGCGGTTTCGACCACGGTGGAGGATGAGCCGGCAGTCACGGCGGCGGGGCTTCGACCCATGCAGCCGACCAGGGCTGCCATCTTCCTCCAGCGCCAGGTGGCGATCCAGTTCGGACGCGAACATTCGGCGAATGTCACGAACGAAAAGCTCTCGGCGATTTCGGTCAGTCCTTGACTCTCATCATGGGTCCGAACTGCATCAGAATCCGGCTGGGGTCTGATTCATGAGTTAGAAGTCGCTGTTTAGGCTCCTAATGTCGGAAACCTCTTCAGGAGGGACTGCGAACAGACAACGCGAGGCTTTCGGGCCACGCGGAAAAGGTGCATGGCGGTTGTTCTGTCATGTATAGGGAAACAGGAAAAGGGAAGTGAAAAAATGAAATATGCGTACGCAGCGGCCATGGCCGCGGTGGTGTCTTGTGGCGCCAGTGCCGACTTCGTCGGTGTTGTTGGCGGGCAGACCAATGTTCTCCTCGATTTCGACCTCATCGAAGGCGCCACCGGTCTGGCGTTCGACGGGGTGAGCGAAGGGGTGATTGCACCGGGCAATCTCGGACCGGGGTCGGTCGCCTTCGGGATCACCAGTCCCTACGCGGCCGGGCTTCCGACCACGTTCAACTACGACAGCGGTGACTTCGGTGGCACGTTCGCCGGGACCATCGAGCACCGGGGTGCAGTGTTTTTCAGCGGAGCGGCTGATGTCGCCGTGGGTAACTTCTCAATCGCCTACGACGCTGCCACGGAGGGCTTCCAGGTGATCGACACGCTCGATCTCGGGATCGCCCTGTTCGACGTTGAACTCACCGATGCGACACCGGCGGTTGACACCTTCGAAGCGAACGGAAATCTTTCGATTTCCGGTGCGTTTGCGCAGGCTCTCATCCAGCTCGAACTTACGACCACCGATCTCACCGGTGTTGGTGTGGGTGTCGCCTACATTCAAGGGCTCAACCAGGCGGTCCCGACGCCGGGTGTGCTCGCACTCGCCGCCATCGGAGCGGTTGGGACACGTCGTCGACGACGAGATTGATCGCGACGCTTCGTCGAAACTGAAAAGGCCGCGAATCGTCGCTGACGATTCGCGGCCTTTCTTCATGTCCTGGCGTCACGCGTCCGGTCATTTCTCAACCGGTCAGGTTGAAGACGCTCCGCTCAACGTGAAGATCCTGTCCGGCTGGTCGGTTGGATGTCCGCGGCAACGAAGGCTCCGTTGATGTCCACGTGGCACGCACGGCCCGTCTTCTCGACGTAATCCTGGTGATAGTCCTCGGCCGGGTAGAAGGTTTCGGTCGGCTCGACTTCCGTGACGATCTTTCGGCCTTTGAAGGCCTCGGATGCCTGGATTTCAGTCTTGACCCTTTCCGCGACCTTCTGTTGTTCCTCGCCCACGGTGTAGATCCCCGATCGATACTGGGTTCCGTAGTCGGGGCCCTGTCGATTGAGCTGGGTGGGATCGTGCAGCGCCATGAAGAAACGAACCAGTTTCTCGTAGGAGACCTTCGAAGGATCAAAGACCACCCGGACACTTTCGGTGTGCCCACTGGTGCCGCTGCAGACCTGCTTGTAGGTCGGATTCTCCACCTGGCCCTGCTGGTACCCACTGGCGACGTCGATCACGCCGGGAATCATCTGGAAGCCGTGCTCCACTCCCCAGAAGCACCCTCCGGCGAAGTAGGCATTCTCCATCTTCATGACCGGCTGGGATTCCGCGGGAACCGGTTTTCCGGCTTCAATGAATTCGAGTGACTCGCTGTTGAGACAATAGCGCAGTCCGGTCGGAGCAGGGCCGTCGGGGAAGACGTGGCCGAGGTGGCTGCCGCAACGAGCGCAGTTGATTTCGGTTCGAACCATGCCGAGCGTGTTGTCCGACGTCTCGCGAATGTGCGCAGGGTCGTATCCCACGAAGAAGCTCGGCCAGCCGGTTCCCGAGATGAACTTGTGTTCGCTCTTGAAGAGCGGAAGGCCGCAGACGACACAGACGTACATGCCCTCCTTCTTGTTGTCGAGCAGGGTTCCGCAGAACGGGCGTTCGGTGCCGGCGTTCTGCGTGATGCGGTACTGCTCCGGGGTGAGCTTCTTCGCCAACTCCTCGACCTTGGCCTTGGACAGCGGGGTCACATCGTGCCCGGCTGCGGAAATGATCCGGCCGGCATCATCGGTCATGGTTCGCACGGAGGTCTCCTGGCGTTTGCCCCCGGACGAGGGTGGGCCGAATGCAGTACCGATGCCGATGACGAGTACGGCGGCGGCGGTGAAGAAAGCGGTGGTGGTGGCTGGTCGCATGAGTGGTCTCCCGGCGGGTAAGGGCTTCCCGGACGTGCTACACGGTACGTCGCGACCTGCCGTACAGGAAGGTTCGATCGAGGGTTGGGGCTCGGATTCACGGTCTTCCGGGGTTCAGGAGCCGGAGGAACCGTTCTGGCCCGCCTGGCGGGTCCGGTACCGGGCGACCCCGCCGAGATTCATCGACAGCAGGCTGTCGTCCACAAAGGTCCTGAATCGATCTTTGGGGATGTTCTCGCCCGCGGCATCTTCTTCCAGCCAATGCCGGTAGGCGGTGAGCCTCGACGTCTCTTCCATCGACTGGTCGTCGATCAGTCGGATCACGAATTCAGTCTCTCGAAGAACACGGTCGCGGACCCGGGCCAGATGAATGGAAGGGGTGTCCACCGCCCCGAAGTGGGTCAGATGAAGACGATCGAGATCGAGCGCGGCCAGTCGATCGATGGATCGGACCCAGAGTTCGGGTTCGAATTCCGGTGGAGCGAGCGGGAGGGTCGGGAAGTCGGACCCCGGAATCCGCATCCCGGCCACGTCGCCGGTGAAGCACTGGCGAAGACCGTCAAGGTGCAACATCCATGCATGGTGGTGTCTGGCGTGCCCGGGCGTCTCGATCGCGGTCAGGTCCACACCCCCGAAGGAAATGATGTCACCATCCTCGGCCAGTCGAACCTGTGATTCGGGGCAGGCATGGAGTTCGCCGAACAGATCGTCGAGGCGATCGCCGTAGATGCGACGAGCACTGGCATTGAGTCGGCTGGGGTCGATGAGGTGACGGGCTCCAAACGGATGGACCACGACCTCCGCACCGTGTCGGGCAAACCAGCCTGCGGCGCCGGCGTGATCAAGATGGATGTGGGTCAGGACCACGAGTTTGATCGACTTCGGATCGACATCAAGTCGCTCGAGCTCGACCTTCAGAACCGGCAGCGTGCACATCGGCCCGGACTCGATGAGCAGGGGCCCGTCGTCGGTCCGGATGAGGTGGCTCGCGGCGGCTCCGTCGAGTCCTCGATACTTCAGATCGATGGTCCTGATCCGCTTCAAGAGTCACCTTCGGCCGACGCGTCTCCCGTACTGGGAACGAATCGTTCGCTCGCTCTCTGCACGAGGGCGTAGAGAACCGGAACCATCAGCAGGCTGATCACCGTCGCGGCCAGCATCCCGCCGAAGACGGTGGTGCCCATCGCTCGTCGACTCATCGCGCCAGCCCCGGTCGCGACCAGCAGCGGAAGGACTCCGAGGATGAAACTGAAGGCGGTCATCAGCACCGCACGGAATCGCATCCGGGCGGCATCGACCGCGGCGTCGTTGGGGGAGAGACCTTGTTCGCGGCGGGTCTTCGCGAATTCGACGATGAGAATCGAACTCTTGGCCGCGAGTCCGATCAGCAGGACTATCCCCACCTGCACGTAGAGATTGATCGGCATCGCGGAGACGGCGAGAGCGATCACCACCCCGACGAGAGCCGTGGGCACGCTCAGGACGACGGAGATCGGCAGCGTCCAACTTTCGTACTGGGCCGCAAGCACGAGGAAGACCAGGATGATGGCGAGGCCGAAGGCCGCACTGAGCCCGCCGGCGGCCATCTTCTGCTGGAACGCCAGGTCACGCCATTGGAAGCCGACACCGGGAGGCAGGTCGGCTTCGCCGATCTCCTCCATCAGATCGAGGGCCTGTCCCCCCGAGAACCCGGGGGCGGGCCCGGCGGTGACTCGGGCCGAGGGGTAGATGTTGAAGTGGAAGACGCTTTCAGGGCCGAAGCGTCGTTCCACCTTGGCCACCGATGCAAGTGGAAGCATCTTGCCCTCGCGATTTCGAACCTGAAGGCGCTGAATGTCCGCGGGTTCGGATCGGAAGTCGGGTTCGGCACTGGTTCGGACCTGATAGATGCGCCCGAAGTTGGTGAAGTCGTTGACGTAGTACGCGCCCAGATTCGCGGAAAGGGCCTGGAAGATCTCGGAGAGTTCGACGCCGCGTGACAATGCCTTTTCGCGATCGATGTCGACGAAGACCTGCGGTACGTTGGCGCTGAAGGTCGAAATCGCGCGGCCGATGCCCGATTGGGCCGTGGCGGCGGATACGTATCCGTCCACCGAACCTTGAAGAACCTCCATGCCCAGCCCCGCTCGATCCTGAATCTCGAGCGAGAGTCCGGCGCTCGCCCCCAGCCCGGGCAGGGAGGGGACCGGGAACGCCACGACCATGCCTTCCTGAACTCCGGCTCCGATGCGGTTGAGGCTGGTCAGGATCGATTTCTGGAACAGATCCTCGCTCGGCCGTTCATCCCAGGGATCGAACACCACGATCAGCGTCGCGGCGTTCGGGGCCGCGGCTCCTGAAAGCAGGGAGAATCCGTTGATGGCCAGAACCCGGTCGACTCCGGGGACGGTTCGTGCCTCTTCGACCACCCGATCGACCACGCTCTGGGTCCGGCCGAAACTCGACGCGTCCGGGAGCTGGACGTTCATGACGCAATAGCCCTCGTCCTCCTGGGGGACGAAACCGGTGGGGAGCCGGGAGAAGGTGAATCCGCCGAGGAGGATCACGCCGATGAACACGGCGATCGTGATCGGCCAGACGCGAAGCAGGGTTCCCACCGTGCCGGCGTAGCGGTTGGTCACGCTCGCGAGCGTGTCGTCGAACCAGCGGAAGAATCGATTCTTCTCTTCTCCCGTCGGTCGGAGAACGACTCCTGCGAGGGCCGGACTCAGCGTGAGGGCGTTGATCGAACTGAAGAGCGTGGCGATTGAGATCGTCAACGCGAATTGTTTCAGAAGACTCCCGGTGATTCCGGCCACGAATGCGGCGGGAACGAACACGGCGAGGAGCACGATGGTGGTGGCGACCACGGGGCCGGAGACTTCGGCCATCGCCTTTCGGGCCGCCTCCTTCGGTGGAAGTTTTTCTTCGTCGAGGATCCGAATCACGTTCTCGACCACGACGATCGCGTCATCCACCACGATTCCCACCGCCAGCACCAGTCCGAAGAGCGTCAACAGGTTGAGGCTGAAGCCCATGGCCTGCATCACGGCGAAGGTGCCGATGAGCGAAACCGGAATCGTGACCGCCGGGATCAAGGTCGCCCGGAGGTTCTGGAGGAAGATGTAGACGGTCAGGATCACCAGCATGATGGTGATCAGCAGGGTGATCTGGAGTTCCGCAAGGCTGGTTCGGATGATCAGGGTGCCGTCGAAGACGATGGCGTGCTGCACGCCCTCGGGGAACTCCAGGGCGACCCGTTCAAGAACGGCGGTGCAGCCGTCCGCGACGTCGATCGCATTCGCCCCCGGCAGCTGGTAGATCGCCAGGGTGGCTGCAGGAAGACCATCCAGGGCGCTGGAGAGGTTGTAACTCTGAGATCCGAGTTCGATTCGGGCGACCTGTCCGAGTCGGACGATCGCGCCGTTGTTGCCGGTTCGAACCACGATCCGTTCGAATTCTTCGGGAGTCTGGAGTCGCCCGGTGGTGGTGACGGTCAGGTCGAAGACCTGGCCTTCAGCTGCCGGGGGGGCTCCGATCCGACCGGCTGCGACTTCGATGTTCTGGCCGCGAACCGCGGCGATGACTTCACCGGAGGTCATGTCCAGCGACTGGAGGGTCTGGGGATCGAGCCAGATCCGCATGCTGTAACTGCCGACACCGAAGATCTGGACGTCGCCGACCCCGGGGACCCGGGTGAGTTCGTCTCGAAGTCTCGCTTCCGCGTAGTTGTTCAGGAAGAGCGCGTCGTATTCGGGCGAGTTCGAGAAGAGCGACGCGTACATGATGATGTCGGTCGACTGCTTCTTGGTGAGGACGCCCTGACGTTGGACTTCTTCCGGTAGTTTGGGGATCGCGGAGGCGACCCGATTCTGAACCAGCACGTTCGCGATGTCCAGATCGGTTCCGACCTCGAAGGTGACGGTGATCGAGCAGGATCCGTCGCTGGCTGAAACGCTCGACATGTAGAGCATGCCGTCGACGCCATTGACTTCCTGTTCGATCGGTGTGGCGACCGTCTCGCCGATGGTCACGGCGCTGGCGCCGGGATAGACCGCGGAGACCTTGATGGTTGGTGGCGCGATGTCCGGATACCGCGCTCGAGGCAGCGATCCGTAGGACAACGCTCCCATGATCACGATCACGATCGAGATCACGGCGGCGAAGATCGGGCGTTTGATGAACGTCTCGCTGAACATGGTCGTTTCCGGGCTCTTCGAATCTCGGAGAGCGTTCGTCGGGGGTCAGTTCTGGCTCGCGATCCGGGATGCCGGATCGATGCGACGCATCGCCTCCGGGAGGTCTATCAACTCCGCGGTGACCATGGCCCCGGGACGGGATCGGAGAATCCCGTCGACGATGACCTTGCTGGAGGAATCGATTCCCTTGATGATCTCGGTGAGGCCGTCGAGCGACACGCCGGTTTCGACCCCCTGGCGATTCACGATGTTCTGGTCGTCCACCACGTAGACGTACGCTCCGGCCATGTCGACCAGAATGGCCGATTCCGGCACCGCCAGGGTGCTGCGAGCGGGCTGCCGCACTCGTGCTCGGACGAAGAGGCCGTCACGCAGGAGACCGTCGGGATTGCCGATGACCCCTCTCATCTTCATCGTGCCGGTGGTGCGATCGATCTCGATGTCCACGAAATCCAGGTCGCCCTTCTGATCGTAGACAACGCCGTCGGGAAGAACGATCTCGAAGGGATAGGCCTCTCTCGCGTCGGGGTCGCGGTTCGCCGCCGCCATGTTTCCTCTCCATTCGAGGTAGGCGGTCTCGGGGATATCGAAGTAGACGTTCATCGGATCGATGGTGGAGACCCGGGCCAGCAGTGTTGGTTCGGCTCGCCCGACGAGGGTGCCGATACTCACCAGATCCTCGCCGATGCGACCATCGATGGGACTCGGAATGATGGTGTAGGAGAGATCCAACTTGGCCCGTTCGACTCGAGCTTCCGCCTGCTGCACGCTGGCGGACGAGACTTCGACCTTGGCGTTGGACTCGAGAAGTTCCACCTCGCTGGCCGCGCCTTTCTCGAATGCCAGCTGATACTTCTGGCTGACCTCGATGTCGAGTTGGAGTTTGGCCTGTGCCGCTGCGAGATCGGCCTCTGCGCCGTTGACCGCGGCGACGTATTCCGCGGTTTCCAGCGTGAAGAGCTGTTCGCCGGCCGTGACCGGATCTCCCGGCTGGAAGGATCGTTCCTCGAGGAAGCCGGCGACCCGGGCTCGGATCTCGATCGTCTCCTCCGGCCGGACCGTCGCCACGATGTCCTGATACGGCTCGAAGGTGTGCATCGGCGGTTGGATCGCCGTCACGGACGGCGGGGGTGGGGCCTGATAGGCGTTCTCGTCACTGCAGCCGGTGATGAGCACGAGGAGTGCTCCAGCCACTGAACCGAGGGCCCGTCGTCCGCAAAATGATGTGATCTTTGGCATGGAAGGCTCGTTGTTTGTTCCGGAGGCCGCATGGTACCGCGGGGGACGCTCGGACCGTTGATTCGTGGCTTCTGAATGACGAAGCCGGTCACCCGAAGACGGGTTCTGCAACCTATTCGGAATCGGGTGGTGGGGACTGGAGGTGACGATGGAACAGCTCGCGGATTCTTCGGTATTCGTCGAGCCAGCTGCTGGTCTCCCGAAAGCCATGGGCTTCCACGGGGTAACTCGCCAGTTCCCAGTCCACCTTGCCCAGTTCGATCAGGCGTTGGGCGAGACGGACACTGTCGGAATATGGAACATTGTCATCCACCATGCCGTGGCAGACGAGAAGGCCTGCGTCCAGCCCCGCCGCATGCTCGATCGGTGAACTTCGTCGATAGGCCAGGGGGTCGTCTTGTGGTTGATTCAGAATGTTGGCGGTGTACCCATCATTGTAAAAAGTCCAGTCGGTCACCGGCCGGAGGGCTGCGCCGGCCTGAAGCATTCCGGGGCGGGTGAAGAGGCCCATGAGCGTGGTGAATCCCCCGTAGCTTCCGCCGTACATTCCGACTCGACTCGGATCGACCCCATGTTGATCGGCGAGCCAGGCGATGCCGTCCTCGTAGTCGTCGAGCTCGCATCGTCCCATGTCCCGGGCGATGGCGGTCCTCCAGTCGCGGCCGTATCCGGCGCTCGCCCGATAGTCGAGGTCGAGTACGACGAAACCCTCGCGGGCGAGCAGATCGTGGAAGAATCCCTCCCGAAAATATCGACTCCAGCCGGCGTGGCCGTTCTGAAGGTAGCCCGCTCCATGGACGAAGAGCACGGCCGGGCGTCCATCGCCCGAGGGCGAAGGCGGGGCGGTCGGGGGCAGGTGGAGTCGACCCCTGATATCGCGACCGGTGCGGCTGGGGATGTCGACCAGGGTGGCCGGCGTCCAGTCGAGTGAAGCGAAGATCTCGGAACGTGAATCGGTCAACCGACGAGCTCGGCCGGGGTTGGTGCCTGGCGTGGGAAGATCCACCACGAAGAGTTCAGCCGGCCTTTCAAGGGTGGACTCGAGGCAGGCGACCCGGGAGCCGTCCGGAGCGATCTCGAAGCGTTCGACCATTCCGGAACCTCCGGCGATGGTTTCGCTCCAGCCGGACGTCGGATCGAACGCTTCGAGTCTCCAGATCGAAGGATCTCCGCGATTGGATCGGAAGAAGAGGGTGCCGTTCCGTGGATGCTCCTTCACTCCGCGGATCTCGAAGGCGCCGGAAACCCGACTCGAGGCGCCGGCGTCCGGATCCCAGGTCAGAAGGTCGGACCAGCCGGAGGCTTCGCTGAGAAACCAGAGTTCCGAGCCGTCCCGCATCCAGCCCATTTCGTTGAACGCCCAGTTGACCCAGTTTGGATCATGAAGGTGTTCGACCAGTGTCACGTCGCTGCTCGTCGCGGCCTGTTCGTCGTCTGCAGCATCCGCGGTCGACTCCTCCGAGAGGGAATCGGTGAGGCGGGCCGGATCCACCGCGACGATCCATCGATCCTTGTTGTCGTTGCTTCGCAGCATGACGGCGGCCAGGTCGCCCTTGGGATTCCATTCGACGCCGATGACCGAGATCGCACGGGGGGGCGCGGAGGGACCGTCGGCGGACGGGGCTGCCGGCGCGGTGCTTCGGGCGAGGGCCGTGAGTCGTTCGAGGAGAGTCTTGGTGGTTCCGGTCGCATCGGTGCCGGCGGTGGTCCGCCAGGCTTCGTTTTCAAGGCGGATGTCCTGAAGTCGATCGACTCGACGATCCGGCAGATCGTCGAGGTCGACCTCATGGGACGTGGCGGTCTGGAGATCGATCAGGACCAGTCGTTCCGCAGTCCGCGGTCGGGTGCCGACTTTCGGTCGGAGTTCACGGCTCTTGATGAAACCATCGTCGGTCACCCACATCGGCATGTCGTCTCGGCGTGCCTCGGGACGGGATCTCGGCGCAACTTCCAGCAGGAGCCAGCGGCCATCCGGTGAAAGGTGGCGGGCGGTCTCGCGATCCTCGGGCGGCAGATGCACGGGGCCCGTCACGTCGAATGTTCGCGCGGTCTCCTTTTCTTCAGAGCGTCGGCGTCCGGCTTCCGTGTTCTCTGCTCGTTGGGCGAGGGTGGTGAACAGTCGGCGTTGGGCGGCCGCGAGTCCCTCGGGTTCTTCGGGTGCCGCCGGCGCTTTTGAAAAGCGAATCTCCGCCGGTTCCACTTCGATCCCCGTCTCCAGATCCCGAATGATCAGGACACCGTCTCGGCGAAAGCTCAAGCGACCGTCCACGAGGAATCTGGGAGACGACTCGCGGGCGGTGGTCCGAGTCAGTTGAAGGGAACCCGCCGAGGGGTCGAAGAGAATCAGATCGCCGTCGCGCACCGCGGCCATGCGATCTCCGGCCGGGTTCCAGACGCCGGCGGAAACCAGGGACTCGCGAGCCTCGAGGTCGAGCTGGGTCTGCGCTCCCGTATCGGGATCGACGACGAACGTGACTCGTTCTTCGGTTTCGCCGACCCGGCGATCGAACACGAGTCGGCCGTCGATCGTCCAGCGGATTCGTTCGGGAAAAGCACCGAGCCAGGCGGGATCGGCCATCGCCCGGGCCAGATCGAGGGTGGGGGGTGTCGACTGGGTGATGGCCGACAGAAGGACGACGAAGATCATCGGAATCATGTCGGCAGCCTATGGTCGGCGGAGGTCGCACGGCCACGTCCCGGCTGCTTCAATCTTCAGTTCAGGCGGTCAGGTGACCCTTCAAGCAGCGGCAGAGGGTGATCTGGTCTGGAGAGACGATTCGAAATCGCGATTCGGCAAAGGCGGGTTCGGGACCGGGCGACTTGCGAACTTCCTTGTCGGACCCGCGGGGGTGAGGACCGCCAAGCGGGAGAGACGTCTGGGTGTCGGAGGACGGTCGAGAATGTCTGCGGTGAGGTCGGTCGGTCCCGCGAGGCTGAGTCCCGGTCAGCCCTCCACCGCGAGGTTGATCAGGGAACCCCGGGGCATTCCTTCCACGCATTCCACCGGTACGACGGTGATTCCGCATGAGTCTTCCATCATTTCTGCGACGAACCGACGAACCGACGAACGGGGGCGACCTGCGGTCTTCAACCGCGTTTCGCACCCGGGATTCGCGAATCCCGGGTTCTCGTGCGGGTTCGCGGCCGTGGATCCTGCCGATGACCTCCTCGTCACCGACCAGCAATCGATGAAGCCGATCGTTGGGGCGGAGGTGTTTCAGTCAGGTTGCGATGCTCCTGTCCGAAGCGAGACCTCGAATCGCGAGGGGCACGCCCAATGCGCTGAATGCGCGCCCAATGCGTACAAGATCGCTCATCCTCCGGAAGCGACTCGCATCAGTTGGGCTGCCAGCCACGCCCCGTAGGTGCCAAGTGCGTAGCCCACCACCGCGAGAAGAACGCCGACCGGCGCGAGACGAGGATCAAAGGCCGCCGCCACCACCGGAGCGCTGGCGGCACCTCCGATGTTGGCCTGGCTTCCGACCGCGGCGAAAAAGATCGGTGCTCGAAGCAGGATCGTGGTTCCCAGTACCAGAATCGCCTGGAAACTGATCCAGATGGCGCCGATCGCGAACAGTCCCGGACGTTCGCCGATGGCGAAGAGATCCATCTTGAGGCCGATGGTGGCGACCAGGAGATACAAGAAGACCGACGCGATCCGGCTGGCGCCCACCGCCTCCAGTTTTCGAACCGGACGAACAAACGAAAGAGCGACCCCGATGGTGGTCGCGAGCACGATCAGCCAGAAGAAGCGGCTGTCGAGGCTGAATCTTCCCGCCCACGGCTGCGTGCGACCGAACCAGGATGCGAGACCGTCGCCGGCAAGGGATGCGAAGCCCGTGGCGGCGAAACCGATGGCCACGATGGTCATGAGATCACTGGTACGGGCCGGTCGCGGCGGATCCGCACGTTCGAGGTCCGCGAGGCGACGATTGAGGTCTTCAAGTGCGGTGCGGTCGGCTTTGAACATGCGGTCGATCGATCGGTTCGCACCGGCCATCCAGAGCAGGGCGCCCATCCAGATGTTCGCGACGATCACGTCGACGGCCACGGTGGCCGAGAAGAGATCGTCACTCGGCGCGAAGACTTCCTTCATCGCAGCCTGGTTGGCACCGCCACCGATCCACGACCCGGCGAGGGTCGCGAGTCCTCGCCACACCGCATCCGGTCCGTCGCCACCGATGGTCTCCGGGGAAATCGTGCCGACGACGAACACCGCGAGTGGTGCGCCGAGCACGACGCCCACGGTCGCGGCGAGGAAGACGATGAGCATCTTCGGGCCGAGCTTCAGGATGCTCGGAAGATCCGCGCTCATGGTGAGCATCACCAGGCAGGCGGGTAGGAGGTAGCGACTGGCGACGTGATAAAGACGGCCATCGGCGTCGACCACCAATCCGCTGGTCGCTAGAAGCCCCGGGATGAAGTAGCAGAGCAGGAGGGCCGGCACCACCCGATAGAACCCTCGAAAGAAGGCGTGTTCAGAGGTCCGAAAGACCAACGCCAGAACCGCGAGGAGGATTCCCAGCACGGCGGCGGGGTTCGTGATCAACCCGGTATCGGGTCCTTCGGCAGCGAGCAGAATCAGCATGTCCCGGATGCTAGCGGCGAGTCTTGATCTTTTTCATCAATCGAACGAAGTGTTGGTCGGCAGGGGCTGGCGGGACCGTGGGGTACGGGAGAAGTGGCCGTTCATCCTTCGGTCTCAAGCCAACGGTAAATCGACTTTCGAACTCACAGCCAAGCCACGAATCGGACAGAAAAAGCAGAATGAAATCGCGTTTCTTGTTTCTAAAAACGCTGTTTTCGGGGCTAAACGATCGAATTTGTTAGGATCGTGTAAACGATGGTTTCAGTCGGCGTTTTTCGGAACTTTGACGATGGTGCAATCTGCTATTTTCGATGGCATGCATGACACCGTAGAAAAGAACGTTTCGAACGATCAGTCGTTTCCAGTTGCTGCTGCCGCGGTCATGAGCGCCCTGACCAGCACGCTTGAATTGGTATTCAAAAGCTGTGATTCGATCGATGGAATGCGTCCGATCGACATCTCGAGAGGGCTGGGCGTCGACATGAAACTGGCTTGGAAGGCCTCTCACCTCGCCAATGCAGCGCAACCATTCGATGCGGTTCGTCATCTTCCCGGGGTGGCTGGTATGCGGATCCTTCTTGATGCGGCCACGCATCATGACTGTGACGTTCGTTTGGTCAATCGTGCGATGGAGGCCTACAAAGCCGTTCAGACCTTCATCTCCAGGAAGTGTGGAAGCCGCCGCGCCTTCGAATCGATGGTGGCCGGTATCGAAGGTGCCCGGGATCAACGTCTCGAGCATGAACACCGTCGTCTGCTTTTCGACGGCGCGAGTTCCGTCTGGGGCCTCCGAGCCGAGACGCTCTATCGCCTTGACGTGCTCTTTCCCAGTTCCATCGATGGGCTGCTCGACTGCGTCACGCTGCGGACCATGGGAGGCCTTCGTCGGCTTCGTGGAGGCGTTCCGCTGGTGTTCCTTCGGCCGCGGATCATCGATGATCGAGGCGTGGAAGTGAGAACCGTGGTTGATGAGCCGCTCGTGGAAGGCGTAGGCGCCGGCGAGTTGCCGATCATGCGTGAACTGTGTCGCGGAGAGGTCCCTGATTTTCCCCGTCGAAAGGTGGGAGACTCATGGATCTTCGAAGCTGAAACCCAGGAAGTCGCCGATGAGGCGCCGTTCACGGTCTCGACCGGAGAGGTACTCCGAGCGGTCCAGCCCACCACCGTGGCGGAGAACTCGCATGGGATCTTCCAACTGATGCGTTTGAGGATCCCGGCCGAAGTCGCGGTCTTCGACGTTCTTCTGCATCAGGATCTTCTGGAACAGGGCGTCGAACCGGATACCTTCGTCTGCAGCGATCTTCATGGATCCGGACAGGGTGTCAACGACATTCGGCGGGTTCAGCTTCCAATTCCGACCCGATGCAATCGGATGCCGGGGGAGGCCGTGCCGAAGGTTCAAGGTCTTGGGAGCATGGACGGGCACGTCTCGCGTGCCTTGGAGACCGCGGGTAGTGATCTTTCCTGCTTCCAACGGTTCCGCATCGAGTTGGACTTCCCCCCGATCTCGAGCACCATGGTCTTCGAGTGTCAGCAGCCGCCAGGCTGATCGACGCCTCCGGGATCCTCGTTCCGGCGGTTTTCTCCATCGTCGGCGAACCGGTCTCCGCGTCATCGACGGTACCGTGAACGGTCATGGTCTCCGATGGTGCCAATCTGTCTCCGCGGCAACGGCGTTTGATTCTCGTCTCGATGACGGGATCGCTCGCCATGATCATGATGGATACGACCGTGGTCGGGGTCGCACTTCCGGAAATCGGGCGTGATCTAGGAATCGGCGAAGCCACGGTCGCGTGGGTGGTCAACGCCTACCTCTTGGCGATGGCCTCCTTGATCGCCCTCGGCGGTCGAATCGGAGATCTCATCGGCAAGCCGAGAGCCTTCCGTCTCGGGGTGATCACGTTCGCGCTTTCGAGCCTGGGTTGTGGCTTTTCAACCAGCGGGACGATGCTCATCGGATGTCGAGTGCTTCAGGCGGTCGGAGCGGTGCTCATGCAACCAGCTTCCAGCGCCATCGTCATTTCGACCGCGCTCCCCGGACGAGAAGGCCGCGCCATGGGCGTGTACATCGGCATTTCGATGCTGGGGCTCGTCGCGGGGCCGGTACTCGGTGGTTTCATCACCGAGAAGATCGGCTGGGCCTGGATCTTCTTCATCAACCTTCCCATCGCCGCGTTCGCGTTGATCATGGTGTCGATCGCCCGGCCTCCTCGTCTGCAGGATCCGGAGAAGGGCCTCGACCTTCCGAGTGTCGGACTTCTCGTGGTGAGTGTTCCACTGGCGATCGGATCCATCCAGCAGTCCGGGGTGTGGGGGCTCTTCGATTGGAAGACCCTCTCGGGGGTGTTCGTGGGGCTGTTGGCGTTCGGGCTCTTCGTTCACCGTCAGTCGAGGCTTTCCCGCCCGTTGATCAACGTCAAACTGTTTCGTGATCGAGGCTTTCTGGCGGATGCCGGCATGCTTGGTTTCATGCAGTTCGCGCTGGTCGGCACGGTGATTCACCTCTCACTGCTGACCCAGTCGACCTTTGGTTTCGATCCTCAGGCCGCAGGTCTCGCGACCCTGCCGTTGGTGGTCCCGGTACTGCTTCTGGTTCATTTTTCGGGTCGGGGTTACGACCGGTTCGGAGTCCGCCCGCTTGCGATTCCCGCCACGATCATCGCGGGGGGGTCGGTCGTGTTCCTCGGCGTCGCGGCCTTGAAGGGCTCCCTTCCCTTGCTGTTCGTTGGAATGGTGATCCTTGGAGTGGCGATGCCGTTCGTCAACATGCCGGCCAACACGGATGGCATGCGGCGGGTCGGCATGGAGCGGCGTGGGGTCGCATCCGGGCTCCTTCAATCGGTTCGCATGATCGGTGCGGCGCTCGGTATCGCGGTCACCGCGGCGGTCGCCAACCAGTTTCAGATCTCGGAAACCATGCTCGAGGGATTGGAATGCGGCGAGGTCGACCAAGAGCTGATCAGGCGCGCCGCCTCCGGTGATCTGGCCGCACTCGAGTTGTTGGGCGCCGGACTTCCAGCCGACTCACCCTGCCTGGTCGCGGTCAAGGCGGGTATCGCCGAAGGCATCGGATGGGGATTCGTAGTGGCGGGCCTGATCTCGCTGGTCGCCTTGCTGGCGGCTCTGGCCTGGGTGCCGGCCCCGGCCCCGGCCCCGGCGGAGCCGGCCGATCCGGCCTGATCATTCAGGCAGTTCGCGAGGCCGCCGGATCTCGTCGGGCATGAAATCATCGATCGACGACTCGGCCCAGGACGCCGCCTTGAGGTGGGCCGAGATCATGGTTCCGGTGGGAACTTCGACCGGTCGTCCGAAGATCGCGCCGGACAATTCTTCGATGCCGGGATTGTGAGCGACCAGCATGACCCGACCGACATCGGGTCCGACGCCCTTCGCCGTTTCCAGAAGCACGCCGGGACTGGCGTGGTAGAGCTTCTGCTCCCAACGGACAGGACCGTTCCAACTCGCGGCGGCGATCCAGATCGCCACCGTCTCCCGGGTGCGGGTGCTGTCGCTGGACAGGATGATGTCGGGGACCAGATCGACTTCGGCCGCGAGGCGTCCCATGCGTTCGGCGTCACGGCGTCCTCGTTCGTTGAGTGGGCGGTCGTGGTCTCGCAGGCCGGCATCCGACCAGGAACTCTTGGCGTGTCGAAAGAGGATCAACTCACGGTTCATGGATGGCGTCCCAGTGGGGCGGGCGAAGCGAATCGGACCTCGACCGTCCGATGATGCGAACCGATCAGGGGCGGCAGGGTCCGAACGCGGAGAGCAGCAGGCCGAAGTCGCTTCCGCCGACGTTGCCGTCCTGGTCGAGGTCGCCGAGCCCGGCGCCGCCCCAGTTGGAGAGGAGGACGCCGATGTCTCCGCCGGAGACTTCAAGATCTCCGTTGAGATCCGCCGGGCAGGGATTTGCCGGAGGCGAGTACCGGATGGGACTCTGGTCGTATCGAACCGCCAGCAGATCACCCGAAAATGGGTCGTGCACGATCGACGTGACGGCTCCGGCCGTGGAATCGAAGGGACGGATCTCGACGGGCTCGCCCGCCTCGTCGAGGCGAGCGTATTTCATCCAACCGAAGACGTAGTCGGCGAAGATCATCCCTTGCCATTCGGAGGGCCAGCGGGAATCGATGACCATGGCGCCTCCGGTGACCGAATTTCCCGCGAAGGCATTTCCGGCCACCGGGCTGGAAGGGGTTCCCATCTGTGAGAAGTCGGCCGTTCCATTCGCATCGAAATTCGGAATGCGAGTCTGGGGGATGTTGTGACGCCATTCGATGTCGGGGCGTCGGTGTTCGAACGAACTTTCCGATGCGAGCGGGCTGAACTGGAGATCGGGAGTTTCAAGGCAGTCGATGTTCGGGCCGTTGTTGACCGTGCTGGTCATCCTCAGAACATGGGTCCCGGGTGAGAGCGAGAGTTCCAGCCAGTGGATCCTCCAGTTGATCCAGGCGCCGGTCGAAGGCGCGTCGAAGGTCTGGAGGAAGGTTCCATCGAGCAGGAGGTCGACCGGTCTCGGCTGCCCGCCTCCATTCGCCCACCGAAGGCCGTAGCGGCGGGGCTTCCGGTCGGGGACGATGATTTCAAATTCGACCCACTCGCCGACGGCGCCGCCGAAGTCGAGGTAATCGTCTCCCGACCAACCGGCCCACTCGCGATTTGGTTCGGGGCCGTCCCAGTCCGACGGCTTCAACCAGGCCGGATCGCAGGGGTTGGAGGGGATCCGTCCGGCTTCGACCAGCAGGTCGCGAAAGCGAAAGCGGGGTTCGCAATCAGCGTCGGCGAGAGGATTCGCGACCAGGCTGTTCTGCACATCCGTCCCCCAGTAGCCGCCGTTGGGATCGAGCCCCTCGAACAGCGGCCAGCCGAGATTCATCCCGCCGGTGGGGACGAGCCCGGCCTCTTCCCGGGTGGACCAACCCACGTCTCCGTAGATCACCGTTCCTGGATCACCGGCTGCGGGGTCCGTGCTTCCGGTGTTCGCATCCATGGTGATCCGGAAACCGTTCCGAAGACCCAGCGTCCAGACCCGGCTCCGGGCGAACCTCGGTCCGGCCTTCGAGTACCAGGGATTGCTGGAGACGCCGTCGCCGGTTTCAGGATCGAGACGGAGAATCTTCCCGGCCAGGCAGTCGATCTGCTGGGCGCGGAATGCACCGACATCGTCTCGTGCGTTGATGATCCCGTCCCCAAGTCCCTGATTCACGGAGCCACCGTCAACCTGTCCGCCGGTATCGACTTCGCCGTAACTCGCCGAGTCACCCATCGAGGCGAGAAGGGTCCCGTCGCGACCGAAGGCGAGACTGCCGACCGCGTGCGACTGGTGAAGGATGGGCAGGCCGGTGTTGATGGACTCGCCGAGCAGGATTTTTCGGGTCGACGGGTCGACCACGCTTCGATCGCTCTCCGCGGTGGCGGTGTATCGAGTGATTCGTCCGATCGACGCGGAGAAGTAATCGTCCGCCTCCGGGTCGTAGGCCGGGGTCCCCGCATTGAGCAGGTGATGTCGGTCCACCACGTAGAGAAGGTACACGTGGCCGTTGGCGGAAAAGTCGGGATCCGCCGCGAGTCCGAGCATTCCGTGGTCTCGCCAGTCGCCCACCTCGTCGCTGATGTCGAGCAGGGGTTCGACGCTGGCAAGTCCGTCGGGGCCGACGGTCCAGGCTCGGCCCGCTTTTTCCCAGGCGATGAAGCGGCCGTCTCCGGTCGGGACGATGCCCACGATCTGGCCCCAGTCGCCCGGCCAGAATTCCCGGGTGAATCCTTCGGGAGGCGCTGCGGCGGAGGCTTGCCTGGAGACCGGGAGGAAGCAACCAAGGCAAAAGGTGATCGTGAGGATGACGAGCAGAGTGCGGTGCATGTCCATCATTCTGGGGCATCCCGTGAATTCTGGCCAGCAGAAAACGTTCGACTTCGTCCTACTTCTTGCAGGGGCCCCAGGCGGAGAGAAGGAGACCGATATCTCCGGCATCGTTGGTCCCGTCTGCGTTCAGGTCGCCAGGACCAGCTTCACCCCAGAGGGCGAGTAGAAGACCGAGGTCACCGGAATCGATCGCCTGGTCTTGATTCAGATCCTCGGGGCAGAACGAGATGGGGCTCGTGAAGGCGGCGAGCAGGAATCCCAGATCGGCACCGTTGACGACACCATCGTCATTGATGTCCCCGGGGTCGCTTCCTCCCCAGCCTGAAAGGAGAAGTCCGAGATCGGCCCCGTCGACCCTTCCGTCCTGATTCAGATCTGCGGGGTCCAGTGGGGATGGCGGCGTGATTCTGACGGGGTTCTGATTCCACCGGACGGCGAGCATCGCTCCTGAGCTCGGGTCATGGGTGAGGGCGGTGAGCGGGCCTCCGGCGAAGCTGATCTTTTCAACCGCGATCGGCAGACCTTCCGAATCGAATCGCATCATCCGGATCCAGCCGTAGATGAAATCGGCGAAGTAGATGCCACGCCATTCCGGCGGCCAGCGTTGGTCATCGATTCGAATCACGGCAGCCACGCAGTTTCCGGAGAAGGAGTCACCGGCGACCGGGCAACCTTCCTCCTCCAGAATCGAGTTGGTCGCGGTTCCCTCGTTCGTGAGAATGGGGACCCGTGCCTGACTGCTGTTGTGGCGCCAGTCGATGGTGGGTCGTTGGTGTGAGAAGGAGATCTCATTCGCCAGCAGGGTGTGAGGGAGTCCGGGGGTATCCAGTCGATCGATGTATGCGTTGGACGCTTCGGTGGCTCTCAACTTCAAGACGTGCGGGCCGGGTGACAAGGACAGTTCGAATGATCTTCGGGCCCAGGCGTTCCAGGCGCCGGTCGTTTCGAGTTCGAACGAGTCGAAGGGTTTTTCATCAACCAGGATTTCCACCGGACGCTTCGAGCTCGATCCGTTGGCGTATCGGATGGCGTAGATTCGAGGGCTTCGGTCTGGCACCATGATGGTGAATTCGATCCAGTCCCCGGTCGATCCGCCGAAGTCGACGTGCCCCTCGCCGGTCCAACCGGATGAGTTCCGGGCCGGGGCCCCGCCTTGCCAGTCGCTTGGCTCGACCCAGGCGGGATCGCAGGGATTGCATCTGATTTCGCCTTCCTGCGCGAGCAGATCACGAAAACGTAGTCCTTCAGGACAGTCCGGGCCGGCGAGGGGATTGACGAGGAACGGGTGAATGGTGTCGCTCGGCCAGTATCCGAACGACGGGTCAAGGCCTTCGTACAAGGGCCATCCGAGGTTCACGCCCGGGGCGTCGACGATACCCATTTCTTCCCGCGATCCGGCACCGACGTCTCCGTAGACGATCTCCCCCGGATCTCCGGCGGATGGGTCTTGCGAGCCCGAGTCCGGCGTGACTGAAATTCGAAATGCGTTGCGGAGGCCCAGGGCCCAGACACGGCTCCGAGCATTGCGGGGCGATTTCGGTTGGAACCACGGATTGCTTGCGACGCCGTCTCCTGTCTCGGGATCGATTCGGAGAAGCTTCCCGGCCAGGGAGTCGAGCATCTGGGCTCGATACGAACCGACGTTCTCTTCCGGCGTGATGATGCCGTCTCTCAGACCTTGTTCGACCCAACCGCCGGCGACCGGTCCTCCGGTGTCAGTGGTATAGCCCCCGGTGTCGCCCATCGACAGGATCAGAGTGCCGTCGGTACCGAACGCGAGCGAGCCGAGTCCATGCGAGGTGTTGATGATCGGGAGCCCCGTCGAAATCGAATCTCCGAGGATCACCTTTCGGGTGGAAGGGTCGATGATGGATCGCCGACTCTCGGCGGTCGCGGTGTAGCGGGTGACGCGACCGATGGTGGCGGCCACGAAGTCATTGACTTCCGGGTCGTATCCAGGAGTTTCCGCGAAGTCGAGATGGTGCCGGTCCACGACGTAGAGCAGGTAGACATGCCCGTTGCTCAGGAAATCAGGATCCAAGGCGAGTCCGAGCAGTCCGTGATCTCGATAGGAGTTGACCTCTTCGGTGATGTCGAAGAGTGGTTCCACGCTGGCGAGCCCGTCGGGGCCGACCATCCAGCCCATGCCGCCGCGCTCCCAGGCCACGAAACGTCCATCACCCACCGCCTCGATGCCGACCACCTCGCCCCAGTCTCCGGGCCACGGTTCCAAGGTGAATTCGTCTTGCGGGGCG
>NYSW01000064.1 GCA_002683195.1 Phycisphaerae bacterium
GACCGTCATCACGCCGATCGCCATCGCGAAGACACCGAACTCCGCGTCCAGAAGGACGAAGCCGGTCACGATCTGGGCCGCCAGCCCGGCGACTCGTCCAAGGATGTTCGCCACAAGCATCGCACTGACGCCTTGGGCGGTTCTTTGTGTCAACATGGAGGATGCCGGAGTGGATCTAGAAACCGATCGGACGTTACCGTACGACAATTCTTCGTTGCTCTCGGTACCGGGATTTCACGTGTCCGTCCTATTCGCTCAGACAAGTGATCAGCAGGCTCAGGATGTCATCGGCCGAGGTCTTGATCTCCTGGTGACACCGGGAGGTCTTGCCGCGGTCGTGGTTCTGATTGGAATGCTCGCGATCGGAGTCATGACCGATTCCGGCTGGAGATGGATCCTGATCGCCCTCCTGTTTCTGGCCACGCTGGTCCAGGGGTCGACCGAATTCTTCAACAACAGTCTCTTCTTCCCTCTTGAGCAACTTCGATCCGGCTCTCAATTGCTCAATGGTCTGGCTCTTTGCACGATTGGTCTGGCAACCCTGAGGGGTTCACCGGGAACCCGTTGGAAGATCGTGAGTGCCATCGCCATTGCGATGCTTTGTTTCGAGTTGTTCTACGGGGTGCGGCTCTTCCTCGCGGGGCGCGCGCTTCGCGGAAGCCTCGTTCTGGTCGCCTACCTGTTGCTCTTCTCTTCGATTTCCGTCGGAGTCGGTCGTCGATTGCAGAATGACCGGAATCTGGAGTCCCTGATTCGGTCGATCGGGCTCGTCGGTATTCCGTACGTGCTGTTCAACGTGCTGCAATATCTGTACTCGCCGAACCAAACCGTCACCAATGGACGCTTTGCAGGAATATCCGGTAATCCGCAGTCCGCAGGGCTCATCTGTTCGCTTCTGACCGTGACCATGATCTGGTTGCTTTCGCGTCCCCGCTCCCAGAAATGGATGCTTCCAGTCTTTGGAGCAGCGGTCGGTATCTCTGCGCTTTTGCTCGTCTGGACCGGGTCTAGAACAGCGGTCCTGGCCTCGATGGTCGGCTTGGCCTTCATGTTCCGTCAACGACTCGGCTCGATCATCCTTCTCGGGGGCTTCGTTTTCGGCTCGGGTTTCATCGCCAGCCTGGTACTCACCGATGGAGCCGATCTTCTCGAACGAGTTAGTTCCACCGAAAACACCCGGGCCGAAGTCTGGTTGGTCGGCCTGCAGGAATTCCTCGGTTCTCCCATTTTCGGAACCTTGGGAACCGGCCGCGATGAAGATCTGAAAGTCGTGGAAAGTACGCCGATTCAAACTCTTCAGGTCCTCGGCATCATCGGTTTTGCATTCCTGGCAGGGATCTACGGCGCGATTTTCCTCTTCATGCGGCGGCTGATGCTGATCGGCCGCGCCATGCCTTCAAGACGTCCACTGGTCGATTATGTGGTTGGAATCTGGGCGATGATCGGAGTGATGAGCCTCTTCGAGGCGGTATTCCTCGGAGTCATCACCTTCTTCACCCTCATGATCTATCTCGTCGCCGCGATGAGCGCCTACCTCGTGGATCCTTCGGGAGAGGCCAGGTACCACGAGGAGCTTGACGAGGAGGAAGCCAGAGCCGAAGCCGAGGAAATCGAGATCTTTGCCAACGAGCCCGAGCGGGCTTGAGCACGACGATTTTCAGTAACGCTTCCTCAGCGCGGGATGGTTTCCAGGATGACGGGGCTCGAAGCGTCTGGCCTGGATATCCAGAGACCGGGGTTGGCGGGATCGATCGGAATCAGAGCCGAGGAACCCTGCAGCCGTACCGCGCCGATACCGGGCGCGATGGTCAATCTCCAGACACTGGATCCATCCGTCAACTTCGCACCGGAGAGCAAGACGGAGGAATCCCATCGGACGCGTCCGGATCGTAGTGGTTGAGAGGCGACATCGCCTCGAGTCGCCGCGTCGATCTCGTCCAGAATGCTTTCGATCGCTCTGGACTCGGCATTTCGTCGCTCACGATCGATTTCAATGACCAGGTCTTGATCGATCGGATTCCAATAGATGAAGTGTTGGACGCCGTTGACCGCCTGATGAAAAAGGTTCTCGCGGAAGTAGGGTGAATTGGCAAAGCCACTACGCCAATTTCTATCTGTCTCCCATGATGGCGTTGCAAACCACAGGTGGTAGGGGCGGCCGTCGCTCCTCAACAATGCCCGAGTGCGATTGACACCGATTTGCAGGCTGGTCCAACCGTTGGCGGGCAGGCCGGGACCATCCTGCCTCATCAATCTCGTCGGATCGGAGGGGTCGATGTTGAAACCATCGAGTACACCGCCAAGCCGGCCGTAGGTTTCGATGGCAGGGTTCGTGCCCGCCAGGCAGTCGGCCCAGACCTTCCAGCCATTCATATCCGATACCGCCTCGTCCTCGTCGATCGTCATCGACCCGTAGTTGGACGATCGGGCGTTGGGCCACCGTTCCGTCACGGGTCGAACCATCGAGTTCAAGATGGCGTCGGCGAAGATCCGGTTGATCATGGCGTTCCATGCCGCAGCCGCCTTGGTGGGAGTTCGCAATTTGATCTGATTGGCGTTCCAGTCGCCCAGCATCTGCCGAGGCGTGAGGCCGTTACCGAGTATCCGGGTCTCGAACCGCGGATCGGTCATGATGGCGGCAATGTGCGACTGGTCGATGTTCCAGCATGCGAAATAGCCACTCGATTCGATGTCGCCGATGAAATAATCAACCTGAATGCCACCGGCCAAGAGCTCATCGAGGACGGGAACCAGTTCATTTAGGATCGCCATCACAGCGCCATCCACGAAGGGGCTCGGGCGTGATTCCGAGGTTCCATCCGGTCTTCTGATGCGATCGAACGGATGTCCGATCAGGGCATTTCGATACCGCCATGGAAACAGCGTGCGACGTCCGGCGGGTTGGCTGGAAAGCTCTCTCCCGATCACATCGGCCTTGAAATACTGATTGCTGGTCCAGGACGTGTCCGCGACTCCGTTCCCGCGTATGTACGTCATCGCGGAAAGCCGATCCAGATCGGATGGAACGTCGGACCATGTGGTCGCCCATGGTCCCTCTCCCAGCCGAGGGCCAGATCCTGGGAAAAGAGTGCCGCCGGGCGGCATCGGATCGATGGGGGCTGCCGGGGATCCACGATGGGCCGGTTCTTCATCCGATTCGGACGGGGACGTCCGGACGGGCATCGCATCAGAATTCGAGTCCGTGGTTTCCAGCGGCACGCGAAGCGGGCGACCTCCACCTCCGGAGGCGGGACCAACAGAAATCGAAGGTAGCGAAGAGTCTCGCGTTCGCTCGTTCGAGGAATCCCGTGCGGTTTCGATCCTCGGTCTTGAGTTCGACTCGACGGCGGCTTCCTTCGATTCTCGGTCGAAGGTCTTCCATTCACCGAACTCCACGGACGAACTCGAGTGGGTGGATTGAAGACTCGTCAAAAGGATCAGAGAGGCGATCAAGGACATCGTGTTTCCCTCGGAAAAGGACAACCGCGGTGGTGTCACCGCGACTTCATATGCATCGTCCTTCACCCCGCCCCGCTTGAAACATCGCCCTGTCGATACGCGTTATGAGCCACTCGACGGCTCGAATGACCTGTCAAGGGTCGCCTAATCTCCCTGGTCAGGCCATTCGGACTTCGTGACCGGCGTCACGAAGCGTCTTCTCGCGTCGCGCAAGTTCGAGGTCGCTCTCGACCATCATGGCGGCGAGTTCTTCGACGCTGGTGCGAGGCTCCCAACCGAACTTGGTCTTGGCCTTGGTCGGGTCGCCCAGAAGCTCGTCGACCTCGGCGGGTCGGAAGTAGCGGGGATCGACTTCGATGAAGTCCTTGGAGTCGAGACCGACTTGTGCGAAGCACAGATCGGCGAACTCCTGCACGGAGATCATCTTGCCGGTGGCGATGACGAAGTCATCGGCTTCCGGTTGCTGGAGCATCATCCACATGGCTTCGACGTAGTCACCGGCGAATCCCCAGTCCCGCTGGGGGGACAGGTTGCCGAGGAAGAGCTTGTCCTGCATGCCGAGCTTGATCCGTCCCACGGCCCGGGTGATCTTGCGGGTCACGAAGGTCTCCCCTCGGCGGGGACTTTCGTGGTTGAACAGGATGCCACAGGATGCGTGCATCCCGTAACTCTCCCGGTAGTTGACGGTCATCCAGTGACCCATGACCTTCGCCACGCTGTACGGCGACCTGGGGTGGAAGGGCGTGGTTTCCCGCTGGGGCACCTCCTGGACCAGGCCGAACATCTCGGAGCTCGAAGCCTGGTAGTAGCGGACCTGCTTGCCGGCCCAATCCTGATAGGCGCGGATTGCTTCGAGAAGCCGAAGGGTCCCCGTACCGACGACGTCGGTCGTGTATTCCGGCTGATCGAAACTCACTCGGACGTGGCTCTGGGCCCCGAGGTTGTAGACCTCGTCCGGCTTCACATCCTGAACGAGTCGCATGAGACCGGCGCTGTCGGAAAGGTCACCGAAGTGGAGACGAAGGCGGACCTCATTGTCATGAGGGTCGTCGTAGATGTGATTGATGCGGTTCGTGTTGAAACTGGAGGATCGACGAATGACCCCGTGAACCTCATAGCCTTTGGCCAGGAGGAATTCCGCGAGGTAACTGCCGTCCTGTCCGGTGATACCGGTGATCAGGGCGCGTCGGGGGGGCTGACTGGTCATCTTTAGGGACTCCAAGGGACGATCACGAACCGTAGGCGTTGCACGGTAGTATCGGCCTCTCTTCCGTGAGGCTTTTGTGGTTCCTCGATGATCTGCAGGTTGTTTTTGAACTGGCGGCTCCTTCGAAGGATGGCCGCCAATTTCGAGGCATGAAGTGGTCAGAATCGACCGATGAGATCGATGCGGAAGGATGTCGACCAAATACTGGCCGATCGGCCAGCGGAGTAGCAATGGAACTCAAAGACAAGACCGTGGTCGTCACTGGTGGAGCCGGATTTCTCGGCCGATCCGTGCTTCAAGGACTGAAAGACCGAGGTGCCGGTCGGATCATCGCGCCGCGGAAGGCCGATTACGACCTCGTCCACGAGGAAGCTGTGGATCGCTTGTACCGGGACCACGATCCAGATGTGATTCTTCATCTGGCGGCCGAGGTCGGTGGTATCGGTGCCAATCAGGACAATCCAGGGCGCTATTTTTACGCCAATATGGCCATGGCCCTCCATCTCGTGGAACGGGCTCGGATCCATATTGAATCCGGCCGCGATTTCAAATTTGTCCAGGTCGGCACTATCTGCGCTTATCCCAAGTTCACTCCAGTGCCGTTCCGTGAAGAAGAGCTCTGGAGCGGCTATCCGGAAGAGACCAACGCACCCTACGGAATCGCCAAAAAAGCGGCCATGGTCATGCTTGATGGCTACGCCCGCCAGTACGGGTTGCGATCGGCCTACCTGCTCCCTGTGAATCTCTACGGGCCGTTTGACAACTTTCACCTCCACACCAGCCATGTCATTCCCGCCTTGATTCGAAAGTGCGTGGCGGCCATTGAGGATGGGCAGGATCACATGGAGTGCTGGGGAACCGGTTCTGCAAGTCGGGAGTTCCTCTACGTCGACGACTGTGCCGAGGGGATCCTTCGGGCGGCCGAGGCCCTTGATGAACCCATTCCCGTGAATCTCGGGACCTGCATGGAGATCACGATTCGTGAGCTGGTCGAGTTGATCGCCCGCCTCACGGGCTTCGAGGGCGAGATTCGCTGGGACGCGACCAAGCCTGACGGGCAGCCACGTCGCTGTCTCGACACCAGCCGAGCCGCGGAGCTGTTCGATTGGCGAGCTCAGGTCGGATTCGAGGACGGTCTGCGTCAGACGATCGACTGGTTCCGTCGGAATCGGTCGTCGATCGAGGCGGCGGAGAAGGCGGCCGGAGGTTGAAGCCATGAGAGTTCTCATGATCAATCAGGTCTTCTACCCCGATGTGGCTGCCACGGCACAGCACGGCCACGATCTGGCCCGCGATCTGGTCTGCCACGGTCACGATGTGACGGCGATCGCATCGCGTTCGATCTACGGTCGAAAAGGCGCTGCGCTTCCATCCGAGGAGGTCGTGGACGGCATTCGAATTCATCGAGTCGGTCGATCCCTTTTCGGGAAGGCTGGCATCACCGCTCGCATCGCCGATTTCTTCATCTTCTACGTGGCTGCGACCCTCAAGGCTCTGATGCTGCCGAGGCATGACGTGGTCATCTGCTTCACGACGCCGCCGTTCATCTCCGCGGTGGGCCCGATCCTTCGGCGATTCAAGAAGACTCGATTCGTCTATTGGGTCATGGATCTCTATCCCGACCTGCCCATTGCCTGCGGTGTGATGAAGCCGGGTTCCCTCGCGAGTCGCTTCTTCGAATCTCTGAACCGCCGTTGCCTGAAAGCGGCGGATGCCGACGTGGTCCTCGGGCGATGCATGGCTGATCTGGTCCGGTCCAAAGGGGTGCCGGAAGACAAGATCCGCATGATCGGTGTCTGGAGCGACCAGGAAGAGGTTCGGCCGGTTCCGCGAGACGAGAACTCGTATCGCGCGGAATGGAAGATCGAGGACCGGATGCTGGTCATGTATTCCGGCAACTTCGGCATCGGTCATGACGTGGCGACCTTCCTCGAAGCGGCCAGGTCACTCCAGCATGACGACGGCATACGTTTCGCCTTCGTCGGCGGTGGAAAAAAGAAAGCCGAGGTCGAAGCGTTCGTGGCGGAACACGGGCTCGAATCGACCTGCATCATCGCGCCGTACCAACCCCGTGAACGACTCGATGAACTTCTGAGCGCGGCGGACCTGCATCTGGTGAGCCTGCTGGAAGGGGTGGAGGGAATCATGGTTCCCTGCAAACTCTTCGGGATTCTCGCCGCGGGGCGACCGGCGCTCTACATCGGCAGCGAGAAGAGTGAGATCTCCCGCGTGGTGGTCGAGAACGATTGCGGGGCGAGCGTTCGCCAAGGCGACGTCGAGGGTCTCGTGGAGGTGATTCGCGGGTTCGCAGACGACCCCACGGCCAGAGAAGCCGCCGGAGAACGCGCCCGCCGTGCCCTGATCGAGGAACACGGTGCGGACCATCGACTCGCGGCATGGCGACGCCTGCTCGAGGAGATCACGAAAACCACGGCGGCATCCCCCGCCCGCCAAGGAGAGACACGAGCGTGATCAAGTACGTTTTCATCCAGAACGAACCGTTCCTTCTTCCCAAGGTGCTCGACAAGTACCTTCGTGATCATCATGACACGACCGCCGGCATCAACATCCAGTCGGTCGCGCAAGGGAAGCGCACGGTCTTCGAGACCGCGATGGAACTTCGAAAGCTCTACGGGTTCGGGTACTTCCAGTGGAAGCTCCGCAAGTACCTCCTGAAGAAGGTGCTCGCGAAGGTGGAGAACGACTGGCTGGGTTCCACCCGGCGATGTCATTCCGTGCGGGCGGTGGCGCAGAAGTACGGGGTCGAAGTCACGGAAGCGGTCGATGTCAACAGTGACGAGTTTCTGGAGCATCTTCGTGAGCGAAAGGTCGAGTTCATCCTTTCGATCTCGGGCACCCAGCTCTACAAGAAGCGACTTCGAGAACAGACCCCGAAGGGAATCGTGAACTGCCACGGAGCGTTGCTTCCGAAGTACCGCGGTCTGATGCCCAGTTTCTGGACGCTCGCCAACGGTGAGAAGGAGGGGGGCGTCAGCGTCCACTTCGTCGATGCGAAGCTCGACAACGGGCCGATTCTGGTGCAGAAGCGGTATCGCATCAATCCTTGGGACTCGTTGGAGGATCTGATGGCCCGTTCAAAGGACCTTGCGGCGGAAGCCATTCTCGAATGCGTTCGTCTGGTCGAAGCCGGCGACCCTCCACTGATCGAGAACCGGGCGGAGGACTCCACACACTTCTCGATGCCCACCCCGGAGGATCTTCGGAGACTTCGGGCCGGAGGTCATCGGCTCGTCTGAACCCACCATGTCCGACCTCGATCTGGAATCCCGCGTCGACGCCCCCCGATCCAAGGGTGAGGTGGTCAATGCGCTCAGTTTCGACATCGAAGACTGGTTTCACCTGGTCGACATCGATTCCGTCTCGAACACCGACGACTGGCCGGGATTTCCTTCGATCGTCGAACGACGAACGGATGAGATCCTCGGCATCTGCGAGGAACACGGGGTCCGAGCGACCTTCTATTTTCTCGGGTGGATCGCGGATCGATATCCGAAACTGGTGCGCCGAACCGCCGACGCCGGGCACGAGATCGGGACTCATTCGTATTGGCATCGCAAGGTCTGTGATCTCGACGAATCGATCTTTCGGGAGGATCTCCGAAGATCGATCGCGGTCATCGAGGATGCCGGTGGGAAGAAGGTCACGTCGTTTCGCGCCCCGAGTTTTTCGATCACGCCGGGAAGCGAGTGGGCGTTCGACGTGCTGCTCGATGAAGGACTTTCCTATGACGCCAGTCTTTTTCCGGTCCCCCGGGAGAACGGCGGTTATCCGTGTCCGGCGGAGCCGCATGTCTTTCGAGGCGCGCCATCAGGGCGATCGATGCCTGAACTTCCGATGAGTCTCATGAACATCGGCCCCCGCCGGGTCGGTTTTTCCGGTGGTGGCTATCTTCGACTTTTTCCGGGCTGGATGATTCGACGCGGCTTTGACGCCCTCCATCGTCGATCCCTTCCCGGCGTCGTCTATCTTCATCCTCGCGATCTGGCTCCCGATTCGCCCGTGGTCCCGATGTCCCGGGGGCGACACTTCAAGTCCTATGTCGGTCTGGCCGGTACTGCGGCGAAACTCCGCATGCTGCTCGGTCGTTATCGATTCTCAACCTGTGGCGAGGTGCTTCGAAATCATCTCAGGCCTGAGGAGAAGCCGTGCTCGACGTCCTGATCATCACTCGGAATGAAGAAGCGAACCTTCCGCACTGCCTCGCCGCCCTGCAGGGATGGACGAGGAAGATTTTCGTGGTCGACTCGGGATCCACCGATCGAACTCAGGAGATCGCGGAGGAGATGGGTGCGGAGTTCGTTCATCACGACTGGCCCGGGTACGCGGCGCAGAAGAACTGGGCGCTGAAGAATCTGGACATCGTCGCGCCATGGACCCTCATCGTCGACGCTGATGAGGTGATCACGCCGGCACTCAAGGCCGAGTTGATGAGGGTCTGCGATCAAGATCCTGAGGAGATCCCGGAATCCGGCTTCTATCTGAATCGCCGACTGATCTTCATGGACCGGCCGATCCGGCACTGTGGCTACTTTCCGAGCTGGAATCTGCGCCTCTTCAAGCGTGGTACCGCGATTTATGAAAGCCGCGAAGTTCACGAGCACATGCTCGTCGATGGCGAGGTCGGATATCTCAAGCCTCCGATGGAGCACTGGGATCGCCGTGGGCTCGGGTACTACGTGGCCAAGCACAACGAGTACTCGACCCTGGAAGCGAGAGCGTTGATCAATGATCTCCAGTCGGATTCGAGTCGGATCAAGGCTTCGCTCTTCGGTAATGCGGTCGAGCGTCGTCGGTGGATGAAACTGAGGATCTATCCCTGGTTGCCCATGCCCTGGGTCTTCCGATTCCTCTACATGTTCATCCTGCGACTTGGATTCCTTGATGGTTTCCACGGGTTCCGTTTCTGTCTTTTCATTGCAAGCTACGAAATGTTCGTGAAGCTGAAGTTGCTCGAGCTTCAGAGAAACCAGCCCGGCGTCGCGATTGGAATCCTTCCGGATGCCGACCATCTGGTGGGCGATTCGACCTCGGTCGTGGAACCCGACGTTGCCGAAGTTTCAGCACCGAGCCGGATCCCGGAAACGCCGGGGATCCTCGCCGAGCCGGCGCCAGGCGACAGCGCGAGTCCGGTGGTTTCGACCGGTCGGGGTGGCGTTGGACTTTCGGTGGTGATCCTGACCCTCGATGAAGAGATCAATATCAGGGCGTGCATCGAAAGTCTCGAAGGTGTGGAGGACATTCACGTCCTCGATTCGGGTTCGAGCGATCGGACCTGTGAAA
This sequence comes from Phycisphaerae bacterium, assembly GCA_002683195.1. Next base: position 9,968 of record NYSW01000064.1, read on the forward strand.
TGGCGAGGGAGATGGGTGCCAAGGTCTCGTTCCACGATTTTGAATCGTTCGGAAGCCAGCGGAACTGGGCGATCGACAACATGCCGCTCGAAAACCAGTGGGTGCTGCACCTCGACGCGGACGAGCGCATGACTCCGGAACTGCTCGAAGAGATCAGGGTTCTCCTCGCCGGGGATCCGGAGGAAGCCGGCTTCTTCGTTCCGAGCAAGCTGATGTTCATGAAGCGTTGGTTGAAGCACGCTGGCGGGTATCCCACTTACCAGGTCCGACTCTTCCACACCGGTCGACTCCGATTCACCGATTACGGCCATGGACAACGTGAAGAGACCGATGGTGAGGTCGGCACCCTCCGGCAACCGTATTTGCATGATGCGTTCAGCAAGGGGCTTGACGACTGGCTTGCCAAGCACAATCGGTACAGCCGTCAGGAAGCCGAGCAGGCCATCGCGGAAAAGGCCGAAGGGATCCGTTTGCGGCATCTCTGGTCTTCGGATTCCGTGGTTCGTCGACGCACGATGAAACGAATCGCCTATCGACTACCGGCTCGCGCATCTCTTCGATGGTGGTACATCTATCTCGGCCAGCTGGGCTTCCTCGAAGGCCGCGAGGCGCGGACCTACGCGACGCTCATCACGACGTACGAGCGGATGACGGGGATCAAGATCAAATGGCTGGAGTCGAAGCGCAAGTGAACCTTCGGTGTTCGGGGCTCGATCGGCGAACGACCCGGGGTGGATCCGTTGACGAGCTCTCACGCCGGATCAGTCGACGAAGGACCGCATCCCGACCGGACTGGCCGGATTCCCGACCACGATCGTCCATGGAAGGATGTCCCGGACCACGACGCTGGCGGCGCCGACCACGGCACCTTCTCCAATGACCACCCCGGGCATCACGAAGACCCTGGCTCCGAGGAAGGCATCCTCCCCCACATCGATGGGCGCCACGATCAGAGGCAGTGCCCGCTTGGAAAGGTCGTGGGAGCCTCCGCAGAGGTAACCGTGTTGGGCAACCGTGCAGCGGGCACGAAGAATGCATTCCCCGAGGTTGTAGATTTCGGCTCCATCGCCGATGCATGCTCGGTCATGCATTTCCAGCTGCCACGGAACGCGGATGCGGGCACTGGGGGCGACGAACGGTCGACCCTGAATACGGCACCCGAAGACGCGGAGAATCATCAGCCTCCAGAAGTTCGCGGGTCCTGGAGTCCAGCGGCAGAGGATCAGCCAGACGAGAGCGAATGACTTGATGCCGATCTGTTCTCGACGGGTCCAGGGACTTCGATAGGCGTTGGACTGGTCGGGCTGTTTGAGCTCGTACCGGTCCCGTGGTCGCCTCGGCTTGGACTTGGAGGGCGGTTGCGAATCAGTCACGGGGGTTGGTTCCGCGGAGCGTCTGGATCGAATGAGAGAAGTCATCGAGGTACTGGTCGGCGATCGCGTCGAGTCCGTATCGGGCGGCGGCATCGATCGCCGCCTGCGAGAGACGGTGACGAAGTTCCGAATCACCAGCGAGCGTCGCCAGATGATCTGCGAGTCGATCCACCTCGCCGTCACCTCGTTCGAAGATCAGGCCGGTGTCGCCGTTTCTGATGTACGCGGCGTATTGAGGAAGATCCGCGACCACCGGAGGCAGACCGCAGGCCATCGCCTCGAGCGGTGCGACGGGGGAGGCTTCGCCTCGATCGGCGATCGACGGGTAGCAATAGAGGTCCGCGGCCCGGAGCTCGTCGGCGAGGGCGGTCGGATCCGCGACACCTCCGGGCATTTCGAGGGGGCCGCCAGCGGCCAGCGTCTTCAGGCGTTCGACGTACTCGGGGCCGCCACCGCCATCCCCTCGGCTGGAGGGACCGACGAGACGGAGCGAGAACTCATGTCCTCGTTCTCGCAGGCGTCCCCAGGCCTCGACCAGGAGGTGCAATCCCTTTTCCGGGTGAATGCGACCCGTATAGAGGATTCGGGCGTGAGTTCGCTGGGGTGGATTCGCCGGAGGGTGGAAGGCGGAGAGATCCACTGGATTACCGATGAGGCCGATCAGCGGTGCGAGTTCCGGACGCTCGTCCACGATCCCGTCGACGATCGCCTGGGACACGGTGGAAATACGGTCCACACCTCCGTAAAGCCTCATCTGACCCTTCGGGAACCGCTGGACGTGCATGTTGAGCACGCCGATTCGACGGCGAGTCCTGTTTCGAGGTGATCGCAGGAGCCAGGGAAGCCAGAAACAATTCGTGACCGTCACATCGGCGTCTGGCAGGAGCCGAGCGGCTCGTCTGGACCAGAACAGATCTCTCAGAATGTCGATCTTGACGTTGTTGGCCCGGTCCAGGAGAGGGAGACGGCGGTATTCGACCTCCCCGATCCGATCGCCGGAGGGCAGATCGGGATGATCCGGCCCGACCAGGATCACCTCATGGCCTCGCTGGACGAAGACTTCGGCCAGTCGCCACCAGATCTTTTCGATCGCTCCGCTGGGGGCGGGCGGTGGTGGCTTGAATGGTCCCAGTACGATCGTGATGCGCATCAATGACGGCTCCGGCGGGCCAGGGCCCGGCGCACTCGTAGGATACGGGCCGGGATCGATGCCGCATGCCGACATCGGTTCTTGATCCGTGACTTCTGCAAACACCCGCCCCGACATCCGGGGACTTCCTGCTCTGCTGGTCCCAATCCATGACGCTCCGCATCCATGACACCCTCGAACGCCGACCGATGGACTTCACTCCGCTGGATCCGACCGGCCCCGTCACGTTCTACACCTGTGGGCCGACGGTCTACGACTACTCTCACATCGGCAATTTTCGATCATTTCTGAATGCGGACGTCTTGCGTCGGACCCTCGAATTTCTCGGCCACGAGGTTCGCCACGTGATGAACATCACGGATGTGGGCCACATGACCGAGGATGGGGTCGCCGATGGTGGGGGCGAAGACAAGATGGCGGTCGCTGGTCGTCGGCTTCTGGAAAACAAGAAGTCCGGCGCCCTGCCCGAGGGCGTCCAGATCGACCCCGACGATCCGAATGCGATCGCAGATTTCTACGCTGGTGCCTTCATCGATGACGGCCGTATTCTCGGTCTCAAGGTGATCGAAGACGCGGACGCCGACCCCTCGCTGATGCCGCGACCGACCCGTTGGATCGACCAGATGGTGGCTCTGATCGAGAAACTCATCGAAGGTGGAAACGCCTACGTCGGGGGAGACGGTGCCGTCTACTTCTCGGTGCCGAGCTTCCCGGATTACGGGCGTCTCTCCGGCAACAGCCTCGAGGGTCTCAAGGAAGGCCAGGGCGGTCGGGTGAACGAAGCGAATCAGGCGGCGAAGAAGCATCCCGCGGACTTCCTGCTCTGGAAGCCCGACGCATCGCATCTGATGCGATGGCCGAGTCCCTGGGGAGAGGGTTACCCGGGATGGCATCTCGAATGCAGTGCGATGGCACTCGGGCTTCTCGCGCCCAGTGAGGGCGAGAACGCGGGCATGATCGATTTTCATTCCGGTGGCGAAGACAACATCTTTCCGCACCATGAATGTGAGATCGCCCAGAGCTGCGCCGTGACCGGCGCGTCCGGATTCGCTCGGCACTGGTTCCACACCCGACATCTGGTGGTTGAAGGTGAGAAGATGTCCAAGTCCACGGGCAACTTCTTCACCGTGCGGGACATTCTCGCCAAGGGCGTCACTCCGGGGGCGCTGCGGCTTGAACTGGTACGAACGCACTACCGACAGAACGCCAATTTCACGATGCAGGGTCTTCGAGACTGTGGTCGCATGGTCGATCGCTGGTGCCGACTTCGGGACGCATTGGAGAAGGATCGTGTGGTGGATGGAACCGGTCCCGGACCGCTCGAATCCGCGCTGCCCGCCTTCACCGAAGCGATCAGTGATGACCTGAACCTCGCTCGGGCGATCGGCGCCTTGAACGAAGCGGTGAATGCGAGTCGAATCGATGGCGACGAGTCGATCGTCGATCCGGCTCGGGCCGCGGTGGAACTCGCCGCTCTTCGGCGAATGGACTCCGTGCTTGGAGTTCTCGATCGAAACCAACGATCATTGGAGGAGGAGGACGAAGGTCTTTCCGGCGAGATTGAAGCGAAGATCGCGGCGCGAGCGGCGGCGAAGTCCGGCAAGGACTGGGCGGCGGCTGATGCCATTCGTGACGAGCTCACGGCGATGGGAATCGCGATCAAGGATGGTCCGGACGGGACCACCTGGTCCCGAATCGTCGAATGAACGGCTCTCCGCGACCACCAGTGATCGGTCTTGTGGGAGGCATCGGCTCAGGGAAGAGCGCCGTCGCGGCGATCCTCGAGGATCTGGGCTGCGTCGTGAGCGATTCAGACCGGGACGCTCGAGAGGTGCTGGCCGATCCAAAGGTGCTCGAAGTCTTGCAGGGATGGTGGGGTGATGCGATCGTCGCGACCGACGGACGACTGGATCGCTCCGAAATCGCCGCCCGCGTCTTCGGTGATCCCGCGGAACGAAAGAGGTTGGAGGATCTGGTCCACCCTCGCCTGCATCGCCTCCGAGAGGATCGTTTCGCGGCGGCATCGGACGACACGTGTGGCCTGGTCATCGATGCTCCACTCCTCTTCGAAGCCCATCTGGACGATCAATGCGACGCGATCATCTTCGTCGATGCATCGATCGACCGTCGCATCGAGCGGGTGGTGACCAGCCGAGGATGGGAGGAGGCGGAACTCCACCGTCGGGAGCAGGCCCAGATTCCGCTGGATGAGAAGCGTCGTCGCGCTTCTCACGTCATCGAGAACGACGGGACCAGATCGGAACTGGAAGGCCGAGTGGGTGTCGCACTCGATCAGATCCGCAACGCCTGAAGCGGATTCGTGATGGGATGTGCTCCTGAAGCCAGCATGCCCCCACGAAGTCACTGACATGTCCGATTCAGCCACTGTTCACGCTTGGGCTTCGATGGAAGCCGGTGTGCCGTTCACGCCGTTCGAATACGAGCTCGGCCCCCTCGGTGCGGACGAGGTGGAAATCGCGGTGTCGCACTGCGGGATCTGTCACAGCGATCAGAACATGCGGAACAACGACTGGGGCATGACCGTGTATCCCTTCGTCGGTGGTCACGAGGTCGAAGGCCGAATCGTTCGAGTCGGATCCTCGATCCGAAACTTCGCCGTCGGGGATCGAGTCGGCGCGGGCTGATTCAGTCACACGGATGCGGATTGCCCCGGTGCCCTCGCGGGCGATCACAATGTCTCTTCGACTTCGCAGGGAACGGTCGTGGGTCGCCATGGCGGGTTTGCAGATCGTGTTCGGGTTCAGGGGACCTGGGTCTTCACGCTCAATGACGGCATCCCGGTCGGTGAGGCCGGTCCGATGTTCTCTGGCGGGTCCACGGTCTGGACCCCGATTCGCAAGTTCGCCTCGCCGACCGATCGGGTCTGCGTGGTTGGAATCGGTGGTCTCGGTCATCTGGCGCTCAAATTCGCTCGATCGTGGGGATGTCACGTGACGGCATTCACCACCCGGAATTCCAAAAGGGCGGAAGCAGAGGCGTTCGGAGCCCACGAGGTGGTGATCGGATCCGATGCGGAGGCCATCGAGGCTCGGGCCGGCACGCTCGACCTTCTGATCACCACCATGGACGCCAGCATCGACTGGGATGCCTACATCGGGATGGTGGGGCCCCATGGTCGGATTCACGTCGTGGGAGCGGTCATGGAGCCCATTCCGGTCGGAGCCTTCAGTCTGATCATGCAAGAGAGGTCGATTTCGCCGGTCGACACGGTATCGCTCCGAAGACCGAGCACTTTCCGATCGAGTCGATCAACGAAGCCATCGATCACCTGCTCGCCGGCAAGGCGCGGTACCGGTTGATCCTCGATCTTCCCGCCTGAGGGGTCTTCGAATCAACGAATGGGACGGGTGGACTTGACCGCGGGGGCGGTTTGCGATCATCATTGACACCGGTCAGCCGCCTTCACGGCTGGCATTCCCCCCCGTCCACGTCGCCAAGAGTCCGCCTGCCGTCACCGTCACCTGGTGATGAACGGTTGATGACGAATCCCGGCGTCGATCCCACCCCCCCCCAACGGGTTGTTGCTCATCATGGCCAGCAAGTCACGCCGTCGTCGCCGCAAGTCCGGCGGTTCCTCGTCGAATTCGAATGGTTCCACCGGTCCTTCGATCACTCTCGCTCCGGGCGCCGTCCCCACCGACGAGCAGTTGGAGCTGGAGGCCGCCGAGCTGGAGTCTGAACTGCAGGAGCGATACGACCTCGCCAAGAAGAAGGGACTCGACCTTTCTGAATTGCAGAAGATGAAGCTCCCAGATCTTCTCAAACTGGCGAAGAAGGAGAAGGTGGAGGACCCGGGAAATCTTCCGAAGCAGAAGCTCGTCTTCGAGATCCTCCGCAAGCGGGCTGAAAAGGCCGGCCTGATGATGGCGGAGGGCACGCTTGAAGTGATGCCCGAGGGATTCGGATTCCTTCGAAGCGCCGAGTACAGCTATCTGCCTTGTGCGGATGACGTCTACGTCAGCCCCAGCCAGATNCGTCGCTTCGGATTGCGCCGCGGCCAGGTCGTCAAAGGCTTGATTCGCCCGCCGAAAGAAGCGGAAACCTACTTCGCCCTGCTCCGGGTCGAGGAGGTCAACGGCAACGATCCGAAGATTCTGCATTCACTGCCGACCTTCGAGAATCTGACCCCGCTCCACCCCAACCGTCGAATCCAGCTGGAACTCCCGGAGGAGCCCACCCGTCTCGAACCGAGGATCATCGACATGGTGACGCCGCTTGGTTTCGGACAACGGGCGTTGGTCGTGGCACCGCCTCGAACCGGCAAGACGGTGATCCTGCAACAGGTCACCAATGCGGTCGCGACGAACCACCCCGAGGCTCACGTCATCGTTCTCCTGATCGATGAACGCCCGGAGGAAGTCACCGACTTCAAGCGAAACACCCCCGACAACGTCGAAGTGATCGCCAGCACGTTCGATGAGGAGGCGTCGCGGCACATCGCGATCAGTGAGATCGTGATGGAGAAGTCACGCCGCATGGTCGAATTCGGCCAGCACGTGGTCATCCTGCTGGATTCGATCACCCGACTTGCCCGTGGCTACAACAACGCCATGACCGGCTCCGGCAAGATCGGCTCTGGTGGCGTCGACAACGCCGCACTGATCAAGCCCAAGAAGTTCTTCGGCTCGGCTCGAAACATCGAGGACGGCGGCTCGCTCACCATCATCGGTACGGCCCTCGTCGATACCGGCAGCCGGGCCGATGAGGTGATCTTTGAAGAATTCANGGGTACGGGCAACGCCGAGCTCCACCTCGACCGCAAGTTGGTCGAAAAGCGGGTCTACCCGGCGATCGACATCGCAGCCTCCGGCACTCGTCGCGAGGAATTGTTGTTGGACCCGCAGGAGCACGAACTCATCACTCGTCTCCGGAAGGTCGTTTCAGACATGAACGTGGTCGAGGCCATGGAACTGCTTCGATCCCGGCTTGCCAAGACCAAGAGCAACGCCGAGTTCCTCATGACCATGGCGATGGGCTGATCCGGGCCAAACCGGATGGAACCGCCACCGCGACCCCTGCGGACGGTTTCAAGGCGGATTTTCTGATTTTGACCTCCTGCTCAAGAGTTGAAGAGAAACCTCTCGGAGAGACCCTCGTGAGATNGACCTCGTCTTCCAGATCGGCCCGTCGTGGCCTGACGCTGACTGAAATCATGGCCGTGATCGGGATCATTGCGGTCCTGCTGGCGATTCTCCTCCCCGGCCTGGCCACCATCCGGAAGGCTGGAGAGCAGGCGACGAGCGAGAGTGCCCTGAGGCAGTTGTTCACCTACATCAAGTCCTATGGCACNGACAATCGGGAGTTCGTGGTCCCGTCGAGTTTCGACTACCGCGAAGCCAGTTACCCGGGCAAGGTCCGAACCAACAGCCCCAGATCCGCGACTCCGTACACGGCTCCGGTCGCGGGTGGGGTCTTTGACCCGGGTAAAGCGGAGCACGTTGGAAGCTGGGCCGACATTCTCTGGACCTATTCGAGTCAGGACCCGATCCTCGATGTCGCTGGCCCACAAAGCATTTCACCGTCGGGCTACAACTACCGCTACGACTCTCCGGATCGCTGGGTCTACGACTCCCGCCCTGGTTTCAAGACGATCTTCCGCAGCACCGCGTCCAACACCAAGGCCGTCGGAGGTAGTGGTGCCACGCCATTCGGGAGCGGAACCAAGGCCCCGGAGAAAGGTCAGCCCGGCTACTTCGCGGCGAACGACTGGTTCGGAATCAAACCCGGGTCGACGATCAATGACTGGTATTCGACCCCCCAGATCCGGTTTCCGTCGAAGGCGGTCTACCTCGTGGATTCCTTTGCGGGAGAGACGATCGCACCCTTCGACAGTGGTTGGGGTGATCCGACTGAAGGAATCCCGACTCAGGTCGACTTCCGGTACGTCGGCGACAATGCACTCTTCCTGACGTTGGACGGCGGCATTGCCGCCGAGTCCACGTTCGACAGTCTCGACGAAGTGGAGGACCGGGGATATCGCGTGCATAATCTGACCTCGCGAGAGCAGGGGCCTCATAACCATGATGACCCCGTTGGCCCCTGAGAAATTCAGAAAACACCGCTCCTGATCCATTCAGGGCGGTTTTAGACCTTCGTCGCCCGACCTCGGTACTTCAGGGAGCCCCCGGAACAAAGGGAGGCGGTGTGATCGATCAGCCCCCGCTTGCCTTCCCCGAGGATTCCGCTACACTTCGCCTTCTCCGCTCCGTTCTGGGGCGGTTTTTCTTCGGCAGGTTGTCGGTACCTTCGGCCTGTCTTGGGCTTCGGCCCGACATGTGTTCGCCACCTGCCACCGTAGCTCAGTGGTAGAGCACACCCTTGGTAAGGGTGAGGTCACGGGTTCAAGTCCCGTCGGTGGCTTTGGATCTCGATTCGAGATCCGTTTCACCGCCTGGTTCCATCCGTTGTTGGATGGACAGGCAACGGAATCATATTCACCCCCTTGGGTGACCCGATTCCGCTTCGTCGCATCGCCGCTCGGTCGACACCAAGTTCGACCGTGGGAATCTCGGAGAAGCCCGCAGATGGCTAAGGAAGTCTTCAAAAGGACAAAGCCGCACGTCAACGTCGGCACCATCGGCCACGTCGACCACGGTAAGACGACGCTGACCGCAGCGATCACAACCGTGCAGGGCGAGAAGGGTCTCGCGAAGCAGATCGCCTACGACGAGGTGGCCAAGGCCTCCGAGTCCGAAGGCCGTCGCGACCCCACCAAGATCCTGACGATCGCCACCAGTCACGTGGAATACGAGTCGCCGAACCGGCACTACGCCCACGTCGACTGTCCCGGTCACGCCGACTACGTGAAGAACATGATCACCGGTGCGGCCCAGATGGACGGAGCAATCCTCGTCTGTTCCGCATCAGACGGTCCCATGCCCCAGACTCGTGAGCACATCCTGCTTGCTCGTCAGGTCGGCGTCCCGCGGATCGTGGTCTTCCTCAACAAGTGCGACCTCGTCGACGACGAGGAACTGCTTGACCTCATCGAACTCGAA
>NYSW01000001.1 GCA_002683195.1 Phycisphaerae bacterium
CCAGACGAGCCAGTGACCGGTCTCCCGATCTCCGATCGCTGTTTCTGGTCACGAAATGACGTCGGAGTCTCCCCTGCCTTCCACGTCGCTAGCATGACATCATGAAAAAGATCCTAGTCCTTGGAACGTGCGCAATCATGACGATCGCAGGCTGTGGGGACCCGGGCCCGGAAGCGACCTCGGACGTCGAAGGATTGTCGCCGAAGCCTGCCGCCGAGTGGTACGTCCTCGCTCAGGAAACCCGCATCGGCCCGATGAACGAAGGTCGACTTCGACGCGAAGCCGCCAAAGGGCGTTTTCGAACGGATGAACAGGTCTGGTCACCGACCCTCGATGACTGGTCGAGCATCTCCAGCGTCATTCCCGACATCGAGACCGGCGGGACCGAGGAAGCGGGTACCGCCTGGGCCGGAATCTTCCGCAAGGCGGAACGAGTTCCCGAGCCGATGATTCCCGCCGCTCGTCGAAGCGGGGAACTGACACCGCTTGAAATCAAGACCTATCTTCGCGAGGGAGACCCGCTGCTGGTTGGAATGCGGCAACTCGCGGGCCAGTACGGGCCGGAACCCGTTCTCGATTCCAACAAGCCGATCGGCCGCCTCGCCAACGGCCGACGCCTGGCTCGCATGCTCCGACATGACATCAGGCAGGCGGTGAAGAGTGGCGACCGCGACCGGGCCATGCAGGACGTGGGCGCCATGTGCGGGCTGGCTCGGCAGCTGTCGATCTCCCGGAGCTTCGCGGACCACCGGACCGAGTCGAACGCGGCCGATGATCACTACGAGTATTCGAATCGCGTCTCATTGAGCGTCATACGACAGCTTGCCGGCATCATCGTCGATCCAGCCAACGCCGCATGGTCGTCGGAGTTCAAGGACATCGCGATGAGCAATCTCCAGTGGGTCGATGCGGATCTGCGCGCGACCTTCCAGCCGAATCTCGACGGCGAACGAAATCAGGTTCAGCAGGCGAGCCTGGAACTGACCCGGGAGCTGCTGGGTTCCTGAAGCCGATCCTCGGCCGGAGACTCGATCGTGACGCCCGGGCTTCCAGCGCTCGAGCGAGCCGGACCACCGGCCGCCTTTCACTCCCCTCCCTCATCGCGCCCATCGCGCTCATCGCGCCCGACGGCCCCGTCCCACGGGCCGGTTGGGCGATGCCCTGCAGGCTTCGGTTCGAATCAGGTTTTTTCCCCATTTTGTGCCGACCGTCGAAAGAGAACTACGTATGCCTTTTCAGAATCACTTTCCTCACATCAGCGAAGCACTCACCGAGGGGCCGTGAGACTTCCAAAGAACGGACGTACTCCCATGAAAAAGGCCCTCATGACCATCACCGCGATCTCCTGTGGTGCACTCTCACCCTTGGGCACCCCAGCCCTGGCGGATGACTCCCAGATCGGGGCTTGCGACGTCATCGAACTGGTGACGATCATCGATCCCAGCGAATCACTCGATCCGAACAAGCAGCTGTGCCAGGCCATCCAGGTCGCATGGGAAGGCCTGGATCCCGACCGGCTTCAGACGATGATCGTCGAAGACCAGGGCAACGAGGTGTTTTGCTCCGACGGATCCGTGAATGAGCTCTACCCACTGAGNCCGGGATGGATTCCGGGCACTTCCATCGATTCCTACGAGGACTGGGGAGACGCGATCTCCGTGGTCTGCTCCAGTCGCCAATGGCGCTCGAGCCCCAGGATGCTGNTGGTGTTCTCCGACGAATGTGCCGAAGGTGGCGACGACGTCTCCTTTCCCTGCAACGTCGATGAAACCGGGGCGGAGCGGTGCGGACTCGAGGATCGACTCGCGATCGATCGAGCCTTGCAGGCCGCACTGAACCATGATGTCCGCATCATCGCCGTCGCCACCGACGGAGCCTGTTCGGANGTCGTCGACGAGATGCACCGCCTGGCCGACGGTTCCGGCGGACGCCTCATTGAACAGTCCAGACTGGCGGATCAATCGAGCCACGGTCTCGGGGTCGCGATTCGTGATCGGATCGTCTCGATGATGCCGGACTTCTGGAGCAGCTGCTGCGAGGATTTCAACCGTGATGGCACGGTCGGGGCGGCCGACCTCGCCACGATCCTGAGCAGCTGGGGCACCGTCGATGCCGCGATCGATCTGGACCAGAGCGGTCGAGTCGACGTCGGGGACCTCGGCCGTCTGCTGGCGGCCTGGGGCGGCTGCCGATAGGCGTCGAATCGAACCGCGGATCATTCCGCGCGGGGATCCGACAAGAAACAGCCCCGCTCACCTCGGCGGTGCGCGGGGCTGTCATTCTCCCCTGCTCATTCACCTTGACGTTGGTGCGATCCTGCGCTCCCGGAAACCCGGATCCTCATCCCACACATGCTCGTCGATCCGCCGGGTGTGTGAACATGGTTTTCCGGCGATATGGAGACCACTCACTCCGGCGGCGATTCTGTCCGCATTCAGCTTCCGAGCCATCAGACAGAGGTGGCATGAAAGAACGAAAGATAGATTCGTCCTACTCTCGCACAGGTTTCGCCTGATCCGACCTGAACCTGAACCGAAAGGTCGCTTGTTCGAATCGGATCGGCCCCGGCGACCCGCGGTCGAGATGCTTCGTGGTTCGTCGGTGGAGCCAGGAGAACTTGTGAAAAGGAGGCCATGGTTTGAGCACCAACCTTCCGGACTTTCCGTTTGACATGGACAGGCGATGCTGAAACCATTCATTCATGAGATTGCTCCCATCGATGCTCGGAACCATGCTCGTCGCGTCGCTTGCCTGCGCCGCGCACGCCGTACAGTCGTGTGACGAGGACCTGGTGACCTTCAGTGACGGGCCTCAGGGCTGGATCGGGACCACTGGTTCCACCGGGGACACGCAGCTCGAGAAGACCGGCGGCAACCCGGGGCACCACCTGCACACCGTGTTCAACAACTTTGGAATCGAGTTCTACAACGACACGAACGCCGCGTACTTCCGAAGCCTCTTGTCACATGACGAGATACGGATCGGGGTCGACCTGAAGGTGGAGGAGATCGATTTCTTCGGCACCCCGGTGACCCGCCCGTGGGTGCTCGAGATCCGCGACTATGACGAGGTCCCCCCCGGGTACCTGTGGGTCTCGGTGTGGTACCTCTTCGAGTGGGTCGGAGCCGAAGATGACTGGCGGACCTTCGGGGTGACGATCACCGACACCACCTCGAGCGAGCTTCCAAAGGGTTGGGGTGGGACCGGCAGCGAACTTCCCCCGAACTATGAACCGTCACTACCGGCGAACCGCACCTTCGCGAGCGTGCTGGCCGGCGCCGACGAGATCGCCTTCACCACGTACCAACCGGGCTGGGCGTTCGGGTTCACCGACTTCGACGTCCGCTTCGACAANGTCCGCTTCACCGCCTGTTCCGCTCCGGAGTGCCCGGCGGACTTCAACGGAGACGGCCTGGTCGATGGCGAAGACTTCTCGCGCGTGCTGTCGCTCTGGGGTGACTGTGATCAAGATTGCCCGGAGGATCTGAATCGGAATGGGTCCGTTGACAGTCCTGACCTCGGCCTCATGCTCGGATACTGGGGATCCTGCGAGCCCTGAAGCAAGTGGCGTGTTCACAGCGACCGAAGCCAGAACCAAAGCCAGAACCAAAGCCAGAACCAAAGCCAGAACCAAAGCCAGAACCAAAACCAGAACCGACCCCCTCACGGAGGTGCGGCGGGTGCCTTCTGATCGTCGCTCGGATTGAAACCCGAACTCCCTCCGCCATGAGCCCGGGCATTGGCCATGCCTCTTGTTCCATGGTTTCACGTCAGGGAATGACCTGCTGCCAGAAGAGTCAGCAGACTCTTTTTCCAGAGGTAGTCATGCCCGTTTTCAGAAAACCCGTGCACCTTCCTTCTGAACGCATCCGAACCTCGCTCATCCGCGGGGACTGAAAACAACTCCTTTCGTGGCGATGTCGACACCACGCACCCCTTCCGTGGTCCGGTGGTGATTCGTGCCGAATNGCCACCGAACACCCGGCCCGCGAAAACAAAGGTTGCGGGTTTGAACCCCTCCGTGACCACGGCGACCGGATTCAGGGGCATTGGCCCCAGCTGCTGAGCACGGCGCTCAGATCCGCCCCGTCGACGATGCCGTCCCCATTCACGTCGGCCGGACACGGTGGCGCGCAGCGGCCCCACGAGCTGAGCACGATCGGAAGATCAGCGCCATCAACCCGGCCGTCACGGTTGAAGTCACCCGCACAGGCGCGATAGCCCAGCTCGAACCAGTTGATGTTGAACGCCTGAGAGCCGTGACTCTCGAATCGCATGATCCGAGTGCCGGGTTCGAGCGTGATGCTTCGCGCGATGGTCGTCCACTGCTGGTAGCCGCCCGTGTCCGGGACACTGATCGTTCCGGTTGAATCCACACCGTCGAATCCCAGCGAGAATCGGGCACCTGACCCAGGTGATGCGACCCTCACTTCGAGTGTGAACTCGACCGGTTTGCGCCCTGGAACCTCGACCGCGTAGTCGATCCACTCGTTCTCGGCGATCCACCCGACATCGAAGCCGCCACCGAGGTCCAGGGTCCGTTCGATGTCGACCGATTCGAGCGGCCGGTAGCCACCCCCGTTGTTGGACGGATCGCTGTCGGCGTAACTCACACCCGCACCCCCGAGGTCGAAGTCTTCCGCTTCGATTCGACCAGGCACCACGTGCGGCGTTCCATGGAACGGATCTCCCACGATCGGAGATGGGAACTCGTGGGCGGCAGTCACCAATCCGAAGTGGACCTCCGAGGCACGGCCGTCATCTCCATCGGGAAAGATGCGATTCGATTCCGGTTGCCACCGAAGGAGATGACCGCCCGCATTCCTAGCCCGGATCGCCCGGTCCCCACTGGGAACCTGAATCCACTCGAAGATGGTGGCAAGGGCCGAAGATCGACCGATCGCCCGCAACGGAACGTTTTCGCCACTGCTACGGAGGTAGAGGCCGGCCGGCGTCCGGAGTCGGAACAGACGCTCCCCCGCCTGCTCGACGACGAACGCATCATTCGCCAGTCCACCGGTGTACGTCAGTCGGTCGGCGTGCAGCTGGTTCCCATCGTCCGCCACCACGCCCACGAAACGTTCAGCCCCGCGTTGATACAGACCGACCACCGCCCCGTCCGCTGGAATCGATGGTGAACCCAGGGCAGGCCAGCGTGCCGTTTCGTCGTCGGGCGTCCAAATCGTGCCCGCCGCCGTGATCTTCGAGCGGAACAGATCGAGATCATCGTCATCGGCCCCGAGCCATTGGAACTGCATCCAGCCGTTCAGTCGGCTCTCGTACATCCCGTTGTAACCCTGGCCTTCGGTGTCGCCGGGCCAGAACTCGGTTGAAAGGAGCGGCGGAAATTCCACGCTCGATTGCATGATCGCGATCGCATTCTCGATCCCGTCCTTGCTCTCGTAGCCGTGGTGCGCGAATCCCGCGTTGTCCCAGGAGACGCCCTCGGCCGCGAGATACCGGGCCCCGAAGGTCGGATCACCCGCGAAACCCATGAAGGTGCAGAGCAGGACCAGGGTGTCGGGGGCGAGCGGTCGAATCGTCTCGTAGAGATCGACCTGGTCGTGCCAGTCCTGCATGGTCCACTGGTTGGGGGTGTAGGCGACGGGCTCGTTGTGGGCCTCGTAGATGACGTGCGTCTGATCCCGGTATCGCGGGGCGTAGAGCGTCCAGAAATCCCGAGCGAACCCACGACTGTGAATCGTTCCGTTCTCCCCGTTGCAGCCGATCGTGATGATCAGATACAGCCCGGCGTCAGCCGTCGCTTCCACGAAGGCATCGGCGTCGACCAGATTGACCCCCACGTCGTTCGGATTCTGAGAGGAATTGCCTTCGAGGTACAGGTGGACCGTGTTGAGTCCGAAGTCGGTGGCCAATCGTCGCAACTGCGCACTGCTTGGAATGTTCCCCGGAAGACTTCCGTAGGGGTCGCCGCCGTCCCAGGCGAGACTCACCCCTCGAAGCAAGGTGCCCCGATCGGTGAGGATGACGTTGTAGCCGAGACTTGAATCGATCACCGGACGCCCGCGCTGCTGCGCGTGAAGGGTCGAACCCATCAGGGTGACGACCGACAGAACGGCGAACAACAGTCGGATACCTGGGTTCACGTCGGTGCATCTCCTCGGGGAGGATTCGTTCAGCGAACGGATCGGCCCACACGTCACGTACGCCTGGCGACGAACCGGCGACGGAGGCCGCCATTTTGAAGGTACCGGCTGCGGTCGATGAATCTCCGTGTTTTCCCCCAACCTTCTGCATGAAATGTCCGGAGTCGGGTGTCGCCGATTCGTACGGGTCGTCATCCCGCCGGGTTCCCATCCGAGGCGATGGAGATCCGCCCCCGCGGGTCGTCGCCACTCCGGCATCCCGGACGCCACACGAACGTTTCATTGAAGGCCGGCCCGCCCCCCGCCGGGTTCCGATCGCGCAGGGACGAAAGCGGCGGCCGAGCGAGTCGAGAGGTCAGTCCCCGGATGCGGAACCGATGCCCCGTACGAGCAGTTCCGCATCGATCGCCGGCATCCTCGTGGTGGAAGTCGTTTCCTGAAAATCGCTTTCCGACTGGTAGACCCGGAGACCGAAGGTCGGCACCATCGCGATCAGATGATCGAAGATCGTGGCCTGCGCCGCCTCGTAGGACGCCCAGGCGGTGTCGTTGACGAAGCAGTAGATCTGCAGCGGCAGGCCTTCCGGCGTCGGATCGAGGTGCCGAACGAGCATCGTGAAATTGTCGCCGAGAATTCGGGGATGGGCCTGGAGATAGGCCACGACGTACTGCCTGAACAATCCGCTGTTGGAGATTCGATCGCCCGCGGCGGACTCTCCAACCGCGGTCTTCTCCAGCGACA
This sequence comes from Phycisphaerae bacterium, assembly GCA_002683195.1. Next base: position 6,849 of record NYSW01000001.1, read on the forward strand.
GGGCCTGATCCATCAACGGAATCTTCGAGAGGGCCTGGATCTCATCACCGGTGAGCGGCCGGATGGTTCGCTGATCCAGCAGGATCGATCGCTTGATTCGTCGTCCCCCGGAGTCGTACATGCCGCGATAGTTCACGAACGACTCCTGCACCAGGGTGTAGGTCGGGAGCACGGTGATGGTCTTGTCGAAATTCTGAACCTTGACCACGTTGAGCGATATGTCGATGACGTAACCATCGGCATTGCTGCCGGGAACGTGAATCCAATCGCCCAGGCGAACGAGGTCCCCGGTGGTGACGATCACGTTGGCGAAGATCGAGAGCAGGGTGTCGCGAAACAAGATCAGCAGGATCGCCGAAATCGCTCCCAGTCCGGTCAGGAAGTAGACCGGAGACTTGTCCATCAGCACCGAGACGACGAGGACCATTCCCGCGAGGTAGATCCCGAAAGAGGCGACCGAGACGTATCCGCGCAACGCACCGGGACGATTGACCGACGGAAATCTGGAGTAGATGACATCCAACAGACGGCCGCATCGAGCGAGGAGTTGGGCGGCGGAAAACACCGCGAGGGCCATGACCAGTCGCTCGGCCATCTCCGTGAAATCCGCGTTCAACCGCGGCAGAACCTGAATCAGAATCGCGACGAAACCGATCGAGAGCAAGGTTGAAATGCTGGACAGGACCTTGGTCTCCGCCAGGTCCTTGACGTCGATCCAGCGGGACCAGCTGAGCAGCCGGCTCCCGATCAATGGTCGGATCACCACGAAGCGAAGAAACAGGTGACCGAGCCACAACAGGATCAACAGCGCGGTCCCGACCACCGCGGCATACATGACGGGATTGCCCTGCAAAGGCGTGAGAAGTTCGACCAGCCAGTTCGAGACGGTCACCGACGTCGTGGACACCAGCGATTCACCCGAGGCTTCCAACGAGTTCTTTTCTTCCAGCATGGCATCTCCGACCTGTGAAGGACATCATGAGTCGACGGTGGTCCGGCGGCCCCGGGTTTCGGCGAAGGGATCCAATACCTTTGAAGTGGGCCGGATCGCTCCATGGTGCAAGGACGTCTCAGTCTCCGTCGATCCAGGCCTCGGCTTCGGCCAGCGAGTTCCGGTGGAAGGTCCGGACCTCGGCCCGAGTGAACACTCCGCTCAGCGACACGAGCTTTTCCATCCAGCCACCATCGACCACGAAGGCGATCCGGTCGATGTCCGACACGTGATGGACACCCAGTTTGAGGTCCTCCCACATCGCGGCCGGGGTCCAGCCCTCGAGTTCTTCCGCATCGAACAGAATTCGCACCTGGCCATGCTCCGCGATGAACGACTCCAGAGCAGGGCGGATCAGTTCGTAGTCGGCCGCCTGCAGGCGGCCCACCGGCTTGATGTGAATGGAGCGGGCGGCGACGGACACTTCCAGATGCTCGGACATGGCATGTCTCTCAAGGAGGGCGGATCGGCGATATTTTGGAAGGTACCGGTATCCGCAACCCTTCGTAAGACCGTTTTTTTCAGATCCATGGGTCGCGAATCGGTGCTTTGGCCTTAAATTGTTGGTTCCGAAGTCTGACCCAACGCCCCCTCCGAGGAGAGAGATGATGACATCCAGACCAATCATGGCCGTCTTGCTGGCCGGGATCATTCCCGCGATCGCCTCCGGCGATGATCAGGATGGGGTCTTCACCGTCATCGGCCTGCCGGACACTCAGAACTACAGCGAGAGTTTCCCCGAAATCTATGCGGGCCAGACCAACTGGGTCGTGGATCAACTCGGCCGGCTCGACATTCGTTTCGTCACCCACTACGGGGACATCGTCCAGCACGCAGACCGGGAAGAGGAGTGGCTCGATGCCGATGAAGCGATGCTCGTCCTCGATGACGCGGGCGTCCCTCAAGGGGTGACCAGCGGGAACCACGACATCACCGCCAACGGCCTCTCCGGCGAGCCCTACATCCCGGAGAACTATCTTTTCTACTTCGGTCCGGATCGCTATTTCGGACGCCCGTTCTTCCAGACCGCCAGTACCACCGGCATGAGCACCTGGCAGATCTTCGACGGTGGCGATCGAGACTTCGTCGCGCTCAGCGTCGAATGCGAAACGCCGCCTTCGGAACTCGCCTGGGCGCAGGGCGTGCTAGACCGGCATCGGGACAAGGCCGTCCTGTTCACCACCCATCGATACCTGCAGGATTCCGAGGACTACACCGCCGGCGTGCCGGTGGTGGCGAGCGGCCGCTACCCCGACATCTGGTACATCGTGGAACCGCCACGTCAGCCACAGGGGATTCAAGCGAATGAATTGTTCGACTGGTTCATACGACGAAACCCAAACATCTTCCTCGTGAACTGCGGCCACTTCCACGAGGAATACCGACAAGTCTCGACCAACGTGGCCGGGCTTCCGGTGCACGAAGTGCTCGCCGACTACCAGGATGATCCGAACGGGGGTGACGGCTGGCTCCGAATCATGCGATTCGACGTACCCCTCGGCCGCATCGACATGGAGTCGTACTCGCCCTATCTGGACGAGAATCGATTCACCGACGAGAGCCTGTTCAGTCTCGACGTGGACTTCGACGCCCACCGGACGCTGGACGGATTCGCGGCGTTCCAGCAAGGAATCAACGGTTACCAGGGCACCCGGGACACCTGGATCGATGAAGATGCGCCAGACTCGAGCTACGGGGAACAGGACACCCGAAGTTCGGATGACGACACGGCCAACTCGATCTTCAGCGATTACCGCGGTCAGGCCCTGATGCGCTTCGACCAGATCTTCTCCGAGGGACCGACGGTCGGACAGGTGCCGCAGGGTTCGTCGATTCGATCCGCGACCCTGGTCCTCGATGTCGCCGAGGACATCGACAGCCCCTTCGTCGACCCACGCTTCTTCGTGCACCCCGTGCTGGTGCCCTGGCAGGAAGGGTCGACCTGGAACTCCCTCGACGGAGGCCTCTCGGTCGGCGATGAACTCGGGCCGGAACTCGGGAGTTTTCTCGGAGACAACGTGCCCAATTCCGACTCCATGAGACGTGTGGACGTCACCTCGCTGGTGCAGGCCTGGTCGGATGGCCAACCCAACTGGGGGGTGGCGATTCTCCCGGAGATCATCAATGGCAACGATGAGGGCATCACGATCTGGACCAGTGAGTCGGGGAATCCCCTCCTCAGGCCTCGGCTTGAAGTCGTCTACGAACTTCTCCCGTCGGAACCCAACCCCGATATCAACGGAGATGGTTTCGTGAACAGCGCCGATCTCGGCCTGCTGATCGCCGCCTGGAACCAGACCGGCGACCAGGTCGCCGATCTTGACGGTGACGGTGTGGTCGGTTCTTCCGATCTTGGTCTTCTGGTGGCAGCATGGGGCCCGGTCTCAGGATGAGACCGTCGGCCGAGCAGGAATGGCTGCAATCGAAGGATCACTTTCACACGCGGTTCCGATCGGAACCGCGCTCGAAGGCTCAATCCTCGTCGACGAAACCGGTTCCAGCCTTGCGATCACGCCCGGCTTGCCAGAACAGCAGCCCCGCGTAGATGGCGACGATGCCGAGCCAGAGCAGATTCGAAAAGAGAACGGGAAGCATGATCGACTCCTGAGGTACCCGCGGCGGAATCGCTCCACCGACCGGGCTCGACACTATAGTCGACTCGATGCGACCCGCGACGCTCATCGAGCCCCTGAAAATCGCTTCCGATCTCCGGTTATCACCCTTGACGGTCGAAGATGCGCCCGCCCTCTTTCAACTGGTGGACGAGGATCGGGACCGTTTGGGTGCGAGACTCCCATGGGTCGAGTCGACGAGGCTGGAATCGGACTCCCGGGCCTTCATCGAAGGATCCATGGCCCGCCGGGACGTACGGACGGGCGGCGACGGCAGCGGCGACTGGGCCATCATCAGCCAACTGCCCGAAGGCGAACGAATGGTGGGCGTGATCGGTCTCCATGCTCCCCGCTGGAGCCACCGCTCGGTCACGCTCGGCTACTGGATCACATCGAGCCAGGAAGGACGGGGCTGGATCACCCGCGCCGCAGAGGGGGTTCTAGGCCACCTCTTCCGAGTCGGCTTCCATCGAGTCGAGATCCGAGCCGCCACCGACAACCCTCGCAGTCGAGCGGTTCCTGAACGCCTCGGCTTCACCCTCGAGGGCGAGCTTCGATCCGTGGAGTGGATCCACGGGCGGCCGATCGACCATGCGGTCTACGGTCGACTTCGCTCGGACTGATCCGACTCCGGTTCAATCCGCGGTGCGGATCTCCGCGTACGCCGCCGAACGATCGACGGCAGGGATCGGATCGTCCTCCTCCGTGAGCCACCAGAGCGGCATCCGATCCGGAACGCCCGGGGGACGATCCCAGGTCGCCGCCCAGGGTCGAAAACGGGGATCGTCATCCGCGGCCCGAGCCAGCCCGCGAACCTTCTCGACCCACCACCCCTGATCGTAGTCACCGTCGCCGAACGCTTCGATCCAGTGCCAGCGACCATCGATCGGATCGAAGATTTCGACCCAGGTGTGATTGTCGCCGGTGGGCCATTCGGGAATCCCGGCCAGACGGGCGGGAATCCCCGCGGCCCGACAGGCATTGGCCAGCATGATCGACATGCCGGTGCAGCTGGCACAACGCTGGATGATCGTCTGATAGGGACTCTGCTCGTTGGTGAGCCGCCGGTTGGAATCGAACTTGATTCCAAAGGCTCGAAACACCTCGACGTTCAAACGACGAACCGCCTCCCGTTGGGTCGGACTCTCCCAGGCCAGCTCACGAAACCTCGACGTGAAGTCCCGTCGCCAGTCGTCTCGACGCTCATTGATGTGAGCGTGAGGCAGAACGGCATCGAGGAAGATCCTTTCCGAGACCCCACGGCGCCACGGCGAACCTTCAAAGGACTCGTGCGCCAGGGCCACCTGTTCGAGCAGAAAATCCGCGGGTAACTCCCGGGCATCGCGCGGGGGCAGGTTGACGACCAGGTGTTCCATCGATCGTCGATGACGATCCGGCACTCGTTCGAGGGCGTTCAGAAGCGAGTTCGAATTGGATCCCGCATTGCGGAGAACCCGTTGAAGACGAACCCGGGATGCTGGATCAAGCGCATCGATCATCGTCTCGATCCGTTCGTCATCCGGCTTCTCGCTCGTCTTCTCGACTTCCAGCAAGGGCGCCTCGATCACCACCGTCGTCCGGGTACCGGCGGGGAGGGAGCGGAGTCCGGGCAGGAAGACGAGATCATCGAGTACCAACGGATCGGTACCCCCATCCTCCACCACCCGACCCGGTCGTACTCGCTGGCCGAGAATCACACTGGGCGTCGCCACATCCTCGAGATCCTCGAGGACGTGCAGCTTCAGGATCAGCCGATCCCCCTCCCGCCGGACCTCGACCGTCCAGGGGAGATCCGCCGCTCGCAACTCGACCCGCCATGCCGGGTCCCCCAGCAAGGTGAGGGCGTCTCGATCCCAGAGATATCCGGCCACGTCATCGAATCGTTCATCGGTTCGGGGAATGCCGGTCCGGGTCGAAACCTCCTGCCGGAATTCGGGGACCGCACGTTCATCGAAGCCCTCGGTGGATACCTCGGGAAGCCCCGGGAACTCCGACGCGTAACGGCGAACCAGATCCTGCTGCGCCAGCCAGACCGACTCGGCGAGCGTCTGCCTCCCAGGTTCGTCGAGGAACCGTCGATAGACATCCCAACCGCCCGCTCCGTGCCAGGTCGTGGAGCAGTAGCCGACGATCTGCCTCGCGCCCGCCTCTTCGATGAAGCGAAGCGGAAGCACGCCCGCGTCGGGTACGAAGCCGAGCAGGCAACTCCCCGCCCCGAGCATGGCCATCGGACCGGGTGCGGTCATCCTTGTTTCCACCCCGTCCGGGGTTCGAGCTCGAAGCGAGCCGTCCTCGGCGGCGATGACCCGGCCACCGTCGAAGGTGTAGCCGACCATCCATCGTTCTTCGTTGGTACGGCCACTGGTCACCAGCAAGTCCGGCTTCAGCCGCTCGAATTCCGCCGCGAAGTCATCCACGGTCACCGGATCGCCCAGGATCTCCCGCTCCGGCTCGCCGTCGACCCGGGTCACTCGGCGGCCCGCCACCCCCTCGTCGAAATACGTGCTGTCCGCCGCGACCTCGAGGGGTACGGGCGTGTTGGAAAGCATCGACTCGATCAGCAATGGACGCTCGGCCCGAACGACCTCCATCGCGGCGGGCCAGTTGCTGGCGGTGATCAGGCCCCACCGGGCGTCGAGATACGGATCATCATCAAGACGACGAAGCAGTCGATGAATGGTGCCCATTCGGGCCCGGCCGGCTTCATCCGGCATCGCGACCACGCCGACCATTCGAGGGTGGCGGGTGCGAAGTTCGGCAAGGAGCTCGTTCGGGGATTCCTCGAAGACCAGAAGATCGGCGGAATGCTTGGCCGCCAGCGCCCCCGCCACCTGGGACCAACCGTCGGCCTCCCGGCAGCGACGGCTGGTGAGGACCACGTACTCAGGATTCTCGGTCACGGGACCATCAGCCGCGCCCCAGTTCGGGAGGAGCGTTCCGGCGATCATCAACGTCCACCCCGGTGACCATCGGCGTCGTGTCGTTCGCATGGTGCTACGGTAGCCGCCAGCCATGAGTGAACACCTCCATCCTCGCCTTGAACGTCCGAACTTCGAGATCGTGCTCCTCGAGCCTGAGATCCCGAACAACACCGGAAACATCGGCCGAACCGCGGTGGCGACCGGCTGCCGCCTCCACCTCGTGCATCCCCTCGGCTTCGATATCGACGACAAGGCCGTCAAAAGGGCCGGTCTGGACTACTGGAAGCACATCGACCTCCAGGAGCATCCAGATTGGGATTCCTGCGACGCCGCCACCGATGGTCCCGGATGGCTGCTGACGAAACATGCCGACCGAACCATCTGGGACGCGGACTTCAAACCTGGCGATCGTTTGATCTTCGGCAAGGAAAGTGCCGGCGTGGGCGAGGACTTTCGACGCCGATTCTCCGAACGGCACGGCGACGACCGGCTCATCCGGCTGCCGATGATCCCGCATCCCGGGATTCGCAGTCTCAATCTCTCGACCTCCGTGGCGACCGTGGTCTACGAAGGATTGCGCCAGACCCGGTCCAATACCGGCCTCTAGGGACCGAAAATCCGATCCGACGCCCCGTTTCATCGGAAACCGGGAAGACTTCGCAACAACCGCCCCACCACTCGGCGTATCCTTCCCGTGGACGAGCGTGGCGAGGATCCGTTGATCCGCCACTCGGAGTTCGCTGCGCGAACGTCTCCCGAATCGGTTCTGGTTGGAGTGGTTCCCGGTCGATGGTCGGCCGGTGGGACTCGTGTTCGCGCCCCTTGAGGCACCCGGAGTCATCGTGCATGTCGGTTCAGACCTCCACCAACGTCGTCGACCTTCGTTCGACCCCCGCCCGTCGAGCATTCTCGATCACCGAACTTCTGGTGGTGATCGGCATCATCGTGCTCCTGATCGGCATCCTGCTTCCCGCCCTCGGCAAGGTGCGTGAAAAGGCCCGGGTCACGGAAACCTTCTCCTCCATGGAGGAGTTCGCCAAGGCCTGCGACGCCTTCAATCAGCAGTTCGGCTACTACCCCGGAATCGTCCCCGAGGAAGTGCTCGCCAATGACCCGAAGATCACCCCGATGGAGAACGCGGTTCTTCACCTCTCCGGCGGCGCCGTCCGACAGGATGAACTTCCGGTCTTCATCGATGGGGTTCGCTTCGACAACCTGGCGGACATCCAGTTCGAACCCGGCAATCCAGAATCGACGGGGGACGTCATCTCCTTCAACGGCGGCAGTGACCTTGGCATCTTCCGCATCGCGGTGTACGCCCCCGCCGTCGGGGATGGACCGTTCATCCAGGGCAAGAGATACGCCCCGTTCTTCAGTCCCAAGGGACAGGGCTTCCGCCCCGCCACCTANAACCTCGGCGAAGAAGGCACCCTCGGCCAGATCGAGTTCATCCCCACCGTGATGGACTCCTGGGGCCAACCGGTCATGTACGCCCGACGGCTTCGGTCCAACGGACCACTGGTAGGCGATGATGCCAGCCGTTCGCAGTTCTCCTTCGATGCTCAGAGTCGAGGCGTCACCGCCACGTCACTCGGGGACAACGGGCAGGACCAGAACCAGTTCAGCATCCTGAACCAAGCCCAGAATGGCGACACCGGTCAACGCGACACCTTCGCCCAGATCCTCCGAACCCCGTCGATCGGCGCGGCCAAGCAGCCCCAGTCGGGAGCCCCACGGGGCGAATACATCCTGGTCTCCCCCGGCCCTGACGGTGTGTATTTCAACATCGCCGATGGTCCCGGCTCACCCGGCACGCCGGTCATCAACATCGTGGACAACAACAATTACGGCACCCCCACCGTGGTCAAGGGCTACGACGACATCATCGTGGCGGGCGGCGGCTGAGTCTTCGAAAGCCAGAGGAAGTTCCAAATCGAAGCGACCCTCGATCGGAAGATCGAGGGTCGCTTCGATTTCGGTCGTGCAACCGTCGATTGATCACTTGGCTTCGGGCGGTGATGCGGCCTTCGCCTTCGTTGCCGATACGGCGGCCGGATCCACATGACGTTCGGGTTCCAAATCATCCACGAATCGCCAGGCCTGCCTCGTGTCGGTCTCTTGTTTCGGACCGGAGTCCTCAACCGCGTCCCGCTCGGGCCGGCCTCCAGCCCGCTTGGAGTCCTTCGCTCGTCCAAGACGATTGTCGACCCGCAGCTTCTCCTGCTTGACCTGCTCGAGCAGATCTGATTTCTGAGCCGCGTCCAATGATTGCAGGATCGATTCCTTCAACTGGAGGAAGTTGGGGCGAGTCTTCCGGATCGCCTTGATTTCAAGCAGAAGCCGAACGCGATTCTCGGGATCCGCGTTGCGATATTCCTTGAGCATCTTCCGGTAGGTGGGATCGACCTCCTCCTTCCAGACGGCGGCTTGATGCCGGTAGGAACGAACCCGCGGCGTGATCGAGTCCTGCTGCGAGCGGCCGACCGAGACATGGCTCAGGGCGGCCAACCATTCCTCACTGCTCACCCCCGCCCTCTGGGGTCGGTCAGCCTCCGATGATTTTCCGGGGGTGACGATCCCGGGACCTTCCGCCGGGGGAGTCGCGGACGCCGCCGTGACCCCCGGGAAGAG
>NYSW01000008.1 GCA_002683195.1 Phycisphaerae bacterium
CGCCGCGGCTCCCGACGTGGATCAGATCTTCGCCGTCGCCAACAGCACGAAGTACGGCGGCGCCGGATACAGCGGAAACGACATCGGAACGTTCTCGAGCGACAACTCGGCGAGCCTGCAGGTCGCGATCCACGAACTCGGACACTCTCTCGGCAATCTGGCCGACGAGTATCACTATGGGGGCGGTTCGACCTGGACCGGGACCGAGCCGTCCACCGCCAACATCTCGACCCTCGAAGCCGATGAGATGGCGGGCTCATCCGCGAAGTGGTTTCGCTGGTTGGGTTTCGTGCAGCCGGGAGTCGGCGGTCACGACACTTTCGAAGGTGCGGGCTACCACGAGTTCGGACTCTTTCGTCCGACCGCGAACTCGATGATGCGGGAACTCAACCAACGATTCAACATGCCGGGTCGCGAAGCGCTGATCATCGAATTCTCGAAAGTGGTCGACCTCATCGAAGATCGCATCCCCGCCGATTCGATCGTTCCAGCGGACGCCATCGCGTCGGTCGTGGCGGTCGAACCGCTTCACGGCCTCGACTACCGATGGGAACACGACGGGATCGAGATTCCGAACGCCACGACCTCGATGCTCGACCTCTCCACCATCGCCACGCTCGAGGATGGCGACCTGATCTCCGTCATCGTCACCGATCCCACCGACATGGTCCGGGACGAGGCGGCGCGGACCGACTGGATGACCGACCGGGTGGACTGGATCGTCTCCGCACCATCCGCCCCCGATCCGGATCTGAACGGCGACGGGCGGGTCGACGGGGCCGACCTGGGAATCATGCTTCTGTATTGGGGTAGCTCTGGCACCCCGGGTGACCTGGACGGCGACGGCCAGGTGGGAGGCCCGGATCTGGGAATCATGCTCGCAGGCTGGACCGGCTGATTCACCAACCCTTCGCACTCAGACCCTGTCAGTGGGTTTCGGGATCTGCCGCCGGAGTGCCGGTCCGAATCCCAGCCAGAATCCACGCTGGGCGAACGTCCAGAACGAAGCGATCCAGGGTCGGACGAAGGACTCGACTCGGATGGTGACCCGGCACGAAGCTTTTCCGGTCGACTCGACGTCGATTCCCAGTCGAGTCGGGCGAATGAGGCGAAAGGCGAGTGCATACGCTCCGTAGGCGTATTCCAGATCCCGCGATGCTCGATCCTCCGCCACTTCGACCCGCGACACCACCCCGCAAAAGTTCAGGAATGGCCCGTGATGGGCGTTCAAGGTCCCGACGTCGAACCCACGGGCCACCGTCCCGTCGGGCTGGGGGGTGTCGATGAACTCCACCCGGTACGGCCAGGGCTGCCCGCGGGTGAAGGTCTCGGTCTTCATCAGGACGTCCCAGGTGGCGGTGAATCCCCGCTGGAATTCGAAGGTCCGTTCGAACTCGTGGATCTGGAAGCCCGAAGGGATCGCGGTGGCGGGAATCGTCATGCAAGCGGGTTCGATCGACCGGGGCGTTCAGATGCCGGGCCAGGCGTCCGGCACCCGCCGGAGGTATTCTGGTCGTTGAAACAGACACCCAACCGGAGCATGACCGACATGATTTTCGCCCCCCTTCGAGCCGCAGTGCTCGGGTTCGCCCTCGTCAGCGGCGGTATCACCGCCGTGGCCACCGCCCAGAACGACTCTGCCTCGCGGCTTCAACTTGAACTGGATGCCTTGGACACCGTGACCGACAACCTCGGTCCGATGCGCAAGGACGCAGGAAGACGGGTCGACTTGATGAAGGCCTTCATCAGCAGTTCCGGACGCATGGACGCATGGAAGGCCTGGGACGGCAAGACGAAGGGCAAGGCATTTCAGGGCCTTTCATTCCAGCAGGCCTACAACCAGGCCTTGACCGAAGAGAAGGCACGAGGAGGACCGAAGCCTTCCGGCGACGCGGAGACCCTGGCCGCCGAAGTGCAGGGTCAGCGAATGCTCGCAGAAGGTCAGTGGAACACCGTCAACTCGTTGCACGAGCAGGTCGGACGGCTCACCGCCTTTCTCCAATCGCAGAAGGCGATGAACGACTACATCGATTTCGCCAAGAAGAATGCCAACGCGAAGCCCCCGGCTCCCGCGGACGCCGGCACCGATCGCCGGAGCGAGGATTCGACGATCTCCCCCGAGCAGCGAAAGGCGAACATCGCCAAGTATCGCGCCCAACAGGAGAAGCTTCGCCGCCACTGGGATCACTANCACTTCACCACCGGGACCGGCGCCCTGCCCCCGGGTGGCCCCTTCCGTGGCAATCCTGAAGGCAATCCCATCGGCGAGGACCCCAATCAAGTGGGCGATTATGACCCGTACATCGGGTCCTATCCCAACTCCGCGGTTGAAAACGCCTGGCACTCCGGCGACTACTGGGGAGGCAGCTGGTGGAACGGCTACGCGGATCCTTACTACGACGTCTACGGAGACGGCGACCGAGGAAACATCGGCCGGCGGGCGTATCGTCGCGCGGAAAACGTGGCTCCTCGCCTCCACCGCTGATCCGACATCCGTACCGAATGAAAACGNCCCCCGTTCGTCGCGATGCGACGGACGGGGGTCTTCTCATTCGCGAAAAGAAAACGAACTACTCGCCGATGTCCTCCGCCCACAGGTCGGGCTTCTCACGCTTCATGCGTTCCATCAAGCCGATACACCGCGGGTCATGCATCACATGGGTCGAGATTCCCGATTCATGCAGCCAGTGTTCGGCACCTTGAAAGGTCCCGTTCTCACCGATGATCACCCGCCGAATCTTGTAGAGNACCGCGGTTCCGGTGCACATCGGACACGGNCTCAGGGTCGAGACGAGCGTGAGCTCGGACCAGTCACGGCGACGGCCGGCGTTTCGAAGACAGACCATCTCCGCGTGGGCGGTGGGGTCGCCGGACTGGACGCGTTCGTTATGTCCTTCCGCGACGATCTCGCCCTCTTCGGTCATCAGAACGGATCCGATCGGGATTCCACCTTCGGACCAGCCCTTCTCCGCCATTCGAACCGCGGCGTCGAGTCCCCGCTCCATCAATTCATGAATCATCGGCAACTCCTGATGGTGTTGGAATATCGTCGACTCGATCCCGTCAGACTTCGCCCGACGCCGAGGCCCACCCTACCCTGTCCAGTTCGAAATCGGCCACCACATTTCCGGGGAACACCATGAATTCGAATGAAGAACCCCCACGAACATCGATGACGACGTCGGCTCGGTCGTGGACCAGTACGGAAGAAGATCTTGACCAGGCAACCGGCCTGCAGAACCTCGTCGACGGTCTGGGCGAACTCAGTCGCATCGATCGCCCGGAAGATGTCCTGCCGCTTCTTCGGAGAAGCCCCGCCTTCTCCAATTCATACGGCGGCATCATTTCGCTTTCGACCCGGGAACTTCCCGCCGGTCGATATCGCATCACCCGCCAGGCCCTCGGCGACCTTCAGGACCTGGACCGACCAGTCGACACCTGGAGTCGCCGTACCGAAATCCCGGTGCACGAATCGGGCTTCCTTCGCGACATCATCGATGCCGGTCGTCCTCAACTTCACCACCATCTGAAAGTCGCCGACGACCCGGTGCTGGGAGACTCGATCGCCGACTTCGGTTCCGCGATGGCCATCCCGTTGCTCGATGATGGACAACCGTTGAACTGGGTCGTCTTCTTCGAGCGGGACCCGGAGCGGATCGATCTGGCCGAACTCGAACAACGGATGTTGTCCTCCAATCTTCTGGGTGGGACGGTGCGACTCCTCCGCTCGAGACAGGAGACCCGTGCCGCGACCCAGGCCATGACCAGCGAAATCGATCGCATCGCGGAGATCCACGGATCTTTCATGCCGAGGCAACTCCCGGCGATCAAGGGTTGGTCCCTCGCCGGTCGGTTCGAAACCAGCGGGGTCGCCGGTGGTGACCTCTGGACCGCACGCCAGCTGAACGATGGTCGACTCGCACTCCTCGTCGCCGATGCCTCNGGCCATGGCCCTTCCGCCGCCGTCACCGCGGCCATGACCCACGCCGTCTTCCACAGCGTCGAATGCGAGGACCTCGAGCCGAGCTGCGTCTCCGCTCGCCTGAACCGGTACCTCGCCCGCTGGCAGGTCGCCGGGGCGTTCGTGACGGCGATCACCGGCCTGCTTGACCCTCGAACCGGCGAACTCCTCTTCACTCGATGCGGCCACCCCCCCGCGCTGGTCCGACCCGGTGGTCTGAGCTCGGAATCGCTGATTCGACGTCTGGATCAGGTCGGCGACCCTCCCCTCGGCATCATCGAGGAACTGGAGTTCCAGACCGCGACCTGCCATATCGAGCCGGGCGACACGCTCGTACTCACCACCGACGGGGTGCTGGAAGCCAGATCCCCCGATGGGCGGATGCTCGGAGAACCGGGCGTGATGAAAGCGATGCTCGAGTGCTCGGGCGATGCCAGTTGCACCTTGCAGCGGATCGAAACCGCCATTCATGGATTCGAGGGGGACCGACCCGCCGATGATGACCAAACCGTGGTGGTTCTGCACCGCGGAGAGTCGGCGACGTAGAATTCGCAACCATGCGTGAGGAAACCTCGAACCTCGGCCCCCTGCACGATCCCGTCGAACGACGGTGGATGGTGCTTCATACGAAAGCCCGCCAGGAAAAGGCGGTGGCGAGGCATCTCGAGGCCTCCGGCATCAAACATGAACTTCCCCTCGTGGAACGAGTGACCGTCACTCGGGGCCGGAAGCACCGATCCGAGGTTCCGCTCTTCACCGGCTACGTCTTTCTCAAAGGCGAGAAGCAGGATGCCTACGACGCCATTTCCACCAAGCGAGTCGCGAGTTTCATCGAAGTCCGAGACGAAACCAGACTCGAGGAGGAACTCGCACAGATTCGAGAGGCGATTGCGAGCGGCCTTCCGATCGAGGAATTCACCCAGATCGCCGTGGGGCAACGGGCCCGGGTGACCAAGGGACCGCTTCTCGGTACCGAAGGCGTGGTGATTGAAGAGGCCCGCCGAACCCGGCTGGTCCTGCACGTGGAGATCCTCGGCCGGGGTGCGAGCGTGGAGATCGAACGAGATCTTCTCGAGGTCATCGAGGACTGACTCGATCAGCCGAGGGTCGCAAGGCCGGATTCCAGGACGACCCCCGATTCGAACTCCAGAAGTTCGCGACCGCGGGCGGGGTTCGCCGCCGAATGTCGGACTTCACCCTGGCGAGACGGTGCGAACCGTGGTTCGGGGCATCCGAGGAGCGATGCGAGCTCGAGGACCGTGGTACCGGTGCCGGTGCCGAAGTTGATGGGCTCCCCCCGACCGACGTTCGGACTTTCCACCGCGAGCCGAAGGCCTCGGACCACGTCGGAAACGTGAATGAAGTCGCGAGTCTGAAGCCCGTCCCCGAAGACGGTCGGGCTGGTCGAATCCGCCGCCATCCGAGCGAAGATCGCGATGACCCCGGAATACGGCGAGTCGGCCCGCTGACGCGGACCGTAGACGTTGAAGAACCGCGGACACACGGTGGAGATGCTGGATTCGCGGCAGGCCTCTTCAGCCTCGGCCTTCATCGCCGCGTAGGGAGACTGCGGATCCAACGAGGCGGCCTCGGAGATGGGTGGTGCCGCATCGCCGTACACGCTGCAACTCGAGGCCAGCACCAATCGACGGGCTCCTGCCGCTTCGGCCGCCCGAAGCATGTTCCGTGTGCCTCCCAGAACCACTTCTCGATACAACGTCGGCGAAGCGACGCTCTCGACCACCGAGACCCGGCTCGCGAGGTGGAAGATCTCGCTCATCCCGATACAGGCACGACGACAGGCCTCGAGATCCTCGACCCCGCCCTCGATGAACGTGATTCGGCCCGCGTGTCGAGCGAGGTTGTCGCGGTGTCCGGTCGAGAGATCATCAAGCACCGTGACCCGTCGGCCACGAGCGACGAGTTCGTCGACCAGATGGGATCCGATGAATCCCGCTCCACCCGTGACCAGAGCTGGAAGATCAGTCATCAGAATCAACCGAGGGTTCGAACCCGAGTCCGACCGCCGCCCGACTGACCATCCGACCTCCAAGCAGAACACCAACCGCCCCCAGCAACGGCAAGGCGACGAGGTCCCAGACCGGTTGAATCGGTGGCGAGAGTGTTTCCTCCGCCGCTTTCGATTCCTTTTCGACCGCGACCTCACCCACGACGGCCTCCGTCTCTTCGACGCTGTTCCCCGCAAGTTCACTCTCGACTTCGAGGGCCGGATCTTCCGTCAGCCGCCCGATGACCTCACCGAAGCCACCGATCGTTCCGATCAGCAGAACGAATATTTGAAGACCCTGGATCGCGGTCTTTCGACCCGTCCGCCCTGCGGCCAACGCCGCAATGCACCCGCCGATCACCGCGGAAAAGAGTGAGACCGGCCATTCCACCACGAGAATGAACCAGTTGGTCATCACCCGGGTTTCGGGGTCGCAGAGGCGGTCGGGATCAATCAGAAGAATCGCTGGCAACAACGTCAATGTGACCACGGTGGTCATGAAGAGATAGCCGGCGAGAATTCCGATCAGGATGCGGATCACGATGGGAGTGTACTGGAGTCGCCTGCGTCTTCCGAGTCGCGCGGACGGATCGACTGCCCCCAGATCCCGTCGTGCTTGACCACTTCGACGTCTCCAACCACCCGACACTGGCAGGCGAGCCGGAGTCTTCGGTCCGGACGATGCGGAGGAACGGACATCCTCCACCGCTCCATCGAGGTCGGGGGGGTCACGGTTCCCGCTCCCTCACGAATCTCGACCGCACAGGTACCACAGGTCCCGAGTCCGTGGCAGTTCGCGATCGAAACCAGACCATGATGTGGCGTCATGCCGGCATCAAGTATCGCGTCACGAAGTTTCGTTCCGATGGCACATCGGGTCTCGCGGCCCTGGAATCGAATCACCGGCATCATTCAGCTCCTGCAGGGTTTTCACCACCGAGAATTCCGGACGCGAAATCGATCGCCGCCACCACGGACTCGAAGACTGGAAGTTCTGGGAAACGATCCCGCCAGAACTCATGCACCGCGATGGCACGCCGGTAACGGATGGCCAGTCGGATCTCCGCCTGAGTCCCGACCCTTCCGGGAAGGGCGAGGACCACGTTCGAGCTGAGGATGTTCAAGTGATTCCGGCTGTCAGCCTCGAGTTCGCCGCCTGGAAGGTGGGTCGCGATCGGAAATTCGACGTAGGGATTCGGATAACCCGGAAGCAGTTCACCAAGTGCGTCGCCTCGCAGGATCCCGAGATTCGTACCGACCCGGGGATGCTGATGAGTGAAGCCTCGCCCGACGGATGCCATCACCCCGCCACCCCCACCGGTGAGCAGATGCCAACCGGCTCGCGCGATCGCCGCCCCCAGCGGAACCGCGATCTCCTCGTGCGAATCATCTCCACTTCCCATCACCCCCACGACCGACCGTTTGACCGGCCCGGAGGGGACCGAGTCACGACCGTCGAACTCCTCCACACCCTGTCCCACCGAGATCTCGAAGGTGTTTCCGTCGGGATCATCGAGGAACGCCCAGGTGCCGGCTGGTCCATCACCGCCGCTGGGACCTTCGCGAAGAACCCCGTCCCGCCGTGCCTCGTCCAATCGGCGGTTGAATTCCACCAGATCGCGGCAGGCCGATCCGAGATGCGCGAAAGGTCCGATCGGCCGCACCTCTTCGGCGACCGCCAGCACGATCGAAAATGGTCGCGTCCGGTCGCTGATCCAGGCCACCCCGTCTCGGCGATGCACGACCTCGAAACCTCCGAACCGTTCGTAGAAATCGATCGAACGGTCGAGGTCGCGACATTCGATCGCGCAATGCGTCAACCCGTGATCGGTCATCCGACGCCTCCGAAGATCAGCAGGAACACGATCAGGATCATGACCAGCCCGACCGGTCCGGTCCAGAGAAGCAGGACCAGCAGATAGGCATTCCGACGACGAGACGAGATCAACGCCTCGTCCGGCCGGACGGGGTCGTCCTCACGATCGATGTCATCCTCGGAAGCCATCGCCTCGGCGGCCTCGCTCCGCATTTCCTCGAAGATCTTCTGGGCCGCCGCCAGATCACCCTCGTTCAGCACCCATACGGTGGCGGTGGTCTCCAGAAGGCCTGGATAGGCCGCGATGCCGATCCCGGGAGCCATGTCGGTCGATTGGGCCGGGATACCCGCCGCTTCGAGTTCATCGAGCAGCTGCAACGCCACGAATGGAGGCAAGGTGGCCACGACCTTCACGACTCGTTCTTCCGATTGGAGTTGAATCCGGTTCCCAGGGTCATGATGTCTCCCGATGCCGTTGAAAAACGCACCATTGAAACGACTGCAACGCACCCCATGGTGTTTCGTGGGACTCCCGGGTGAAGGACTTCAGATCGAAATCCGCCCCGAACAATTCGACCAGTTCATCCTCCCCGGCTCNCTCCACCTCGAGGTCACTGCAACGCGGCGGGCCATCTTCGGCGAATCCGCCCACCACCAGATGTCCGCCGGGCCGAACGGCTGCCGCGGCGACCGCCGCGTATCGAGCTCGTGCCTCAGGCTCCCGAATGAAATGAAGCACCGCTCGGTCATGCCACAGGGAGACCGAAAGTCGCGAATCCAGTTCGAGGACCCCGATGGGATGATAGATGACCCTCTTCGCGGTCTCGCAGCCGGCAAGCCGCGACCGGACCGCCTCGATCGCGACCGAGGAGACATCCAGCAGATGGACCTTTCCGACGCCGCGTTCAAGCAACCCCTCGGCCAGATGCGACTCGCCACATCCCACATCGATGATCTCATCGGCTTCGCCGACGCCGATGTCGTCGATCGCCTCGAGCGAAGGTGCCGGCTCCGATTGAAACCAACTCACCTCGAGATGAGACTTCGTCGCCCACACATCATTCCAATGTCGCCGATTCGGATTCAGGGTCGCGCCTCCTGAAGCTTGCTGCACCATTTCGTGGAATGAACCGCTCCGGGCCTGGCCCATGCTGATCAGGCTGATTCAACCTGTGGATCGAAAGGCCCCGGACGGCGGCTCACGACTTTTTCGGAATCGTGGCGAGGAGCTCCGCCCGTGCCCGGGCGTATTCCTCTTCCGTCATGGCACCTTCGTCGAGCGCCTTCTTGAGGTCGATGAGCTGTTCCCCCACCGTGGGACTGATCACCCGAGTGTCATTGCCCATGACACATCCCCCNAGAAACTGGGTTGGGATCAAGGCTCCAGCAAGAACGAGAATCGCTGGAAGGGCTTTCGTCATCCTCTTCATGATCGACTCCTTGGTGCGTTTGATCACCACGAATGGTACCAATGGCGGCCGGCGTCATTCATTCCTGCTCAAGGAGCGATTGACGATTGGCCTCGTACTCCACGTCACTGATGATTCCAATGTCGTGAGCTCGTTCGAGATCCGCTAGCTGCTGCGAGCGGGAGGGCTCGAGTGATTCTTCCGCTTCATTCCCGGTGATGCACCCCGTCGAAAGCAGCGACACCGGCCACAGGGTCGCGACCAGCAGACGAACACACGAAATTCGATGGTCTCTGGTCATGATTCCAGCTCCGCATGGGTCCGGGGACGATTTCGCCGGGGACCCGGTCACGACACGACCCTCGCCAAGAGGGCGAGGGTCGTGAAGAAGATCGCAGGTCGAGGTTGGTATCAACCAGCCCAGCCGGCCTTGAAGTCCTCGCAAGCCGCCGTGAACTCGGCGTCGAGCTTCTTGAAGCTCCTCTGTTCGACGAGCATGTCGCGAACCGCCTTGCCCTTGCCCCGGAAGTATTCCAGGATGTCGCGTTCGAATTCGCTGACCCTCGGAAGCTCGACGTCGTCGAGGAATCCGCGGGAACCCGCGAAGATCGAGATGCACTGATCGATCACGTCCATCGGCACGAACTGTCCCTGCTTGAGCAGTTCCGCCATTCGCTGGCCACGGGTGAGCTGCCGCTCGGAGGCCACGTCGAGTTCGGTGCCGAGCTGCGCGAAGGCTTCCAGTTCACGGAAGGCCGCGAGGTCGAGCCGGAGAGAACCAGCGACTTCCTTCATGGCCTTGATCTGGGCGTTACCACCCACGCGACTCACCGAGATACCCACGTTGATGGCGGGCCGGATGCCGGCGGAGAAGAGTTCGGGCTGAAGGTAGATCTGACCGTCGGTGATGGAGATCACGTTGGTCGGGATGTACGCCGAGACGTCACCTTCCTGCGTCTCGATGATCGGCAACGCCGTGAGCGAGCCTCCACCGTTGGCGTCGGAGAGCTTCGTCGCACGTTCCAGAAGACGACTGTGCAGGTAGAACACGTCGCCGGGATAGGCCTCACGACCGGGGGGACGTCGAAGCAGCAGCGAGAGTTCGCGATAGGCGACCGCCTGCTTGGAAAGGTCGTCGTACACACAGAGGACGTGCTTGGGCGACTTGCCTTCCTTGCCCTGCCACATGAAGTGCTCGCCCATCGCGGTACCCGAGTAGGGGGCGACAAACTGCATCGGGGCGGGGGCGGCCGCACCGGCGGCCACGACGATCGTGTACTCGAGGGCACCGTTCTCGCGCAGCGAGTCGACGACGCCGGCGATCGTGGATTCCTTCTGTCCGACGGCCACGTAGATGCAGACCACCGCATCGTCGGTTCCCCAGAATTCCTTCTGGTTGATGATCGCGTCGAGACAGACCGCGGTCTTCCCGGTCTTTCGGTCACCGATGACGAGCTCTCGCTGGCCACGACCGACCGGGATCATCGAGTCGACCGCCTTGATGCCGAACTGCATCGGCTGGGTCACGGGCTGGCGAGCAGCGATGCCCGGAGCCACGATGTCGACCTTGCGGGTGAGTCCGCCGCCGATGGCCGGGCCACCGTCGATCGGGCGGCCGAGCGCGTCGACCACGCGTCCCAGCAACTCTTCACCCACGGGTACTTCAAGAAGCTTTCCGGTCGAGCGAGCGGTGTCGCCTTCCCGAATGCCACTGCCGTCGCCGTAGAGCACGACACCAACGGTGTCGGATTCCAGGTTCATGGCCTGACCCATCACGGTGCCATGCTCGCCCTGGAATTCCAGAAGCTCGCCGGCCATGACATTGGAGAGACCGTAGACGCGGGCGATACCGTCGCCCACTTCAACCACCTTGCCGACCTCGGAGATCGACAGCTCGGTTGAATACTGCTCGATCTCCTGCTTGATGACGGAGGTGATCTCGTCGGACTTGATCTTCACGGGGAACCTCGCAGGGCGCCAGCGGCGCGGGTTATGGATCTGTAACGAGCGCGGGCGATCAGCCCTGGACGACGTCCGAAGACGCCGAGGAAGAATCGCCGGAGTAGAAGGATTCGCCATCCGCCTGGATCTCGGCAGCACCGCGATCAAGGAGGGACTCACGGAGGTCGCGGAGCCGTCCGCGAACCGAACCGTCGATCAACTGATCCCCCACTCGAAGGACGAGTCCTCCGAGCAGTGAGGGATCTGCATACTGGTGGAAGACCGGCTCCTTGCCGAGCCGGGTACGAATCTTCTCCGAAAGAAGACTCATCTGAGCATCGTCGAGGCCGCCTTCCACGGTGAAGACATCGACCTCGACCCGGCCGAAGCGATCATTGAGGAGTTCCTCGAATGCCGCGGCGATGTCGGAGAGGCGAGCAAGCCGCCCCTTGTCGTTGAGGACCAGGATGAATCGCAACAGCAGATCGGAGACCTGCCCGTCGAGAATTCGCTGGAGGGATGATCCACGGTTGGACCGCTTCACGATCGGTGAGCGGAGGAACTCCGCGAAGGCGGGTTCCGCCCGGACGATCTCGACGATCGCGTGGAGCTGCTCGCTCGTTTCAGCGACCTTCTCGTTGCCACCTGCGGCCTCCGCGAGCTCGAGGAGGCTCTGCGCGTAGACCCGGGCGATGGCGTCGATGGTCGCGTTGGAGGAGTCGGTGGACATGAGGCGGGATTCCCCAAGGACGGCGTGGTGCCGTCCGGTATCGGTCGAAAGGCGGAGTCAGACCCCGGCGGCGTCGAGCTCGCGGATGCTTTCCTCGACCAGTCGGGACTGATCGGCGGCGTTGATTTCTCGCTGAAGGATCTTGGCAGCGACCGCGGAAGCGAGTTCCGAAGCCTGGTCGTGGATGTCCGCGACCGCGGCCTTCTTCGCCGCTTCGATGTCGGACTTCGCTCGAGCCATTCGCTCGGCGAGGTCACGCTCGTTGGCGGCTTTCATCTCGTCGGCGACCCGCTGAGCCTCGGCACGAGCCTCGGTGATCGTCCGGTTGGCTTCTTCGCGGGCATCGGCGAGGCTCTTCTCGTATTCGGCGAGGGCCTGCTTGGCCTGCGATCTCGCATCTTCGGCGGCCTTGATCTCACCGAGGATCTTGTCGTTTCGCTCATCGAGGCCCTTGGTGATGACCGGCCAGACCTTGAGGATCAGGATCGCCAGGGCGATGAGCCAGACCACCACGGCGGTACCGGCAACCCAGGGCTCCGGGTTCATGGGGTTCGGACCATCGCCTGCGGCGGCTGCGAATAGAAGGGGAAGGGACATCGATGACTCCGTCGAAGCGCGATCGCTGAACGTGAGTCCGGGGCCGTGCTGGCCTCGGACGGCGCGGGACCTCGGTGCCGGCGGGTGCCGGCACCGAGGACCACGTGGACTCTGGATTCTCAGCCGGCCATGAGGAAGCCGACGACCACTCCGAAGAGCGCGACGCCTTCCACCAGGGCGGCGGTGAGGATCATGTTCACAAAGATACGGCCACCCATTTCAGGCTGACGGGCGGTCGCTTCACAAGCGCCGGCACCAATCTTGCCGATGCCGATGCCGGCACCGATGACCGCGAGACCAGCGGCCAGACCCTTGCCAAGGCCGGCTCCCCAGTTCACCGCNTCGGCGTCCTGAGCGAGCGCGGGCTCGACGATGAAGAGAGTGCCGAAGAGGGCGAAGAGGAATGCGGGGATGAGCTTGTTCATGTGACTCCGGGTCTCCGAATGCGACGCAGGGTGTCGCGTCTTGAGGTGATTCTGTCTTCGTCATCCGGTGATGACGGTCGTATCCGTGGAAGAAAGGGCACCGATCAGTGTGCCTGGGCGAGCTCCTGTTCGACGTCCTCTGCGGCGGCGTCCTCGTGCTCATGCTCTTCGTGGCTCATCAGACTGATGAAGACCGCGGTCAGGAACATGAAGACGAAGGCCTGAAGGAAGGCGACAAAGAGTTCCAAGAAGGTGAGGGCCACGGCGAAGGCACCGGTGGCCATTGTGACGCCGAACCAGGCACCACCGCCGTACTCAAGCCCCATCTGGTCCATCGAGGGAAGCATGATGACGGTTGCGAGCAGGATGTGCCCGCCCATCATGTTGGCGAAGAGCCGAATGGCGAGGGCGACGGGCTTGATGAACACGCCCGCGAATTCGACCGCGAAGACGATCGGCACGACGAGCCACAGACCCTTGGGGCCCTTGGCCAGGCCGCAGGTGAGGTGATCGAGCCANCCCAGGAAGCCCAACTCGCGGAACGAGTGGATCTGGATCGCCACGAAGGCGGTGAACGCCAGCACCGCGGTGACGTTCAAGTTCGCGGTGGCGGTGCCGCCGAAGGCGAAGTGATGCAGGCCGAACAGGTGATGCATGTCCTGAAGCGGAATCATGCCGAGCAGATTCACCACCAGAATGAAGAAGAACAGGGACAGCAGGAACGGAGTCCAGCGTCGTGTCTGCTTCGCACCGAGTACCGGCTCGAGCATCTGGTCTCGNAGGTAGACGACCATCACTTCCACGATCTGCGAGAGGCGTCCCTTGGTGACGTAGCGTCGGTTGCCCTCGGATTCCTCACCGGTTCGAATTCGACGAGCCGCGAACAGGAGGCCGGCCACGGCCAGGATGCCTGCGAGCAGCAACATGACTTCGTGCGCCGAGCCGGCGCCGATTTCCCCGACCCAGCTGATCTCTCGCCACAACGTCTCCTGNGAGTTGACGACGTGGGTAAGCGGATCAGTTCCGGCCAGAAGCAATGCGGGCAAGTCCATTCTCCATTGAGAGGGACGGTCAGGCGAACGGGAGGTGGTCGAACGCGANTGCGCACGACTCCGAAATCAGTCGTCCGAAGCCGCGGCAGCGGACTCGTCGGCTTCGATCTGGGCGAGCATCGCCTTGGCGATGATCGGCACCTCGACCGCAAGCAGGACAAGTGCGGATGCCGCGAGTCCGACCACGAATGGACGGTCCGGCGGACGGGCCGCGGAATATATCAGAAAGGCCACCGCAGGAATCGCCAGAATCCGTCCAGTCGTGGAAGCGAGCCACAGAGTGGGAAGGTCGCCAGACCGCCGGGGTTTCCAAGGCCCGAGAATCAGCAGTCCCGCCCCCCCCACCACCGAAGAGATCGCACCCCCGATACAGCCCCAGAGCAGCCAGCCGGGCTCCAGGTCCACGAACAGCCCCGCGAGGGGCCAGCCCCCGATTGAAACCACGGTCGAGACGACCCAGCCAAGGGCCAGAATGCCCACGGGGAGACGATAAAGGGGTTCTGAGGACCGGTCCGAGGGTTGAGGCAACAGGTCCGACGGGATCTTCATGACGACACTCCGAAGGGGTGATCAAGAGGAGGAATGGTCGTCCTGATCCCGTTTTTTGCGGCGAACGGCATCCAGTTGGTCATTCATCCGAAGTCCTCCGCGGACCAGTTGGGAGAGACCGCTGGCCATTCCAGCGATCGCCCCCCCCACGATCCACCAGTCACGCTGCCCCCAGCCATTCGCCTCGGCGACACCCCCGAAGAACCAACCGAGGAGCAGGCCCCCGGCGACGAAAGACACCGATTCCATGCCCAGACCGGCCATTCGCCAGCCAATCCGCGACTCGGCGTCGTCAGAACGAGATTTTCGAGACCCGGGGGTTCCAGTGAACATGTTGGAAATCTTACGGGACCTCCAAGAACCCGGTTGTTCTCCCCGTTGAAGGCCTTCTCTACCTACACTCTTGACCCATGACCATCCGCGACGAAGAAATCATCGACGTGACGCCCAAGCGTCTCGGAACCGCCGAACGACTTTTCCTTCCGGAGATCTTCCGCGGACTGGGAACCACGCTTCGGCACGCGTTCCAGAACGTCGGCCGTGACGGGAAGAACAAGGACACCCTCTGGGTGGTCCAGTATCCCGAAGAAAAGCGGGATGACCGCCCGGTCGAGGAAGGCGGCCAGTTCCGCGACTACTTCCGAGGCGTGCACCGCTTGAACAAGGACGACGACGGACGNGTCCGTTGCGTCGCCTGCTTCATGTGTGCCACGGCCTGCCCTGCGAACTGCATCCACATCGTGGCGGACGAAAGTCCCTGGGATGATCGGGAGAAGTACCCCAAGCAGTTCGACATCGACGAACTCCGATGCATCTACTGCGGCATGTGCGAAGAGGCCTGCCCGTGTGACGCCATCGAACTGACGCCGCACTACGAACTGACGGGACTCACCCGGCAGGAACTGATCTTCGACAAGACCAAGCTGCTCGAGGTCTACGACCAGACCATCGACGAAAAGCCCATGTGATCCACCTGGGGGCGGCTCAATGCCGACCCCAGAACCGGGGCGTGAGCAGGGCGAGGACCGCGAAGAGCTCGAGCCGCCCGAGCAGCATCAGAGCGATCAACACGCCCTTGCTCCCCGGCGTCAGCCACGAATAGTGATCGTCCGAGCCAACCCGGCCGAAAGCCGGGCCGACGTTCGCGAGGCAGGATGCGGCCGCACTGGAAGCGGTGGTGATCGTGCAGGGCGCTGGCGGCGAGCGCCGTATCCCGTTTGCTGATTTTCACCGCTTGCCCGGCGATACGCCTGAGCAGGACAATAACCTCGAGGACGGCGAACTGATAACCGCCGTGGAGTTACCTGCACAACCCTTCGCCGACCATAGCGCCTATCTCAAGGTTCGCGACCGTGCATCCTACGCCTTTGCGCTGGTCTCGGTTGCCGCTGCG